>NC_015185.1:0-300000 GCF_000191045.1 Desulfurobacterium thermolithotrophum DSM 11699
GCCTTAAAATTTAACCAAAATCAAATTAGGGAAATAGTTATGAAAATTCTACACGTTGATACTGAAAAAGGATGGAGAGGTGGAGAACAACAGCTTTTTTATTTAGTTAAAGGTTTAAAGGAAAAAGGAATAGAATCTGCTATTGCATGTAGAAAAGGAGACGAACTGGAAAAAAAGTGTAAAGAAAGCGGCTTTACAACCATTCCTCTTTCCGGAAGGCAGTTTGAGGATATCTTTAGAATCGGAATAGTAGGAAAAGAGTTTGACATAATCCACGCTCACGCAGCAAAAGCTCACACGATATCTGCTCTTTCAAAAAAATTTCACCAAAAACCTGTCATCTATACAAGAAGGGTTGATTACTTACCAAAGAAAAACAGAGTAACCGCTCTTAAATACAGATTGACAGACAAGGTAGTGGCAATTTCTAAGTATGTAAAAGAAGTCCTTGAAGAATCTATTAAAATTCCAACTGATAAATTAAGTGTTATTTACTCTGCTGTTGATACAGAAATTGAAAAAAACGTTGATTATGAAAAAGTAGAGAGAATAAAAAAAGAGTTAAAAGGAAAACCTCTCATAGGCACAGCAGCTGCTCTTACACAGCAAAAAAACATTCCAAACTTTATAGAAGCAGCAAAAATTCTTATCAAAAGATATCCAGAAGCTAAGTTTGTTGTAGCAGGAGAAGGAAAGCTAAGAAAAGAGCTCCAGTCGTTAATAGAAAGGTTAAATCTACAGGAAAACTTTAAACTCTTAGGTTTTAAAAAAGACATTCAAAACTACATAAAAGCATTTGACATATTCGTTCTTCCTTCAGATTTTGAAGGACTTGGAAGTTCTATTCTAATAGCAATGTTTCTGAAAGTACCGGTTGTTTCAACCGATGCCGGTGGTACCAAAGAAGTTGTAATTGATGGAAAAACAGGAATTCTTGTTCCAAAGAAAAATCCACAAGCTCTTGCAGAGGGAATCTTAAGACTTTTAGAAGATGAAAAGCTAAAAGAACAAGTCACTTCAAATGCCTACAGTATGGTTATGGATAAGTTTTCTGTTGATAAAATGGTAGATGCATATATTGCTCTTTATGGAGAGGTAATCAAAAGTGGAAAAAACTTGGGATAAATGCCTAAGAGAAATAAGAAAAGAAGTAAAACCCCAACTTTATAAAACTATGTTCAAAGACTTAAAAGTTGTATCTATTGACTCAGGAGTTTTAAAACTAAAAGCAAAAGATAGAATAGTAAAAGAGTATCTTGAGAAAAATTATCTAAACGTGATAAAAGAAGTCGTTTCAAAAGAATTTGGAAGACAATTAGATGTGGCAATCGTACTAGCAGAAGATATTCATAAACCTCTCCAGTTAGAACTTAACCTCTTTGAAGTTAAGAAAAGAAAAGAAAATTTAGAATCAAACCTTAATCCTAAGTACACTTTTGAAAATTTCGTAGTAGGAGCAAATAACCAATTTGCTCATGCTGCAGCAGTAGCAGTAGCAGAAAATCCTGGCAAAGCTTATAATCCTCTATTTATCTATGGTGGGGTAGGACTTGGGAAAACCCACCTTATGCAAGCAATTGGGAATTTTATAAAAAATGTCTCTCCTTCAAAAACAGTTGTTTACATAACCACTGAAAGCTTCATGAATGAACTGATTGATGCTCTAAAAAATGACAAAATGACTGAATTTAGAGAAAAATATAGAACAGTAGACGTTCTTTTAATAGACGATATACAGTTTATTAGTGGCAAAGATGGAACACAAATAGAGTTTTTCCACACCTTTAATGCTCTTTACGATGCAGGAAAACAGGTAGTCTTAACCAGTGATAGACCCCCTAAGGATATTCCAATGCTTACAGAAAGACTTAGAAGTCGTTTTGAATGGGGATTAATTGCAGATATACAACCGCCAGATTTTGAAACAAGAATTGCAATACTGAGAAGAAAAGCAGAAGCAGAAGGAATAGAAGTAGAAGACAGTATACTCAAGTTGATAGCAAACATTATAAAGTCAAACATTAGACAACTTGAGGGAGCTCTAACAAAACTTAAAGCAAAAGCAACCTTAGAAGGTAAACCTATAAACGAAGAACTTGTAAAAGAACTCTTCTCTGAAACCACCTTTACAAACTTAAAAAATACCTCTACAAAAAAATTACCAATAGAAAAAATAAAAAAAGTCGTGTGCGAAGAATTTAAAATTGAAATGAAACAAATGGAAGGAACTTCCAGAAAAAAGCAAATAGCTTTAGCTAGACAAATAGCAATGTATTTAGCAAGAAAGTTAGGAAACTTTTCTTACTCTAAAATAGCTTCTGCTTTTAATAGAGATGACCATACTACAGTTATTCATGCAGTCCATAAGATAGAAGAGATGAGAAAGAAAAATCCTAATCTAAACCAAATAATCATGGAGCTTGAAGTTCGTTTAGAAGAGTTCTCACAAGATGTTGATGAAGTTATCCACAGGAGTGTGGATAAGTATGTGGATAAGTATGTGGATAAGTCGTAAAGATGTGGATAACTATAAATGGTACCCCTGTTATCCACACTAATTTGAGTTATCCACAGAAGTTATCCACAAAAGTTATCCACAATTTTTGTGAGTTATCCACAACTTGTGAAAAAAGGTTGTTGAAACACAAAGGTTAAACAAACCATTGCACTTTTTTTGTGCACCTTACTACTACTATATATAATTACTTAGTATAAATACTTATAGGAGGATAGTAATGAAAATAAGGATTAGTAGTAATAATATTAAGAGTGCTGTGAAAAAAGTTTTTTCCGCTGCGGATAAAAGAGGTAATATTCCAATTCTTTCCAATATTCTTTTTGAAGCTGAAGACAATATTTTAAAGCTCACTGCAACAAATCTTGAAATTGGAGTTTCTACTTTTATTGATTGTGAAGTAACTGAATCTGGAAAAACTACAGTTAATGCTCAAAAATGTGCAAAACTCTTTTCAAGTCTCATTGGAGAAGAGTTTGAGGTTGAAACTGATGATAGTAAACTAATTGTTAAATCTGCAAATTCCCGTTTTTCCTTAGCAACTCTTCCTCCTGAAGAGTTTCCTGAAATTGAGTTTCCCGAATCGTTTGGAGTAAAGTTATCTTCTTCTGATATCGATAGAGCAATTAAGAAGGTTTCTTACGCCGTTAGTAAAGACGAAGCACGTTACATCCTTACCGGTGTTTATTTTCGCTCTTTTGGAGATAAAATACATGCAGTAGCTACTGATGGTCATAGATTAGCTCTTTTTGAAATGAAAGCGGAAGCAGAAGAGTTTTCTTCTATTATTCCAAGAAAAGCTCTTTCTGAACTTAAGAAACTTCTTAAAGAAAGTGATGAAATTGAGCTTCTTGGGAAAGAGAACAAGATTTTTTTCCGTATTGGAGATACTCTATTTTGGAGCTCTGTAATAGATGGAGAATATCCTGATTACATGGCTGTTATACCTGAGGATAATCCATTAGAATGCATAGCTATTAGAGAAGAACTTGTTAACGCTCTTAAAGAGGTTTCTGTTATTTACGATAAAGAAGAAATAAGAGCAGTTATACTTAACCTCACTCCTGGCAATTTAAGGTTAATAGCAAGGAAGATGGAACTCGACTCGGCATCCGAAGAAGCTGAAGTAAACATACCTGTTGAGTATAGCGGAGAAGAGTTTGAGATAGGTTTCAATATAAATCATCTTCTTGAAGCCGTTTCTTCCTTTGATGGAGATACTATTAAAATTTTAATGGATCAGCCTATTTCTCCAGTTTTAATTGTTTCAGAAGAAGAACCTGAGCTAAAAAATGTAATAATGCCTATGAAGGTGTAACTTATGGGAAAAGTTAAAACTATTCCCAACTTTTTAACCTTAATAAGAATTTTCCTTTTACCATTTGTAGTTTTTTCAATCATAAGTAAGCAGTTTTTTGTTGCTCTTGTCTTATTTGTACTTAGCGCTGTTACAGATTTTCTTGATGGTTACATTGCAAGAAAACAAAAGAGCATTACCAGTCTTGGAATGTTGCTTGATCCTGTAGCAGATAAACTTTTAACCTCATCAACTCTTATATCTCTTGCTTATGTTAAACTGTGTGATCCTTATTCTGTTATTGCAATAGTTGGAAGAGAGGAAGCAGTAACAGGAATGAGAGCAATAGCTGCCTCAAGGGGATTAGTAATTCCCGCATCTAAAGGGGGAAAGATAAAAACAACCTTGATAATGATTTCTATTATTCTTTTACTTTCTGGATTAAAGAATGTAGGAGAAGTTTTTCTTATAGTTTCGGCTGGAGTTGCTCTTTATACAGGTTTTGTTTATTTCATAAGATTTTTCGAAAGTTTCGGGGAGGAAGATGATTGACTCTATAGTTATTTTGTATAGCTTTTTAGCCTTTCTTTTTGGTTCTATTCCTTTTGGTTATGTTATTGGAAAGTTAAAGGGAGTTGATGTCAGACAACATGGAAGTGGAAATATCGGAGCCACAAATGTTTCAAGAGTTTTAGGGAAAAAGTATGGTGCTTTTGTTCTTTTCTTAGATGCTTTAAAAGGTTTTCTTCCTGTTTTTATTCTAAAGTTTTTAGGCTATCCTCTCGAGTACCAGGTTCTTGCAGGATTTTTTGCGATTTTAGGACACTGCTTTTCGCCTTTTCTCAAATTTAAAGGAGGAAAGGGAGTTGCTACAGGTTTAGGTGTTTTTCTCGTTATTTCTCCAAAGGTAACTTTTATTGTTCTTGGTATTTTCTTTTCAGTTTTTTTCTTAACTCGTTATGTTTCTTTAAGTTCGATAATTGCAGCACTTTCATATCCAATAATCTTTAGGTTCCTTGAAAAGCCTTCAGAATTTACGTCTCTTTTGGTATTCTTAACTGCGTTTGTTGTTGTAGGAAAACATTATCAAAACATCATAAGGTTGTTAAAAGGTGAAGAGAAGAGGTTTAAGTAATGGAACTTAAAGAATATCTAAAAGAAAGAAAAGCCATAATAGATAGAGAAATTCTTAAATATTTACCTTCTGTTCCACCTTTTGGAAAAAGACTTTACGAGGCTGTGAAGTATTCTTTAACTGTCGGTGGTAAGAGGTTAAGGCCTATTCTTTGTATGGCAGGGTGCGAGGTTGTCGGAGGAAATTACGAAGAAGCATTAACTCCAGCTTGTGCAATAGAGATGATACATACTTATTCTTTAATTCACGATGATTTACCAGCTATGGATAATGATACGCTTAGAAGAGGTCATCCTACTACTTGGTATAAGTTTGATGAAGCTACTGCTATCTTGGCAGGAGACGCTCTTTTAAATAGAGCTTTTGAAGTTCTGTCTCAGTGGAATTTTGATTGTGATAGAAAGATAAAGGTAATTGAGGAAATTTCAAAGGCTTCTGGAATGCTTGGAATGGTCTTAGGACAGCAGTGTGATATGGATGCTGAGGGACGTAAAGATGTAACGTTGGAAGAACTTCTTTTTATACATAGACATAAGACTGGAAGACTTATAACTGCTTCTGTTGTTTCAGGTGGAATTACTGGAGGAGGAAGTGAAGAAGAAATTGGAACTCTTAAAAAGTATGGAGATAGCATAGGTTTAGCATTTCAGATAATAGACGATGTTCTTGATGTTATTGGAGATCAAAATAAAATCGGAAAGAACGTTGGTTCAGACTTGGAAAAAGGGAAAGTTACGTTCGTTACTTTTTTTGGTGTTGATGGTGCGAAAAGAAAAGCAAGAGAAGAAATTGAAAAGGCTATTTCTGCATTAGAGTTATTTCCTGCTAAAAAGAATGAACTTCTTAAAAAATTAGCACACTTTATAGTTGAAAGAGAATATTAAAGGAGGTTTTCTGTTTGGTTTTAGAAAGAGTAAATTCTCCAGATGATGTGAAAAAGCTTTCGACAGAAGAGCTTAGGCAGTTGGCTCAAGACGTTAGAAAGTTCATTATAGATGTTGTAACAAAGACTGGTGGTCATCTTGCTTCTTCTCTTGGAGTAGTTGAGCTTACCCTTGCGTTGCTAAAAGTTTTTTCTCCCCCAAAGGATGAAATTATCTGGGATGTTGGACACCAATCCTATCCTTACAAAATCCTTACAGGAAGAAAAGAGAAGTTCTATACTCTTAGGCAGTATGGAGGCATTTCTGGTTTTCCTTCAATAAAGGAAAGTCCTTATGATGTTTTTGGAGTAGGACATAGTAGCACTTCCATTTCTGCTGCTCTTGGTATAAGAGTGGGAAAGAAGTTAAAAGGTGAAGAAGGGCATGTTATAGCAGTTATTGGAGATGGTGCTCTAACTGCTGGTGAAGCTTATGAAGGTTTAAATAATGCCGGTCAACTTGGAGAAGACTTAATTGTTATTCTCAATGACAATGAGATGTCTATATCAAAAAATATTGGGGCAATTTCAAATTACCTTACAAAGGTAACAACTGGAGAATTCTTAAGAAAAGCAAAACATCGTCTTGAAGAAGTAACAAAAAAAATATTTGGTGAAAAGGTTTATAAAGGTCTTAAAAGAGTTGAAGACTTAATAGTTAAGGGACTTTTTCCTCCAGGAATGCTTTTTGAAGAGTTAGGATTTAGATATGTGGGACCAATAGACGGTCATGATCTTGATACTTTAATTGTTACTCTTGAAAATGTTTCAAAAATGAGTGGTCCTACACTCGTTCATGTTATAACTAAGAAAGGAAAAGGATACGAACCAGCCGAAGAAAAACCTGAAAGATTCCACGGTATTTCTCCAAAAAAGACAAATTCTGACAGTAAACAACCAACATACACTGAGGTTTTTTCAAAAACACTAATAGAAATTGGAAAAAAGTATAAGGACATTGTTGCAATAACTGCTGCAATGCCTTCTGGAACTGGACTTGATAAGTTTAAAGAAGTATTTCCAGAAAGATATTATGATGTAGGTATAGCAGAACAACATGCTGTTACCTTTGCAGCAGGAATGGCTAAAAAAGGATTAAAACCTGTTGTTGCAATATATTCAACATTTTTGCAAAGAGCTTTTGATCAGATAGTTCACGATGTAGCTCTTCAGGAGCTTCCAGTAGTTTTTGCAATTGACAGAGCAGGGCTTGTAGGAGAAGATGGCGCTACACATCACGGAGCTTTTGACCTTTCATATCTCAGAATTATTCCAAATATGGTTGTTGCAGTTCCAAAAGATGAAGAAGAGCTAAGACATTTACTTTACACAGCAGTAAGATCTAATAAACCTTTTGCTGTTCGCTATCCAAGAGGTAGAGGTTACGGGGTTTTGTTAAGAGAACCTCTTTATGAAATCCCTATTGGGACGTGGGAAGTTTTAAGGAAAGGAAAAGACATGGCAATTCTTGCAAATGGTTGGACTGTTTATCAGGCTCTTGATGCTGCCAAAGAGCTAGAAAAGTTAGGAATTTCTGTAACTGTTGTAAATGCAAGATACGTTAAACCTCTTGATGAAGTTCTTCTAAGGGAATTAGCTAAGGAATATGAGTTGATTTTAACTGTTGAGGAAAACACAGTAAAGGGAGGTTTTGGTTCAACTGTTGATGAATTTTTAGCTCCTTGGTATCAAGGAAAACTTGTAAATATTGGTCTTCCAGATGAGTTTATTGAACATGGAGATCAAAATCTTCTAAGACGTTTAGCTGGAATAGATAAAGAAGGAATAAAGAAAAAGGTAATGGAGTTCTTAAAGAAAAGAGCATCAAGTTTGTAAGTCAAGGGCCATTTTAACAGCAGTTTTAAAACTTTCAGAATCTGCTATTCCCTTTCCAGCTATGTCGTAAGCTGTTCCATGGTCAACAGAAGTTCTTACTACTGGAAGTCCAAGAGTTACATTTACTGAATTTCCAAAACCTAAAAGTTTAATTGGAATTAGTCCCTGGTCGTGATACATACAGAGGACGACGTCAAATTCTCCTTTTAGAGCTCTTACAAAGACAGTGTCTGACGAGATAGCTCCATTTACATTTATTCCTTTTCTTTTTGCTTCTTTAACTGCCGGATTGATTATTTTTATCTCTTCATCTCCAAATAATCCATTTTCTCCAGCATGGGGGTTTAAAGCAGCAACAGCTATTTTGGGTGAGTTTAGAGATTTATGGATTAGTCTTAGTTTTGAGAGGATTTTTTCCTTTGAGATAAGCTTAGGTACATCTTTTAAAGCTACGTGAGTTGTAAGAAGGACCACTTTTAACTTTTCATTTGCCAACATCATTGCAAATTCAGAGGTTTTAAAAGCATAAGCCAAATATTCTGTATGTCCTGGAAAAGTAAATCCACCAAGTCTTGCAGATTCCTTATTTATTGGAAGAGTTACTATAGCATTTATTAAACCTTTTTTTGCGTCTTTTACAGCTCTTTCTAAAAATGCAATTTGAGCTTTTCCCGCCTCTTGAGAAACTTTTCCAACTTCAAATTTAATCTTGTCAATAACGTTGATAAGATGAGTTCCAGGTTCGTTAATAGGAGAGCTTACCTCTTTAATACTAAATGGAAGTCTTAGTAATTTAGAATAAAAGCTTAAAACTCCTTTTGAGCCATAGATAAAAATAGGAATGTTAAGAGAGCGAAGAAATGGAAGAGATTTTAAAAGTATTTCGCTTCCTATCCCTGCAGGATCTCCAAGTGTTATTCCTATTGCTCGTTGTATTTTTCGTCCTCCTTTTTTTCTAAGTTCAATAAATGTCCAAGTTTTTCCTTTTTTGTTTTTAAGTAGTTGATATTATATTCACAAATTCCAACTTCTATAGGAACTCTTTCTACAACTTCAAGTCCGTAACCTTCAAGCCCTATAAGTTTTTTAGGATTGTTTGTAAGAAGTTTCATTTTTTTTACGCCCAAGTCTCTTAGTATTTGAGCTCCAATTCCAAAGTCTCTCATATCCGGAGGAAAACCTAACTTTTTATTCGCTTCTACCGTGTCAAATCCATGATCTTGCAAGTGATAAGCTTTTATTTTGTTAACAAGTCCTATTCCTCTACCTTCCTGTCTTAAATAAACTATAACGCCTTTTCCTTCTTCTGAAATCATTTCCATAGCTTTGTGAAGCTGAGAGCGGCAGTCACACTTTAAAGAACCAAAAACATCTCCTGTAAGACATTCAGAATGTACTCTAACAAGGATAGGTTCATCTTCTCTAATTTCTCCCATTGTAAGAGCAACATGTTCTTTGTTGTCAACTAAGGAAGTGTACGCATATATCTTCCACATTCCATATGGAGTAGGTAAGTTTGCTTCGGCTTCTCTTCTTATCAAGCTTTCGCTTTTCATTCTGTATTCAATAAGATCAGCAATACTTATTATTTTCAGTCCGTGTTTTCTTGCATAGTCTATAAGCTTAGGAAGACGCATCATTGAGCCGTCTTCATCCATTATTTCGCAAATAACTCCAGCTGGATAAAGTCCTGCTAGTCTTGCTAGGTCAACTGCTGCTTCTGTGTGTCCTGACCTTTTTAAAACGCCTCCTTTTCTTGCTCTTAAGGGAAAGACATGCCCCGGCTTAATAAAATCTTCAGGCTTAGCTTCGGGGTCTATAGCTCTTTTTATCGTTATAGCTCTGTCATAGGCCGATATTCCTGTTGTTGTTCCAAATTTGGGGTGGGCATCTATAGAAATTCCGAAAGCAGTTTCTTTTGGGTCTGTTGGACGAGGAGTCATTGGTTCTATTTCAAGCTCATCACACCTTTCTTCCGTTAAAGCAAGACATATTAATCCTCTTCCATATTTTGCCATAAAGTTAATAGCTTCTGGGGTAACCTTTTCTGCAGCGATAACTAAATCTCCTTCATTTTCTCTATTGGGGTCGTCAACGACGACCACCATTTTTCCTTTTTTAATTTCCTCAATAGCTTCTTCTACTCTATCTAACGGGAATCTTCCCTTTACCAATTTACTCTCCTCTCCTTGTAAGAACTTTATCAATAAGTCCATACTTTTGAGCTTCTTCTGCACTCATGAAGTAATCTCTTTCTGTGTCTTTTTCAATTTTTCTAAGAGATTGACCTGTGTGCTTTGAAAGAATTTCGTTTAGCATTTTCTTTAATCTTAGAATTTCCTTAGCATGTATTTCTATATCAGTTGCCTGTCCTTGAAATCCTCCAAGAGGTTGATGGATCATTATTCTTGCATGAGGAAGAGCAAATCTTTTACCTTTTGCACCAGCAGCAAGGAGAACAGCTCCCATACTTGCTGCCTGCCCCAAACAGATTGTTACAACGTCAGGTTTGATGTACTGCATAGTATCGTAAATAGCTAATCCTGCAGTTACAACACCTCCGGGACTATTTATGTAGAGGTAGATATCCTTTTCAGGATCTTCTGCTTCTAAAAAGAGGAGTTGAGCAACTATAAGGTTTGCCACGTGGTCATCAATAGGAGTTCCTAACATAATAATTCTATCTTTTAGGAGTCTTGAATAGATATCGTAAGCTCTTTCTCCTCTTCCCGTTTGTTCAATTACTATCGGAACAAACTGGTTTAAAATCTCTTCCATGCTATATCCTCCAAACTTTTCTGAAGTTAAAAATAGTTATTGAAATTTTTATTTTCAATCTACATAACTTTTTGAACTTTTTCTCTATAGATTCTTTTAGCTGCAATAACTCCTTTAACCTGCTTTATAGTATGTATAACTTTTTGGAGCTCTTCTTTACTTTTGACCTGAACAATGAAGTCTAAGACAGCTCTACCAGAAAGACTTTTAGTTTGAACAGAGGTAATATTTATCTTCAGTTTAGCAATAGCTGAAGATACATTTGCAAGTAATCCCGGTCTATCTTCAGCAGTTACTCTTATCTTTGCATTGTAAACCCTATCAGAAGGTAAAAACTCAACCTTTACAAGCTTTCCTGGAGAACTCTCTTTTACCTGTTTTGCAACTATGCAGTTTGCGGTGTGTATAACTATACCTTTGCCTGAATTAACTACTCCAATTACTCTGTCTCCGGGTAATGGATGACAGCAGGTTCCTAGTGATACCATAACATTATCAATGCCATCTACTTTTATGCCACTGACTTTTCCTACTCTTTTCTTCTTTTTCTTTCTTTTTTCAGTTTCAATTGGAAGCTTTAGAAGTTTTTTAGCAAGTTTTTCAGCATCTAATTTTCCATAACCGACATCTGCAAGAGCAGAGTCAAGATTAGAATATCCAAAAGATTTAAGAATGTCTTCTATTTCTTCCTCTTTAATAGAATTAAGGCTTTTTTCAGAAAATTTTCTAACCATCTTATCTACAAGGCTTTCTCCTAATTTTCTTGCTCTTTCATTTTCTTCTTTTCGTATAAAGTTTTTAATGGCGTTTTTTGCCTTTGAGGTTTTCACGAAGTTTAGCCAGTCTCTACTTGGTCTTTCTTCGTTACTTGTTATGATTTCTACCTTGTCTCCACTTTGAAGAATGTGGTTTAGGGGAACCAATTTACCGTTTACTTTTGCTGCTTTGCATCTATGACCTATTGAAGTGTGAATTGCATAGGCAAAATCTACGGGAGTTGAACCAACAGGAAGCGTTTTTAAATCACCTTTTGGAGTGAAAACATAAATATCTTCGCTATATAAGTCGTTTCTTACTGTTTCAATAAACTCTTGAGGATTTTTTTCCTCTTTTACCCACTCAAGTAGATTTCTCAGCCAGATAAATCTTTCTTTTTCAGTTTCTGTGAGAGCTCCTCCACCTTCTTTATACTTCCAGTGGGCAGCAATTCCCATTTCTGCAACTTGATGCATTTCGTAAGTTCTTATTTGAAATTCAATAAACTGCCCTTTGGGTCCAACCACTGTTGTGTGTAAGGACTGATACATATTTGGTTTAGGAGTGGCGATGTAATCTTTTATCCTTCCTGGAACAGGTATCCAAATACTGTGTATAATTCCCAATATCTGATAACACGCTCCTACTGTATCTGTAATAACTCTTATTCCTGCAACGTCGTAAACTTCTTCAAAAGGAATTCCCTTTGTTACCATTTTTCTGTATATACCGTAAATGTGTTTAACTCTCCACTGAATATCACCTTTTAAACCATTTTCTTTTAGCTTCTCTCTAACTGTCTTGATTATTTCCTCAAGATAAGGAAGTATTTTTCTCTTTTTTTCTCTTACTTTTTTTTCTAATTCATTGTAAGTTTCTGGATCAAGATATTTTAATGAAAGGTCTTCCAGTTCATTCTTAATTCTATACATACCAAGTCTATTGGCTAAAGGTGCATAAATTGTGAGAGTTTCCTTTGCGTTTCTTTTTTGACTTTCAGGTTTCATACTTTCCATAGTCCTCATATTGTGGAGTCTATCTGCAAGTTTAACTATTAAAACTCTTATGTCTTCTGCAAGAGATATAAGAAGATTTCTAAAGCTTTCTGCATCTCTTTCTTCTTTACTTGAAAACTGATAACCTTCAAGCTTTGTTACTCCCTTTACAATGAAAGCAACTTCTTTTCCAAACTCTTTTTCAATTTCTTCTATTGTGGTGTCTGTATCTTCAACTACATCGTGTAAAAGTCCAGAAATGATTGTTGGAGTGTCCATTCTTAGTTCTGCTAGTATGTAAGCAACTTCTGCAGGATGAGAAAAAAACGGTTCTCCGGATTTTCTGAATTGTCCTTCGTGCCTTTCCTTGGCAAAGTTGTATGCTTTAATTATTAATTCTTCATCAAAAGAGTCTCTATATTCTTTTACTTTTTCTATAATTTCTTTACAGCTTCTCATTTATTTTCGTCCTGTGTTTAATTTTGCTTAACCATTTAAATTTAGAGCTTTCCTTTTAGGAGATGCAATGTCAGAAAGGCCAATTGGAATTTTTGATTCTGGAGTAGGTGGACTCACTGTTTTAAGAGCTCTCAGGAAAAAACTTCCATCCGAAGATCTAATTTACTTTGGAGATACGGCAAGAGTTCCTTATGGAACAAAATCTCCAAAAACGATAATAAGATACAGTATTGAAAACACAAAGCTTTTAAAACGCTTCAATGTTAAAATGGTTATTGTTGCTTGTAATACCTCTTCTTCTTATGCTCTTGAAATTTTAAAAAGTGAATTTTCAGATGTGCCAATTTTGGGAGTGATAAATCCAGGTGCAAGATTGGCTGTTTCCGCTACAAAATCAGGAAAAGTAGGGGTAATTGGAACAGAAGCTACAATTAAAAGTGGTGCGTATAGAAAGGCAATACATTTTATAAATCCTTCATGTCTTGTTTTTGAAAAGGTCTGTCCTCTTTTTGTTCCCCTCATAGAAGAAGGTTGGCTTAATGATCCTGTAACCTTAGAGGTCGCAAGACGCTACGTTTTGCCTCTTCTTGGAAAAGGAATAGATACTCTTGTTTTAGGATGTACTCACTATCCTTTAATTAAAGATATTTTGTTAAAAATATGTAAAAACGTAACCTTAATAGATTCTGCACAGGCAATAGCTGATGAAGTTGCAAAAGCTTTACCTTCAAAGAAAGAATCTGGAAAAGGAAATGTGAAGATACTTGTTAGCGATAAGACTGACCGTTTTGAAAAAATAGCTAAGATGATTATGGGAAACAAGATAGAAATAGAGGAGGTTTCTATTGATAAGGAATGATGGAAGGAAAATAGATGAACTAAGACCTGTAAAAATCACGGTAGACTACATAAAACATGCAGAGGGTTCATGTCTTATAGAATTTGGAGATACAAAAGTAATCTGTACTGCTTCTGTTGAGGAAAAAATACCTCCTTTTTTGAAAGGAACGGGACAAGGTTGGATAACTGCTGAGTATTCTATGCTTCCAAGAGCTACTGCCACAAGGACTATTAGAGAATCTGCTAAAGGAAGATTAACCGGAAGAACTCAAGAGATTCAAAGATTGATAGGTCGTTCTGTAAGAAGTACTGTTGATTTAACAGCTCTTGGAGAGATAACTGTGTGGATAGACTGTGATGTTATACAGGCAGATGGCGGAACAAGAACTGCTTCCATAACTGGAGCTTTTGTTGCACTTTATAGAGCTCTTGAGAAAATAGATAAGCTTGACGCAGTAAAAAACTTTGTGGCTGCTGTGAGTGTAGGAATAGTTGGAGGAGAGTATCTACTTGATTTAAATTATGAAGAAGATTCTATTGCCGAAGTTGATATGAATATTGTGATGAACGATGTTGGAGAATTTGTAGAACTTCAAGGAACAGCTGAAGGGAAGCCTTTTTCAAGAAAAGATCTTGAAAAACTCCTTTCTCTTGGAGAAAAGGGAATAACCAAGCTTATTTTAAAACAAAAGGAAATCTTGGGAGTTAAGTAATGGAAATAGTTTTTGCTTCAAAAAATAAAGGTAAGCTAAGAGAATTTCAGGAGAAACTTTCTCACTTTGGAATAAAAGTTATTTCAATAGATCAAGTAAAAAGGCTAAAAGAACCACCGGAGACAGGAAATACTTTTCTTGAAAATGCTTATCAAAAGGCAGTTTACTACGCCAAAGCTATTGGTAAACCTGTAATTTCGGAAGATTCGGGGCTTGAAGTTGAGGCCTTAGGAGGTCTTCCAGGAGTAAGATCTTCGCGATTTGCGGGAGAAAATGCTACAGACGATATGAATAATCAAAAGCTCATTGATGAATTAAAAAAGAGAGGGCTTTTTGAATCTCCAGCACGATACGTTTCCTTTATCGTTCTTGCCTTTCCTGAAGGAATGGGACTTTGGAGTGAAGGAGAAGTGAAAGGAAAAGTAATTACAGAACCAAGGGGTAATGGAGGTTTTGGTTACGATCCTCTCTTTGTTCCTGAAGATTACTTAAAAACTATGGCAGAACTATCTCTTGATGAGAAGAATAAGATTAGTCACAGAGGAAAGGCTATAGAAAAGTTAGTTAAGCTTATAAAGGAGATGAAAAATTGGTAAAAGAAATTGTTCATATCTTGATAGAGTTTACTATATGGTTCATTATCATTGGAACACTACTTACCTGGATTCCTCCCCGTAGTAGAAACACAACTGTATGGAAAGTAATAGATTTAACTGAAAAATTTCTAAGACCAATAAGAAGTTTTGTTCCTCCGATTGGAGGAATAGATATAAGTCCCATTGTTGCTATAATCGTTCTTCAGATAATAGATAGTATTATCAGGAGACTATAAAGATGAAAGAAGGGAAAAAGTTAAAGCCACAGGAGATAAGAACTAAAGAATTTAGTAAAAAACTTTTTGGATATGATCCAGACGAGGTAGAGGCTTTTTTGATAGAAGTTGCGAATGCGTATCAAGATCTTTTGAAGGAAATAGAATCTTTAAAAAGAAGTACTCCAGAGTATAAAACCGAAGAACTTGTAGAAAAAGCTCGAAAAAGAATAGAAGAAATTCTTCATAAGAAATTGGAAGAAAAGGAAGAACTGGAAAGACAGAAAAAAGAGTTAGAGATTGAAATAGAAAAACTTAAACTTGTTCAGAAACAAATTTTTGACAAGCTTAAACTTACTATTTTTGATATGACAAGAATAATTGAGGAGATAAGACCAAATGCTCCAAGTAAAGAAGAAAGGAGAGGCAATAGAGATAGAAGTGAAAGTTCAACCCAAAGCTTCTCGCAACAAGATAGAGAAAGTGGAGGAGGGGAGACTGAAGATAAAAGTAACAGTGCCTCCTGAAGGAGGAAAAGCTAATCAGAAGATTATAGAACTCCTTTCTAAAGCTTTAAAAGTTCCTAAAAGGGACATAGACATTGTAAAAGGAGAAACTTCTCGTATAAAAGTTGTAAGAATAGAAGGTGTTACCTTGGCAAATTTGCAAGAAAAACTTGGAGTAAAAGTGGTAAAAATCTCTTGACAACTAATAGCTAAAATAGTATTTTCTTTCTAAAGTATTGGTAGGCTTAACTTTAAACCCACTAGGAGGGAGCGGCATGACAAAGAGCGATCTTGTAGCAGCAATTGCAGAAAAAGCAGGCATCAGAAAGAAAGATGCCGAAGCAGCTCTTAACGGATTTATCGATGTAGTTACAGAAGCTCTTGCAAAAGGAGAGAAAGTAGAAATCAGGGGCTTTGGTACTTTCCTCATGAAGGAAAGAGCTCCAAGAGTTGCAAGAAACCCAAGAACAGGAGAGAAGGTAGAAGTTCCTGCTAAGCTCTCACCTGCTTTTAAGCCAGGAAAAGACCTCAAAGAGGCAACAGAAAAAGTAAAGTAAAATAAGAGAAAGGGGGTACTTCCCCCTTTTCCTATCATTTCTGATACTTTCTTTTTCTTCTAATAATTTTCTTCCAATAGAAAAAAATTGGTGTTTGTTGCTTAGGAATATTTTTTTGTTGACATAATTTGTTAATACGAATATAATTTAATTGACTTTTATGAATACTTATTTAAAATAGGAGGTAGTAATGAGAAAGATAATTTTTCCTTTGCTTGCTTTAACTCTTTTGGGATCTTCTGCTTATGGAGTTGAAACAGAAATAACAGTGAGAGCAAAAGCGCATGATGCTAAATTTATAGGTAGTGCTATTGGTGGCATTAAAGTAATTGTGAAGGATGCCTATTCTGGAAAGGTTTTGGATGAAGGTTTTATTGAAGGAGGTACCGGAAATACGAAAAAACTAATGAAGGAATGTTTAAAAAGAGGTGAAGAACTCTCAGATGAAAAAACTGCTAAGTTTGTTGCCAAAGTAGATATTGATAGACCTAAAAAAGTTGAGATAGACCTTATAGGTCCTCTCTCGGCTGGTTTAGGTGCATTAAAACTTTCTAAAGAGCTCTGGGTCATTCCTGGTCATGACATTAAGGGCGATGGAGTTGTTTTTGAATTTTACGGTCTTGTTGTTTATCCAGTAAGTCCAGCTCCCCATCAATTTTTTAAAGTAGGAGAAAAAGTTAAAGTTAAAGCAAGAATAGACATGATGTGTGGTTGTCCGATAAAGAAAAATGGTATCTGGAATGCTGACGACTTTAAAGTTAGAGCAATAATTGAAAAAGATGGAAAATTCTATAAGGAAATTCCTCTTTACTTCACAGGAAAAACAAGTACTTTTGAGGGAGAATTTATTCCAGCTGAAAAGGGTAGTTACAGAATTACAATTTTTGCTACAGATAGAAGAAATAATACAGGTGTAGGTATAACATCGTTGGCTGTTATGTAGTTTTTTTCCCCCTTATTCCTTTTTGGAAATAAGGGGGTTTTAAAGTCTTACCAAATTTCATGACGAGGAATGGTTTCGTCTCTTTGAGGTCCTGTTGATACTACTGGAATTTCAACTTCAAGGTAGTCTTCGATGAACTTTAAAAAGTTTTGAGTTTCTTTCGGTAAATCTTCAAATCTTTTAATGTGAGTAGTTTTACTTTTCCAGCCTGGGAGAGTTTCGTATACAGGTTTAACTTCTGATAGTTCTTTTGCTGTTGATGGGAAGTAGTCAATTATTTCACCGTTTAGTTCATAACCAATACACACCTTTATTTCGTCAAAGGCATCAAGAACATCAAGTTTTGTAATTATTAGACCGTCAAGGTCATTTACCATCTTTGAAAACTTTAACGCAAAAAGGTCAAGCCAACCGCATCTTCTTGGTCTTCCTGTTGTAGAACCGTACTCGTGTCCTCTTGCTCTTAAGAGTTCTCCAACGTTATTTTTAAGTTCAGTTGGGAATGGTCCTCCACCAACTCTTGTAGTATAAGCCTTTGCAATTCCATAAATCTTTTCAATTTTCTTAGGACTTATTCCTGTACCGGTAGTAACACCAAGAGCAGATGAGTTAGAAGATGTTACATATGGGTAAGTTCCGACATCTATATCAAGAAGTGTTGCCTGAGCTCCTTCAAAGAGAACTTTCTTTCCTGTATCTATTGCTTGGTTAAGAAGAGAAACTGTATCAGCGACAAACGGATTTATTTTTTCGTAAACTCTCATCGTATGAGAATAAACTTCGTCAAAGTCAAAACTTACATCATAGTTATAAACGTGTTTTAGAATAAGTTCCTTTTCTCTTATGTTCCACTTTAGTTTTTCTTTAAAAGTTTCTTCATCTCTTAAATCTGCAATTCTTATTCCAATTCTTCCAGCTTTATCCCTATATGCAGGACCAATACCTTTTAAAGTTGTTCCAATAGAACCATTACCTTTTAGTTTTTCAGAAGCTGCATCAAGCTCTTTGTGATATGGAAGGATTAGATGAGCTCTTTCGCTGACAAAAATTCTTTCTTCAACAGACATTCCTATTTTCTTTATAAATTCTATTTCATTTAAAAGTCCTTCAAGATCTATAACCATTCCATTTCCGAGAATGCACTTTTTTTCATCGTGAAGAATTCCGGATGGAAGAAGGTGAAGAATATACTTTGTTCCATCAATTACTACAGTATGACCTGCATTGTTTCCTCCTTGAAATCTCACAATGTAATCTGCTTTTTCGGATAAAATATCCACGATTTTTCCTTTTCCTTCGTCTCCCCATTGGGTTCCAACAATTGCAATTGTAGACATTAAGCTGCCTCCTATTAATTAAATTTTTTCGAGAGCTGCTGCTTTTACTATCTCTTCAGCTTTTGGTACATATGCATATTGATACGTTTTTTTATTAGAGAGAAATAGTGTACATTTATGCTCATCGTTTTCTCTGTTTAGAACTATTACGTTTTTAAATCCTTTCTTGAAAGCTATTTCTAACGAACTTTTAAGATCCCTTTTAACTATATCCCTTGCTACTTTATAGCCGAGTTTTCTTAAAGCTTTTGCAAGTTCATAAGCTCTATGAAGTTCTTTTTCTAAATCTATTATGTAAAAGTCGCCTGAGTCTTCAACTTTAAGAAGTCCTTTTTTTTCAAGGAGCTCTTGAAGTGCATCAACGTTAAGAGCTACTCCCGTTGCTGGAAGATTTCTACCAAACTTTTTCATAAGTCCATCGTATCTTCCACCACTTCCAAGAGAAAATCCATACAGAGGATGAAATACTTCAAAGGTAATTCCTTTGTGATATTCCATTCCTCTTTTTTCTGAAAGATCAAAAATAACTTTTTTCTCAAAACCATAACTTTTGAGAATTGCAAACATTTCCTTTAGTCTTTTAAGAGCAGCTCTAGACTTACTGTTTTCAAAAAGCTGATAAGCACTATCTAAAACCTCTTCTCTGCCGTAAAGCTCAAGGAGTTTTTCAATCTTTATTCTTGTATCTTTACTTATCTTTCTCTCTTCTAAGAAAATCTCAATTCCTGATAAATCTTTGTGACTAAGGAGCTTTAAAAACTCTTCTCTATCTGGGATCTTAAGTTCTTCAAGAGCTCCTTCTAAAAATTCGGAATTTCCGATATCTATTTGGAAAGAAGAAAGTCCCAACTTTTCAAGTATGTTAACAACAACAGACACTACCTCTGCATCAGCTTCAACTTCCGAAACACCTATTACTTCAAATCCGAACTGAAAAATTTCTCTATCTTTTCCAGCATCTCTAAAGATTTTTCCCTTATAGAAGAAGCGAAAAGGAGGGTCGTCGTCTTTAAAAGAAGAAGCCACTATTTTTGCTACTTGAGGAGTAAAGTCTGGCCTTATAGCCATTAGTTTTCCGGTAAACCTGTCAACGAGTTTAAACGAAAATTCCTCCAAATTTTCGTCAACTATTTTAAAAGTTGAAAGGTATTCAATCGTAGGAGGAGACAGAAGTCTATATCCCCACAATGAAAGAACTTCTTCCATTATTTTTAGGATTCTTTCCCTCTTTTCTGCTTCTTCTGGAAGAAATGTTTTAAATCCTTTTGGTATTTCTGTCGGTCTCATCCTTAAAATCCTAAGTGTTTTACTATTTCGTTTTTATCAGCTGGAAGTGTAACTGGTTTTACTCCCATAGATATTGCTGTATCTGGGTCTTTGAGTCCATGTCCGGTAAGTGTACAGACAATTACATCTCCTTTTTCAAACATATCTTTTTCTCTTACCGATTTTATAACTCCTGCGATTGAAGCAGCAGATGCTGGTTCGCAGAATATTCCTTCTGTTCTTGCAACGAGCCTGTAAGCTTCAAGTATTTCCTCGTCTGTGACCATATCTATAAATCCTTTAGATTCTTTGGCTGCGTTTACTGCTCCTTCCCAGCTTGCAGGATTTCCAATTCTAATTGCTGTTGCAATTGTTTCGGGATTTTTTACTGGATGACCTAAGACTATGGGAGCAGCTCCAGCAGCTTGCCATCCACACATCTTTGGTTTAGAGTCAATTTTTCCAACCTCAAAGTATTCTTTGTACCCCATCCAGTAAGCTGTGATGTTTCCAGCGTTTCCAACAGGGATAAAGTGGTAATCTGGAGCTCTTCCAAGCTGCTCGCAGATTTCAAATGCAGCCGTTTTCTGTCCCTGAAGTCTGTACGGATTTATTGAGTTAACAATTGTAATAGGGTATTCAGCTCCAATCTTCCTAACTATTTCAAGGGCCTCGTCAAAGTTTCCTTTTATCTGAACAACCTCGGCACCATACATTACAGCCTGAGAGAGTTTGCCAAGTGCAATTTTCCCTTCAGGAATAAGAACAACTGCTTTGAGTCCAGCTTTTGCAGCATAAGCTGCAGCAGATGCTGAGGTGTTCCCGGTAGAGGCACATATGACAGCCTTTGCTCCTTCTTCAACAGCCTTTGAGACGGCCATTGTCATTCCTCTATCCTTAAAAGAGCCCGTAGGGTTGAGACCTTCAAACTTAAGATAAAGTTTTATTCCAGGTTTTATCTCTTTTGCTAAGTTGTTAGCCTCTATTAAAGGGGTATTTCCTTCAAGTAGTGTTACTACTGGTGTCTTATCTGTAACTGGTAGAAACTCCCTAAATTCTTCTATTACTCCTTTCCATCTTTTCATTTAAAACCTCCAAAAAAACGCTATAGAAATTAAGTTAAAATAACACAAAGAATTATATTTATTTTAAGTTTATTTGACCAAATTAATTTGGAGGTAGCATGTTTGAAGGTATATACGCTGCTATTCCAACGCCGTTTAAAAATGGAAAAGTAGATGAAGGAGCTCTTATAAGACATATTGAGTTTCTCATAGAAAACGGCGTTGATGGAATAGTTCCATGTGGAACGACAGGCGAAAGTGCAACTCTTTCTTACAAAGAACATGAAGAAGTAATAGCTTTAGCAGTTGAACGGTGTAAAGGAAAAATAAAAGTAATTGCTGGAACAGGTTCAAACTCTACGGAAGAAGCTATAGAACTTACAAAGTTTGCTGAAAAAGTAGGAGCAGATGGAGCTCTCCTTATAACTCCTTACTACAACAAGCCAAATCAGGAAGGACTTTACCTCCACTTCAAAGCTGTTGCTGAAGCTGTGAGTATTCCAATTGTTCTTTACAATGTTCCAGGAAGAACCGGTGTTAACATGCTTCCTGGAACAGTTGCAAGACTTTCTGAAATTGACAACATAGTTGCAATTAAGGAAGCAACGGGAAATCCAAATGTAGCTACAGAAATTATTGAACTGTGTGGCAATAAAATGACCGTTATTTCTGGAGATGACCTTACGTTTCTTCCGTTGCTTTCTGTTGGGGCAAAAGGAATTATTTCAGTAACTGCTAACATTGTTCCTGCTAAGATGGTTAAGATGTACAAAAGTTTTGTTGAGGGAGATATTGAAAAAGCTATGAAGCTTCATTTCGAACTTTATCCATTGTCAAAAGTTTTATTCGTAGATACTAATCCTATTCCTGTAAAAACTGCTCTTAACTTTATGGGAAGAATGGAAAAAGAGTTTAGACTACCTCTATGTCCAACAACTTGTGAAAATGAAGAAAAAATAAAGGCTGTATTAACCAAATTGGGAGTTCTATAATGGCATTTACCGTAAACTACAGGGATCTTGAGAAGCTCTTTCATTACTTTGAGATAAGGGAAAAAGATGCGAAAAATATGCAGTTCCTTGGGAAGATTCTTCTACCCTACGAAGAGGAGTTCGCAGAGGCTTTCTACAACAACCTGATGAAATTTGAGGATATAAAAGAATATCTTCCAGAAAGCAAATTAGAGAAGCTTAAAAAGACTATAAGAATTTGGTACAGAAAACTTTTTTCTGGGAAATACGATTCTGAATATCTCCTTTATCTTCTTCGAGTTGCAAAAGCTCATGTCGAGGAAGGAATTCCTCCCCACTATATCATTGTAGCAATGAATTTCGTTGGTAGATTTTGTACCAGGAGAGTTGCAAAATATTTTTCAGAAAGGGCACATCAGTTCTTTAATAAGAAGTATGAAGATGAGAAAAATGAAATTTGTGATTCTTCACAAAGGGAAATCATAAAAGATTTCATTCTTGATGAAGTATTTGAAAGAATGGAAGATCTAAATAGATCTTTAAGAAAATTTCTAGCGCTTAATGAAGATGTTCTTGTCTCTTACTATGTAGATTCTGAACTAAGAACGTTTATAAATGCAAGTAAAATAGAAAGATTTATCATTTCTTTTAGTAAAAAATTTGCAATATTTATGGATATTGCAATACTTTTGGGGCTTATGTTTCTTGCTATCTTTGTTATTGGTCTTTTCGGCATGGATATATCCCACATATTCCATGGAGATCTTGCTCACGGACTCATTGCTGCGCTTGGTGATTTACTGATTCTTTGGACAGTTCTTGAACTCCTCAATAGTGAAATTAAGTTCATGCTTGGTGGGGAGCTCGCAGTTAGTGCATTTGTTAGTGTTGCTCTTGCAGCAACCATCAGGGAAGCCTTGGTTGTTTCACTTGAGCACGATAAACCGATAGAGTTTAAGCTGGGGATAGGAGCTTTAATTCTTATTCTTGGTATTGTTTTTGGAATCGTTAAGTGGTTTGAGCTGAAAAAACAAAGAAGAAGAGGTTAAGAGATGGTAAAAGTAGCTGTAGCTGGTGCTAAAGGAAGGATGGGAAATTTGATAGCAGACTTGGTTCTTCAAGATAGAGATTTAAAGCTTGTAGGAGTTACAGAAAGACCAGATTCAGATGTTATTGGTGGAGAGTTTTCTGAGGGCGTTAATTTCTATGCTTCGCTAAGGGATATTCCAGAGAAGCCTGATGTTGTAATTGATTTTACGGTTCCAGAGGCTACTTTGAGACTTTTAGACGAAGCAAAAGAAATCGGAGCTGCTCTTGTTATAGGGACTACAGGTTTTACAGATGAAGAGAAAAGGAAAATAGAAGGAACTGCAAAATCTGTTCCTGTTGTTTTCTCTCCTAACATGAGTCTTGGTGTAAACCTTCTTTTTAAATTGGTTGCTGAAGTAACAAAAGCCTTAAAGGATAAAGGTTACGATATAGAGATATTCGAAATTCACCACAGGTTCAAAAAAGATGCTCCTTCTGGAACTGCAATGAGGCTTGCTGAGATAATTGCTGAGAATCTTGGGAAGGATTTAGATGAGATAGGGGTCTATGGCAGAAGGGGAATTGTTGGAGAGAGAAAGCCGGATGAGCTTGGGGTCTTAGCTGCAAGAATGGGAGATGTTGTTGGAGACCACACAGTGTTTTTTGCAACACTTGGGGAGAGATTGGAACTTACCCATAGAGCTACAAGCCGTGAGACATTTGCAAGAGGTGCAGTAGTTGCTGCAAAGTGGGTAGCTGGAAGAGAAGCAGGGCTCTATACGATGTTTGATGTTTTGGGGATTTGATGAAAGAGGCACTGAAGGAAGAAATTGGTGTTTGGAAAGAGAATTTAAGAGAAAAATTTCAAAGTTGTTAAAGCTATTAAGAGAGGTTGAAAATGGTTGAAATTCTTTTTGTCTTATTCTTGATGTCGATAATCCTTGGACTGTTTCTTTATATGCTTAAAACGAGCCCTACTAAATGAAAGAGGAAAAGAGGAAAGTTTAGCTCTAAAACCGAAAAGAACCTTAGGTATTGTCTAATGTTAGTTGAAAGTTGTACAATCTTTAGGGGGTCAAACCAGATGTTCGAAGTCATTCCAGCAGTTGATATAAAAGGTGGAAAGTGTGTAAGGCTCTATCAGGGAAAAGCTGAAGAGGAGAAGGTCTATTTTGAAAATCCTGTTGAAGTTGCAAAGAGGTGGGAAGCAGAAGGAGCTAAAAGGATTCATGTTGTTGACCTTGACGGAGCTTTTGAGGGAATTCCAAAAAACATTGCCATAGTTGAAGAGATTGTGAAAAGTGTTTGTGTTCCAGTTCAGTTTGGCGGTGGTGTCAGGACTATTGAAGCAGTTGATAGACTATTTGAGATTGGGGTTGACAGAGTAATAGTTGGAACGGTTGCAGTGGAGAAGCCAGAACTCTTTGAGAAAATGGTTAAAAAATATCCAGGAAAGATCGTTCTTGGTATAGATGCAAAAGGTGGAATGGTTACGACAAGAGGCTGGGTTGAAGTAACTGAAATACCTGCTGTAGAACTTGCCAAAAAATACGATGAAATGGATATATGGGGCTTTGTTTATACAGATATTTCAAGAGATGGAACTTTAACAAGTCCAAACTTTGAAGAGGTAGAGAAATTCTCAAATAATGTTAAAAAGCCTGTAATAGCCTCTGGTGGAGTTTCTAAGGTAGAAGATATCCTCAAACTCTCAAAGATTGAAAACGTTGCTGGAACAATAGTAGGTAAAGCTCTTTATGAAGGAAAAGTTTCTTTAAGAAAATGCCTTGAAAAGTTAAAAGTTTAATTTGCTCAGGACTTTGCAGTCCTGAGTTTTCTTTTTTTCTTCTATTCACAAACTCTTTCTATCGCTCTTAATTTTGCACTTCTTGATGCTGGATTTTTCTTTATTTCTTCTTCTGTTGGTTCAACTGGTTTTTTTGTTATTACTTTAAATCCTTCAAGGTTTCTAAAAATATTTTTTACAAGCCTATCTTCTAAGGAATGGAATGTTATAACGACTATCCTACCGCTACAGGCAACATGGTTTGCAGCTTCTGGAATTCCTTCTTCTATTTCCTGAAATTCTCTGTTAACAAAAATCCTTATGGCTTGAAATGTCTTGATTGCTGGATGTTTTTTTCTTCCTGCCCAAAGTTTTTTTGGAATTACCTCCTCAACGATTTTTGCAAGTTCTAAGGTTGTCTCAATCGGTTTGATTTTTCTCCTTCTAACAATTTCACGGGCGATTTTTCTGGCAAACTTTTCTTCTCCGTACTTGAATATGATGTCGGCAAGCTCTTTTTCTGAAAGCTTATTAACTACATCTCTTGCAGTTAACTTCTGTCTTCTGTCCATTCTCATATCAAGAGGCTGCTCTTCCCAAACTGTAAAACCTCTGTTTCCCCTTAGGTGAAAGTGGGAAACTCCAAGGTCAAACAAAACTCCATTTACTTCTTTTATTCCTTCAGCTTCTAAGACTTCTCCAATTTGGGAAAAGTTTGCGTGATAGATTGAAATCCTGTCTCCAAACCTTTCAAGCCTTTTCATTGCTCTTTCTATTGCTTCTTCGTCTCTGTCTATTGCAATAACTCTGTTTTCGGGATTTGCTTCAAGGATCGCTTCTGTATGGCCTCCTCCTCCCAATGTTGCATCAACGAATATCCTCGCGTCCTTTGCCTTAAGAAGTTCTATTGACTCCTTTAATAAAACAGGTGGGTGGTAAATCTCTTTTTCCATCGCTTCTCCTTTTTTGATTGCATAAAAAAAGTGCAGTCTTGATGATAAATTTACAGCTTTTGTGCAGATAAAAGAAAAAATATTCTTTTTTCTTAAGTTTTCTAATTTGGCATGCTTGTTGCTAATTACTAAATACAAAAGCTTAATGGAGGTCGAAGATGAAGAAGATAGAAGCTATCATCAAACCTTTCAAACTGGACGAAGTAAAAGACGCATTAACAGAAATTGGAATTACCGGAATGACTATCTCAGAGGTTAAGGGTTTTGGAAGACAAAAAGGACACACAGAGCTCTATAGAGGAGCGGAGTACGTTATCGATTTCATACCAAAGATAAAGTTAGAAGTGATTGTTCCCGATGAATCTGTTGAGAAGGTAGTGGAAGTAATAGTGAACTCAGCAAAAACAGGAAGAATTGGGGATGGAAAGATCTTCATCCTTTCAGTTGAGGATGCTGTGAGGATTAGAACGGGAGAGAGAGGACAGGAAGCACTTTAAAAATAATCAAGGAGGTTTAAGCAATGAAGAGGATACTTGGAGTTCTGTTGATGGCTTTAACACCCTTAGCAGCAATGGCAGAAGAAACACCAACTTTAAACAGTGGTGATACGGCGTGGATGCTTGTTTCAACAGCTCTTGTTATGCTCATGACGCCTGCTGGTCTTGCACTCTTTTACGGTGGGATGACAAGAAGTAAGAACATTTTGAATACCATAGGAATGAGCTTTCTTGCCTACTGTGTAGCATCAGTTGTTTGGGTTCTTTGGGGATATACTCTTGCCTTTGGGCCAGATATCGGCGGTTTTATTGGCGGTCTTGAAAAGGTCTTTATGAAAGGAGTTGGTGTTGAAACTTTAAGCGGAACCATTCCTGAGTTTCTCTTTGCTGCATTTCAGGGAACATTTGCAGCAATTACGGTTGCCCTTGCAAGCGGTGCTGTCATTGAGAGATTAAAGTTCTCAACCTGGTTCATTTTTACAGTTCTCTGGGTAACAGTTGTCTATGCACCTGTTGCTCACTGGGTTTGGGGAGGAGGATTCCTTGGAAATGATGGAGCTCTCGATTTTGCTGGTGGGACTGTTGTCCACATTAACGCAGGTATAGCAGGCCTTGTAATGGCACTTCTACTCGGAAAAAGAAAAGGTTACGGAAAGACAGCTTTCTTCCCTTCTTCTGTTGTCCTGACAGTTCTTGGAGCAGCTCTCTTGTGGTTTGGATGGTTTGGATTTAACGCAGGTTCTGAACTTGCTGCAGATGGGGTTGCTGCATCTGCATTCTTGGTTACTAACGTAGCTGCATCAATGGCTGCAATTTCGTGGATAGTTACAGAGTGGATAATGTTAAGGAAACCTACACTTCTTGGCGCTGCTTCTGGTGCTGTTGCAGGACTCGTTGCTATTACTCCTGCTGCAGGGTTTGTTGATGTAACGGGAGCAATTGTTATCGGTCTTGTTGCAGGAATTTTAGGATGGTTTGGGGTCTTTGTCCTTAAGAAGAAACTTGGATACGACGATTCCCTTGATGCTTTCGGTGTTCATGGACTTTGCGGTGTCTGGGGAGCTATAGCTACAGGTATCTTTGCGGTTAAGACAATAGGTGGAACTCCTGGAGTTCTTGAAGGAAACCTACCTCAGCTCTGGATTCAACTTAAAGCTGTAATAGCAACAATTGTTTACTCTGGAATTATGACTGCAGTTGTTTACTTTGTTTCTTCAATCCTTACTGGTGGAGCAAGAGTTAGTGAAGAAGAAGAAATCGAAGGTCTTGATTCTGCAATTCACGGAGAAAAAGGTTTTAACCTTTAATAATTAATAAAGGGGGGGAGGGGTGCTCCCCCAAAAATAAAAAAAACAGGAGGTAAAACATGGTAAAACGCGCACTAACTATTTTAACAACTACTCTACTAATGGCTGTTGCTGAATCAGGTGCGACAGAAGTAAAGGTTGATATTCCAAACATCAAGCTCTCCGGAGGTATTTCTGCCACTGGATTTAATGAATCTAAGGCAAACGCTGATGGGAGCTCTACAAACGACATAAAGCTTACAGATGCTGTAATTGAGCTTTCTGGCGGTGATGATTTTGGTGGATTTGATATTGCTGTCGGTTCTTTAGTAACTCCAACGGTAATTGGTAGTGTTGACGCAGAAAATCAAGGAAACTTTGGTCTTAATAGGAATAATGATAAATTCGGCATTCTCTGGAGCTATGTTTCTGTTACTCCAATAAAAGGTCTTCAAATAGATGCGGGAGTTTTACCTACTAACGTAGGTTATGAACTTGCAGCTACTTATCTTAATCCTAACACCACTTTTGGTCTTGTCTGGAATTCTCAGCCCTTTATTTATAAAGGTGTAAGAGCCACTTATACCGTTACAGATGACGTTCAAGTTTACGCAGAATACGATAGAGGTAGTGAGCTAAATGGATATAGCAAAGACCATGCTTTTGCAGTTGGAAGCATAGGGAGTATTAAAGATATTAACTATACCTTTACTTACTTTGACTATGGAAATTACAAAAACCTTGTTGATTTTACACTTGGCTACAAATACGGAAACGTTCAGTTTGGAGTTAACGGTGATTACCAGTGGCTTGATAGCGACAGCAGCAAAA
Source organism: Desulfurobacterium thermolithotrophum DSM 11699 (assembly GCF_000191045.1). Lineage (NCBI taxonomy): Bacteria > Pseudomonadati > Aquificota > Aquificia > Desulfurobacteriales > Desulfurobacteriaceae > Desulfurobacterium > Desulfurobacterium thermolithotrophum. Next base: position 28,084 of record NC_015185.1, read on the forward strand.
AAGGTTATGGAATTGCCCTTTATGTAATTCCTGAGTTTGATAAAGTTTCTCTTCCTGTAAGAGTTGAATATGTAAAGAATAAGAACGGTTCAAGAATCTATGGATTTAAAGATAAAGGAACTTATTCATTTACTGTTACACCAACTTATAAGTTTTCAGACCATACATTCGTTAGAGCTGAGTACTCTTATGTTAAAAGCAACGACAAAACTGCATTTAACGGTTCAAGCCATAAAGGTGTAGCCTCTCTCCAATTTGCATTTACTTTCTAAAGCTTTTCATAAAAGGTACCTTCGGGCACCTCCCTTTTTATTTTTTTAAACAAACTTAACAAACTTTCCTTTAAAATTATAAAAGTACTTTTAACTTCCTCATCCTACACCTCTTTACTTTTGTTAAAGCCCCTTTGGGGACTCTTTTTTTCTTTAATAGAGTTCTTGAAATTTTTTAACTAATTTTTTATAAATTGACTAGGGTTTAAAAATGGAAATTTTGAAGTTGTTAGATTTAGATGATCTTTTTATCTATTTTCAACCGGTTATTTTTACCAAGAGAAAGAAAGTTATAGGATTTGAGGCTCTTGCTCGAGGGAGAAAGGACAAAAAGATTATTTCTCCTCTTGTTCTTTTTGAATTAGCAGAAAAGAAAGGAATAAAAATAGAACTTGATCGTTTATGTAGGAAAATTGCCTTTAAGGAGTTTAAGAAATTTTATCATCAGAATCCAAATCTTATGCTTTTTTTTAATTTTGATGGTTCAGTAATAGATCTTGGAGTAAAGTATACAGGTTTTATTTTTAGAATTGCGAAAGAAAATAATATTTCTCCCTCTAATGTAGTTATTGAAGTTACAGAATCTGAAGTTAAGGATTCAGGAGCTCTAAAAGACTTTGTAGAAAATTATAGAAAACTTGGTTTTCTCATTGCACTTGATGATGTAGGTATTGAACATTCCAATTTAAACCGTATTGCAGAACTTAAGCCTGATATTTTGAAAATAGATAGAACACTTATTAAAGGTATTAATAAGGAAGAATATAAAAGTAAAGTTGTAAAAGCTTTAGCTTACATGGCAAAAGAGATAGGTTCTTTAACTTTAGCTGAAGGTGTGGAGACAGAAAAAGAGCTCCTTAAAACTATGCGATTAGGAATAGACTTACATCAAGGCTTTTATTTTGCAAAACCTCAGTTTCCCACTAAAGTTTTTATAGAAAAAGAGTTAAAAGACCTGCAGGAAAAGATTGCAGATATTGATAAACTTTTTCACTCTTTAGTGAAAGAAAATTTCCAAAAAAGAGAAACTATTCATCAAAGATATAAAGAAATTGTTATGACGTACATAAAAAAACTTAAAAACTCAAAGGAAGAAGAATTTGAAAAAGTTCTTGAAAAACTTGTTTTAAAAGAAAAAGAAATAGAATGTCTTTATATTCTAGATTCAAAAGGTACTCTGATTACAAGGACTGTTTTTAATCCAAAAATTAGTTTAAGAAACTCTCCTCTTTTTAGACCTGCTTCTTTTGGTGAAAATCTTTGTCATAGAGAATACGTACACTCGATAGTAAATGGAAATTCTTCATTTTTTATTACAACAGAACCTTATGTTTCATTAGCTACAGGTAATAAAATTATTACAGCTTCATGTAAATTAAAAGCATCAAATGGAAAAATTTTTATTTTGTGTATTGATTTTAAAGCTAAAGATTTGGAAAATATTTGGTAAAATTGGATTATGAAATCTTTAACGAAAAAGTATCCGTGGGTAAGAAAAACTAGCATTTATTGGTTCTGGTTAAACACTGTTGGAAGATTTATATCAAATTTTTGTCATTTAAAAGTTTATGGGAGAGAAAATATTCCTAAAGAAGGTAAGGTTTTGTTAGTAGCAAACCATAAAAGCTACTTGGATCCACCTTTAGTAGCTTATGCTGTAAAAAAAAGACCAGTTTTTTTTATGGCAAAATCAGAACTTTTTGAAATGCCGTTTCTTTCATCTTTAATAAAGCACTGGGGGAATGCTTTTCCTGTAAAAAGAGGAAGAGCTGATTTAACGGCTTTGAAAACTGCTCTTGAAGTTATTAATAATGGTGAATTGGTTTGTATTTTTCCCGAAGGTCAACGAGCTCCTGCAAATAGTTTTGCACGAGCAAAGTGGGGAGCTGGAATGGTTGCTCTTAAAGCAAAGGTACCGATAGTTCCTTGTTTGATTGAAGGAAGTGAAAAAATTATAGGTAAGGAAAAGATAATCTCTGGATGGCCTAAGGTAACAATTAGATTTGGAGAGCCTTTTTACATAGATTTAGAAGATAAGAAGGAAAACTATCAAAAAGCTGCTGATGTATTGATGGAAAGAATACAGGAGCTTAAAGTTGGAAACAAGAGTAGCTAAAAGTGCTGGTTTTTGTTGGGGTGTCAAGAGAGCTGTAAACATTGCTGTTGATGCTGTAAGAAAAAATGGAAAAGTTTACTGTCTTGGGGAACTAATTCACAATAAAAGAGAAATAGAAAGACTAAAAAAATTGGGAATAGTTTTTATCGAAGATATAGATGTTTTAAAAAAGGGGAATACGGTAATAATTCGTTCTCATGGAGTTTCTCCAAAAGTTATTGAATTTTTAAAAAGAAAAGGTCTTCAAATAGTAGATGCTACATGTCCATTTGTAAAAGATGTTCATGAAAAAGTTATGAAACTTGAAAAAGAAGGATATCCTGTTCTTATATTAGGAAATCCAAAACATCCAGAAGTTATAGGTATAGCCGGTCATGTTAAGTCCCCTATGATAATGAACACAATTGAAGAGATAGAGAGACTTCCAAAACTATCAAAGTTAGGCGTTGTCTGTCAAACGACTTTAAACATGGATTTCTTTCGAGAAGCTGTTTTTCGTTTGGCGCTAAAAGTTAAAGAACTAAAAGTTTACAATACTATTTGCAGTGCTACGTCTATTAGACAAAGTGAAGCCAAAAAACTTGCTTTACAGGTAGATGTTATGTTAATTGTTGGTGGAAGAAACAGTTCTAACACAACAAAGCTTTACCAAATTTCAAAAAGTGTTAATAGCAAAAGCTATCATATTGAATCAAAAGAAGAGATAGATTCTTTATGGTTTGAAAATGCTCAAATTATTGGAATCACAGCTGGAGCATCAACACCTCAGTGGGTTATAGAAGAAGTTGTTAATTATGTGAGACTTCTTGATAAAGGGGGAGATATAAGTGGAAGGGGAGTTTGCCAGACTATTAGAAAAGAGTTTCAAACGTCTAAATAATGAAATAATTACTGGAACTGTCGTAAAAGTTACAGATAGGGAAGCTTTTATTGATTTTGGATGGAAATCAGAAGGGATAGTTCCTTTAAAAGAGTTGGGATACAAACCAAAGATTGGGGAAGAGATAGATGTATGCGTTGTAGAGCCAGAGACAGAAGAAGGTTATGCACTCCTTTCTGTTAATTGTGCTCGTTCTATTAAAGAATGGGAAAAAATTGCTAGTGATTTAGAGAAGAAAGGAGTTATTAGGGGAAGGATAAAGCAAAGAGTAAGAGGAGGATACAAAGTTGCTATTAGTCAAGGAATAACTGTTTTCCTTCCTATGTCGCAAGTAGATATTATGCCTGTTACAAAACCTGATGATTGGCTCGATAGAGAAATAGAAGCAAAAGTTCTTTCTGTAGATAGAAAGAGAAGGAGTATCGTAATCTCTAGGAGAAAACTATTAGAAGAAAAAAGAGCTAAGATGAGGAAGGAAACTCTTGAGAAATTAAAAGAGGGGGATGTTGTAGAAGGTATTGTTAAGAATGTTGTAGATTTTGGAATTTTTGTTGATGTTCAAGGTGTTGATGGCTTGGTTCATAAAAGTGATATTTCTTGGTCAGGCTTAAAGACTCCTTTTGATACTGCAGAAATTGGTGATAGGATAAAAGTAAAAATAAAGAAGATAGATAGGGAGAAAGAGAGACTTGTTTTAAGTATTAAAGATATAAGTGAAGATCCTTGGCTAGAAGTTAATAAGAGGTATAAAGTAGGAACTCTTGTAAAGGGAATCATAGTTAGAGAAGATAAGTCAGGATACTGGATTGAGTTACCAGATGATATTGCGGGTTATGTTCCTGTCGACACTCTTCCAAAAGGAATTAAATTAAAATACCACCATAAGTATAGATTTATGGTTGATAGAATAGACGAAGAAAAAAGGAGAGTGATTTTAAAATGGCAGGAAGAACGCCAGAAATAAAGAACAAAAAAGCTTTTTATGACTATGAAATACTTGAAAAATATGAAGCAGGAATAGAACTTAAAGGAACTGAGGTAAAATCTTTAAGGGAAGGAAAGGCAAATTTAAGGGATTCATTTGTAAGGATAGAAAACGGAGAAGCTTTCCTATTTAATGCCTATATTGCTCCTTATACTCATGGAAATCTTTTTAATCACGAACCAAATAGAAAGAGAAAACTTCTTCTTCATAAGTCTGAGATAAAAAGACTTTTAGGAAAAACACAAGAAAAGGGTCTCACTATTGTTCCTTTGAGAATGTACTTTAACAAAAGAGGAAAAGTAAAAGTAGAGATAGCTCTTGTTAAGGGTAAGAAAAAGTATGATAAAAGAGAGGCTATAAAAAGACGAGAGCTTGAAAGAGAAGCACAAAAAGCAATGAAATATTATAGATAAGTTCTTATTTGCTAATTTTGCAATTTTGCACTAAATTTAATTGCGGCGGTTAGAAGCTGTCTGTGTTCATCGCACTCATATTCCTTTTTCACGAGCGGTTCTTTGGAACCGCTCCTTTTTATTTAATTTAATGTGATTTGAGGTTTATCATGGAGGAAAGAACAAAAGAAATCGTTGATAGAGTAAAAGAGCTCCTTTTTCCAATTTTAGAAGAAGGTGGTTTTGAACTTGTTGATATAGAGTTTGTAAGAGAACCTATTGGATGGGTTTTAAGAATATATGCAGATAGACCCGAAGGTGGTATTACTATTTCCGATTGTCAGTGGATTAGTGAGAGAATAGGAACATTACTTGATATTGAGGATCTAATACCTCATGCTTACAATCTTGAGGTTTCTTCTCCAGGACTTAACAGACCTTTGAAAAATCAAAGGGACTTTGAAAGGAATCTTGGAACAGTTGTAAAGATAAAAACTCATGAACCTATGGATAATCAGAGGAACTTTAAAGGTGAGGTTATCTCTGCTTCAGAAAGTGCTGTAGTTATTCATGATGTTTCAAGAAATGCTGAAGTGGAAATACCTTTTGAAAACATTAAAAGTGCCAGAATAGACATAGATTCTCTTTTTAACAGGTAAATAAGGAGGAAAACTTATGGAAAGTCTTGGTAAAACTGTTGAGTTGCTTTGCCGGGAGAAAGGTATATCAAAGGAAGATGTGGTCAAAGCAGTGAAGGTTGGTATTATTAATGCTGCAAGAAAAGCTGGTTACAAAGGTCATCTTGTAGTTAAAATAGATGAAGATGGTAAGGATTTTGGTATATTTCAGGAAAAAACAGTAGTAGAGGATGTAAAAGACATAGATTATGAAATCTCCCTCGAGGAAGCTAAGGAGCTCTTTGGAGATAGTGTAAAACTTGGAGATAAAGTTCTTGTAGAGATAAAAACAGAAGAACTTGGTCGTATTGCTGCAAAAGCTGCAGCTCAGGTAATACATGAAAAAATTTCAGAAGCTGAGAGAAAGGCTCTTTATGATTACTTTAAGGAAAAGGTAGGAGATATAATTTCTGGAACTGTTAAAGAAATTAAGAGAAATGGAGATGTTATTTTAGATCTTGGAAGAATTGTTGGTATTTTGCCAAAAGAAGAGCAGATATCGAAGGAGAAATATAGAATAGGAGATAGGGTAAGAGCTTATATTTACGATGTTGTTTTTGATTATAAACGTTACAATAGAAGGAAACCTTCTAAGATAGATGATTATCCACCTCCTTACGTTATCCTTTCAAGAACTCATCCAAAATTTTTAAAAAGGCTTATGGAAATCGAAATTCCAGAAGTTGCTGATGGACTTGTAGAAATTAAGGCAGTGGCAAGAGAACCTGGGATAAGAGCTAAAGTTGCAGTAGATTCAAAAGAAGAATACATCGATCCTGTAGGAGCTTGTATAGGTGTTAAAGGAAGTAGAATTCTTCCAATTTCAAGAGAGCTCTCAGGAGAAAAAATAGAAATAATCAGATGGACAGACGATGTTGCAGAGCTTGTGGCAAGAGTTCTTTCTCCTGCTAAGGTTCTTCAGTCTGAAAGCTACGAGGACGAAAATGGAGAGCTCCGAGTGGAAGTTGTTGTTCCCGATGATCAGCTCTCTCTTGCAATTGGAAAGCACGGTGTTAATGCAAGACTTGCTTCAAAATTAGTAGGTCAAATTGTAGGAATTGACATTATAAAAGAAAGTGATTTTAGAAAGCTTGAAGAGCTTGAAGCATTGGAAGAAGAATGAGAACATGTGTGGGATGTAAAGTGAAGGATGAAACAGATAAGTTTATAAGATACGTTGAATTTGAAGGAAAGCCTCTGCCTGATATAGCTAGAAAGCTTCCAGGTAGGGGCTTTAATATTTGTCCAAACTTTAACTGTATTAAAAATTTTGTTAAAAAAAGATTCAAAAATAAGGTTTCTCCGGAAGAAGTTTACGAGTACACAGTAAAGGCTCTAAAAGATTACTTCCTCCATTTACTTTCTTTGTCGCACAAAACTGGAGTTACCGTTATAGGACAGGATAACATTAAAAGACTTGGAGAAAGAGAAGGAACTCTTATACTTGCCTTAGATTTAAGCGAGAAAACAAAAAAGAGATTAATGAAGTCCTCTTATCTTATTGTAGATAATGTTTTTACTTCTCTTGAAATTGGTAATGCTCTTAGAAAAGATAGAACAATTGGTGCTGTTTTTGTTGAAAGGGCAGGGATTGGAAGAAAATTAAGAGAAATAGGTGAAAAACTTCAAAAACTTATAAATTCCAGGAGATAATGTGGGGGATGTATTAGCTTTTGGAAGCATTGTTATAGATAATGTTCTTGTTGCTGAGAAGTTTGCTTCTATTAACGAAACTGTTTTAGCGAAAAAGTATAGATATACTTATGGGGGTGCTGGAGCAAATGTAGCTGTTGCAGTTGCAAGACTTGGTGTAAAAAGCGGTATCTTTGCTGTTTCTGGTTATGATTTTGAAAAATTAAACTACGAAAAAGCTTTAAAGGAACAAGGAGTAGATATAAGAGGAATTATAAAAACAAAAACATTTCCAATGGCAAGGAGTTTTATAATTAGTAAAGAAAAAAGCAACGATCAAATAATTTATTACTATGAAAATAAAAAGGAAACGGCAAACCTTCTATTTAAAAATGAAAAACTTGCCTTGAGTTTAATAAAAAAGTACAAAATAGTTCATTTTTCAACTGGTCACTTTGAATTTTATTATCACTTACTAAAAAATAACAATTTTAAAACCCTAATAAGTTTTGATCCAGGACAGGAAACTTTTTCTTATTCTTACAGAGTAGTTAGACTTTTAAAGTATGCCAATCTTCTTTTTATGAATAATCATGAGGCTAAAAGAATAAAAGAAATCTTAAAAATAAAAAGTATAAGGGAAATAAAAGGTCCAAAACTCATTTGTATTTCTCTTGGAGCTCACGGTGCAGTAGTTATCTATAGAGGAAAGCTTTTCCGTATTCCTCCTGTTAGACCCATTCGGCTTGTTGATCCGACGGGAGCAGGAGATTCTCATAGAGCAGGTTTTTTAGTTGCTCTTTTGAAAGGTTACGACGTGCTTACGGCAGGGAAAATTGCTTCAACTGTAGCTTCTTTTACGATAGAAGCAGAAGGAGCACAAACAAGTCTTCCAACATGGAATGAAGTTGTAAAGAGATATGAGCACTTCTTTAAAGAAAAGTTTCCAAAACCAAAAAGAAATTGGGAAGAAATAAAGGCAAAATTGTTATAATGTAAACTTGACTAGAAGCAGGGGGTGCTATGGGAAACTATTTTATTTCTCCTGATTTAGATTTACGGAAAGATACTGTTTTGTTTGATAATGGAAAGCATATGGTAATTTACCTTGGTAGTAGAGGAGTAGCTTCAAGTAATGAAGCAGTTGATGTTCTTTCTTATTTAATAGTTAATAATAATGAAGCTATTCTTATTGATCCAGGAGGTTATCATTTATTTCCTTTACTTGTAGCCAATGTTACTAAATATATTTCTCTTGAAAAAATTAAATATATCTATTTCTGTCATCAAGATCCTGATGTATGTGGCTCTCTCCCTATGTGGAAAGATGTTTGTCCTAAAGGGAAAATAGTCATCGGAGAACTTTGGACGAGATTTCTTCCACATTTTGGGGTTGAAGATATGGAAAGTTCTGTACATCCAATTCCTATGGAAGGTGGTCATCTTAATCTTGGAAGGGTTCCCTTAGAAATTATTCCTGCTCATTATATGCATTCTCCTAATCATTTTTCTATCTATGATCCTGTTTCTAAGTTTCTTTTTACAGGAGATATAGGAATAGCTTTAGGAGATATTGATTATCTGGTTGTAAAAGATTGGATGGAACATATGGATAAAATGTATATTCCTCATAGAATCTTAATGTGTAGTAATAAAGTTACAAGAGGATGGGCTGAAAGAATCAAAAATTTAGAGATAAAGGCAATACTTCCTCAACATGGAGCAATAATTCCTGAACAGTTTGTTAAATACTTCTTAAGATTTATGGAGAATATAAAGTGCGGGGTAGATCTGGTTTAGATTCATTAATAGAGGCTCTTTCAGGTATAGAAAGATGTCATTTATCTCAAAAGAGGATGGCAGAAACTATTGAATCCTTGGTTAAGGAAATAGAGAAAGTATTTTTAAAGAATAATAGTGTAATAGCTAAAGATGTTGAGTCTCTTAAGAAAATTTCAGATGATCTAAAACTGTTTCTTGAAGATTTTATTCCTCTTATGAGAGAACTTGTAAAGGTTTCAGTTGATTTTAAGCATCTTTATGAGAGTTTAGATGCTATGAGAAAATCTTTAGAAGATATTGAGAAAATAGCATCTCATACTGAGCTTATAGCTATTAATGCTTCTATTGAAGCTGCCAGAGCAGGAGAAGCAGGAAGAAACTTTGCTGTTGTTGCTAATGAAATAAGAACAATGGCACGAGATACATTTAAATCTGTTGGAGAAGTAAAAGAAATAGAAAAGGAAATAGATGAGAAAATTAGTAGGCTAAGAAATAGTATAGATACTATTGACAAAATAAAAGAAGATGTAGATAAATTGGTTTCAGGAATAAATAGTATAGTTAGTATTTCTGATGAACTAGATCTTATTTATCGTCAACAATCCCGTGTTATTAATGATATAAAAGGGCTTTCAGGAATATCTGCTGGAATAAAAAAAATATCAAAGATACTTTTTAGTGTTAAAAAAAATATTGTTACTTCTATTAGAGAGTTCCTTTCTAAGTAGAAATTTTGCCTATATTTAATCAAAACTTTTTGAGGGAGATGTATGAATCAGGAGCTCATAAGGAATTTTTGCATAATTGCTCATATAGATCACGGAAAATCAACTCTTGCAGATAGACTTTTAGAGTTTACCGGTACTGTTTCAAAAAGAGAACTAAAGGAACAGATGCTTGATACTCTCGAGCTTGAAAGAGAAAGAGGTATTACCATTAAACTTAACGCTGTTCGGATGAACTATGAAGCTAGTGATGGTAAAACTTATACTATGCACCTAATAGACACTCCAGGACACGTTGACTTTACCTATGAAGTTTCTAGAAGTCTTTCTGCTTGCGAAGGAGCTCTTCTTGTTATAGATGCAACTCAAGGTATTGAAGCTCAAACAATTGCTAATTTCTTTTTGGCTCTTGATGCTGGTCTTGAAATAATTCCTGTGATAAACAAGATAGATCTTCCAAGTGCGAACGTTGAATGGGTAAAAGAACAAATTGCAGATGTTTTAGGACTTGACCCAGACGATGCAATATTAGCATCAGCTAAAGAAGGAATTGGAATAAAGGAAATACTAGAAGCTATTGTAAAAAAAGTTCCGCCACCATCTGGAGATGTAAATAAACCATTAAAAGCACTAATTTTTGATTCTTTTTATGATAACTATAAAGGAGTTATTCCGTTTATTAGGGTATACGATGGAGAAATTAAACCTGGTATGAGAATAAAACTAATGTCAAACAATAAAGAGTTTGAGGTAGTAGAAGTTGGAACTCAGTCTCCGAACATGATAAAGCTTGATAGTCTTAAGGCAGGAGAAGTAGGTTGGTTGGCGGCTAACATTAAAAATATTGAAGATACGCAGGTTGGAGACACTATTACTAATGCAGAAAATCCGACAAAGGAACCTTGTCCAGGATTTAGACCAGCTAAACCTATGGTGTTTGCAGGTCTTTATCCTATAGATTCAGATAGATATGAAGATCTAAAAGAGGCACTTGAAAAACTCAAATTAAATGATGCAGCTCTTTTCTTTGAGCCTGAAACTTCGGCAGCTCTTGGTTTCGGGTTTAGATGTGGCTTTTTAGGACTTCTTCATATGGAAGTAATAAAAGAAAGACTTGAAAGGGAGTTTGGTTTAGAGCTTATTGCAACTGCTCCAAGCGTTGTTTATAAGGTTTACCTTAGTGACGGAACTGTTATTGATGTTCAAAACCCTGCTGAAATGCCACCAAAAGAAAAAATAGAAAGAATAGAAGAGCCATATATTTCAGCTTCAATTATTACTCCTGCTGAGTATGTTGGTTCAATCATGCAGCTTTGCCAGGATAGAAGAGGTATACAGACAGGGTTTACTTACCTTGATGAAAATAGGGTTGAGCTTAGATACGATATGCCACTTTCGGAAATTCTCTTTGATTTCTTTGACAAGCTAAAGTCAGTTTCTCGTGGTTATGCTTCTTTTGACTATGAACTTGCTGGGTATAAACCTTCAGAGCTTGTAAAACTTGATATTCTCATAAATGGAAAACCCGTAGACGCTCTTTCTGTTATTGTTCATGAAAGTAAAGCTTACCAGAGAGGAAGACAGCTTGTTGATAAACTTAAGGAAATTATTCCAAGACAGCTTTTTGAAGTTGCTATTCAAGCTGCAATTGGAAATAAAATAATTGCTCGTTCAAATGTTAAAGCGCTTAGAAAGGATGTTCTTGCTAAATGTTATGGTGGTGACGTAACGCGTAAGAAAAAGCTTCTTGAAAAGCAGAAAGAAGGTAAAAAGAAAATGAAAATGCTTGGAAAAGTAGAAGTTCCTCAAGAAGCTTTCTTAGCTGTTTTGAAGGTGGAATAGTTCTTTAAAAATGAAAATTACTTTCAATTTTAATGGGAAGGGGTAAATTTTTCCAAATTTCTTATATAATTTAAGTAGAGAGGTAGTAAAATGAAAGTTCAGATTTATAGTTCTACTAATCCCATTTTAAGGTTAGCGTTAGAAGAAATTGCATCTCAGGTTAAATATCCTTTTGATTTTGTTATTTTAGCAATTTCTCCTAAGTATCCTTCTAAAGATATCCCTATTTATGTTCTTGATATATTGGAAATTAAAGAAGATCAATATCTTGCTTTTAATGCTATTGATGCTTTTGGAAATACAGATATTGTTGAAAATGGTGTTGTTGCTTGTTTTATAACTTTTGAAAGAAAGGGCAGTATCAAAAAATTTATAAAAAAAACATTACAAACTGTAAATTTTCAGAGTTAGTATCAGATACAGTAGATTACATTTCAAAGAATTCATCTCTCTTTCACATAATTATTGCCGATTACTGTCAAGGATATTTTCCCCTTTTTTTTGAAAAATTGAGTGTAGAACTAGAAAAAAAGAATATTTCCCCAAATAAGATTTGTGGTGGGATAACTTCATCTTTTATGGAAGATGGAAAAAGATTTCCAGGATACCTGTTTACTGATCGTAAGTTTATAGAAGAAGGTTTTGTAATACTGAGTTTTGAAAATGTTTTAGCAGAAGTTGGAATATCAACAGGAACATTTAAAAGAGGACCTATTTATACAATTACTTTAGGAAAAGGTTTTAAAATTTATGAACTTGATGGTAGACCTGCAGGTTATTTACCCAAGACTCTTCTTAAAAATATTGATGGAGAGAGATTAGAATACTTATGGTATACGCCTTTTATTATAATTGACGATAAGGGAAATCATCATGCTGTTAGAACTTTTAAAGGTTTTACAGATGAGTACATAGAGGTATGGGCACCTATAAAAGAAGGACAAAAAGTTAAGCTTTCATTCCTTATACCTGAAGAAATATTGAAAGATACAGAAAAAACAGCAAGAAGACTTAAGGCAACAATTAAGACAGCTGATTTATGTCTTAATTTTTCCTGTACCGCAAGACAATACACCTTAGAAGATAAAGCAGAAGAAGAACTAATAATCTATGGAAGTGTAGTTAATGCTCCTCTTTTTGGTTTTTTCACTCATGGAGAAATTACTCTTAATCCAAATAGTAATAAGAAAAAACTAGAAATACATAATCAAACTTCTGTAGGAGTAGCTTTAAAGGAGATTTGAGTTATGATTGAAAAAGTAAAAGTAAATCTTTTGTTTAATTACTTGGAAGAACTTACCAGAAAATATGAGGAAACTTTTGAACTTAAAGAAAGACTTTTAAAAGAACTCAAAGAAAAAGCAATGTACGATTCTCTCACTGGCACTTACAATCGCCATATTTTACTTGATTTTCTTGAGAAAGAGCTTAAACGGCTTGAGAGAACAAAAAAAGGAAAAATTTATTTTGTTTTTATGGATTTAGACAAATTTAAGTTAGTTAATGATGTTTATGGACATAAAAAAGGAGACGAAGTTTTAAAAAAAGTAGCTAAGATAATAAAAGATAGCTTTAGAGAGTACGATATAGTTTCTCGATTTGGGGGAGATGAGTTTGTTGTAGTAGTAAAAGATGATTCTGGGAAAAGTTTAAATTCTATTCTTCAAAGAATAAAAGAAAAGATAGAATCTGCCTTTTCTTCTTACGGTATATCTATAAGTTATGGCGTAGCTGTTGCTCCCGATGAAGGACTTAATTCTAATACACTACTTCAGTTAGCTGATAAAAGAATGTATGAAATGAAAAAGAAAAAGAGGAGAGAAAATGAAGAAAAAAACTTATAAGAAAATAAAGTTGTTATTTGTTTAGAGAAGAGAAAATTTTTTCTATTTTTTCCTTAAGTGTTTCAGCCGTAAAAGGTTTAACTATGTAGTTGTTAACACCTGCTTTTATGGCCATTAGTACATTTTCTTTCTTTGCTTCTGCTGTAACCATGAGAATTGGAATATTTTTAAGTTCAGGATCTTTTCTAATTTCCTGAACGAGCTCTATTCCTGTCATATTAGGCATGTTCCAATCGGTAATAACAAGACCATATTTATTAGGGTTTTTCTTTAGAATTTCAAGAGCCTGTTTTCCGTCTTCTGCTTCATCAACATTTTTATAACCAAGTTGTGCAAGAAGTGTTTTTAATATCTTTCTCATAGCAGCCATATCGTCTACTGTAAGAATGTTTATATTTTGATCAGGCATAGCCATTCTTTTCTAACCTCCTTCTTCCTTTACTTGCTAATAACATGTTGGTGAACCAGCTTTACCAAATCTGGAGCATCAAATTTTACCAGATGAGCATCTGCTCCTACAAATCTACTCTTATCAACATTAGCTCTGTCGCTTAAAGAGGTATTAATTATAACAGGTATTTTTGAAAATTCTGTATCTTCTTTTACTTTTCTAGTAAATGTTAGTCCGTCCATTCCAGGCATTTCGATATCTGAAATAATGAGTTGTACATAATCTGTAATATCTCTTCCTGTAGTTTTTGCTTCCTCAAGCCATTTGTGAAGCATCTGAAGAGCTTCTATTCCGTTCTGTGCCTCAAAAACTGTGTGCCCATCATTTTCAAGAATTTTGCGGATTATCTTACGTGCTACTGGACTATCGTCAAGGATAAGAATCTTGAAATGACCTTTCTTCTCAATTCCTTCTACCTTTTCCAATTCTTCCATTCCAAATATCTTTATCATTCCAAGTTCATCAAGAATTCCTTCAAAATCAAGAAGAAGTAACAGCTTATTGTCTTCAATCTCAACTACACCTACAACTTTTCCACCCAGCTTCTCATCTATGCTCTTAGGAGGCCTTTTTATATCTGCCCACCTTATTCTCCTTATCCTCTTCGCTTCATGGACAATAACCCCAACAGTTTCTCTTAGAAACTCCATAACAATCACATACTTACCTGCACCAGATGGCTCTTTTATCTTCATCCACTTAGCAAGGCTTATAATAGGAATCATTTGTCCTCTAATTTTTGCAAGACCTTCTGCTTCAGGAGGTAGACCAGGAGCTTTGATAATGTCTTTTGGCTTAAATATTACTTCCTTAACTTTTGCTACGTTTACACCTAATATCCATTCATAAGTTTCTCCATCTTCAAGAACTTCATACATTCTAAAATCAATAATTTCTAACTCATTTGCTCCTGTCTCTAATATTTTGGGTAGAAGCTCTTTCTTCCTTGCCATCTCTTATTTCCTTTCCTGTTTTAAGGTTAGAAGGACAATAGATATTGCTTCTATGAGCTGACTGCTTATTTCGTTTGTAATAGAAGTAATCTCTCCTTCTTTTTCAATGATTTCTTTAATATCATCTGAACTGATAGCTAAGAAAAGTTCCTTTAGTAAAAGCTTAATGTCGAAAAGACGTTCTTCCAAGGAGTTAAAGTATCTTTCGATCTCAGGATATTTTCTGATTATTCTAGAAATCTCTTTATCTTGTGGACCAAGTATTCTAATTAGATTATCAACTTCTGCAATAATAGAAATATCAGGATTGATATCATCAACCAATTTTCCTTTTATAATCTCATTTATTTTTGCGGTGAACTTTCCAAGTTCAGCAAGCCTATCAAGGAGTATCGCTGCATCGCCAGTATCAACAAGAGAGAATGTCTCCCAGATCTTGTGAAGACTTGTGTCTGTTTTCTCAGCAACTTTGATGATCTTGCTAGCTTGTTCCTTAATAGAGTTGATATACTCGTTAGACTTCTGAATGTTCTTAACAATATCTCCTATGTTGATCTTTTGAGTATTAACAAAATCCGTTAACTTATTGATAACTCCCAGAACTTCTTCGGATGCTCCTTTCAACTTATTGTAAATCTCTTTGTTTTCCTTGAATATGTTCATTCCATCATCAACAGCTCTAACGCTCTTATCTGTAATCTCTGCTGTTTTGTTCATCTGTTCTCTCATATTCTTAACAACTTCTCTGATTTCTGTAGCAGACTTATTTGTTCTTTCTGCAAGCTTTCTAACTTCATCAGCCACAACAGCAAATCCTCTACCTGCTTCTCCAGCTCTTGCTGCTTCGATTGCTGCATTTAGAGCAAGAAGATTTGTCTGTTCTGTAATTGATGTGATTACTTCAACAACTCTATCAATTTGTTCAGTCTGAGCCTGGAGAGCTTTTACAACATCTTCCATGTCTCGAGTAATATCTTTGATGTACTGCATCTGTTCAATTGACTCTAGAGTTTTCTTCTCGGCAATGCCAAGTTCTTCTAAAACAAACTGATAATTTTCAAGAAGCTTATCTGATACTTCTACAAGTTTGTTAACAGCACTTTCTATTTCTTGCGTAGAATTTATCTGGTTTTCTGAAAGCTTCAATGTTTCTTGTAGTTCTTTAATAGCAACGGAAACTGCAACAATGGTCGCAAGGTTGTTCACAAGAGACTGCTTGGTTGCTTTTAGATTTGAAAGGAACATTTTCTGGGCTTTTTCAAGTTGCTTTTCAATTTCTCTTTCAGGGGTAGCATCCTTCCAGGTAGCTATGTAACATCTGATAGATCCATCTTTGTTTGCAATAGCATGTCTATAAGATGCCATGATATAAGGACCTACAGGAATATCAGCATTTTTCTTGTGTTCTCCTGGCTTTGTAGCTTTAAGGAGCTCTTTAACCCTTTCTGGATCTTTATGAAAGAGGTGAATACTTGCACCTATTAACTTATCTGGATCTATCCCAAATTCAGAGATAAAGGCATCTCTCCACTTATTAGCAATCTCAAAAGCCTTTCTATTTGCATAAATAATCTCATTTCCTGCCCTTCCCGGTTTAAAGTCAGGAGTGGCAATGAAAATAGCTTCTTCCATAAGAGAATCTAAGATTTGCTGGTACATATAAACGTCGTTATCAAGTACTTCTTTTTCTTTTTTTAGTTTTTCTATTTCTTTAGAAAGTTCGAGATTTTTTTGAGAAAACTCTGAAAGTTTTTCCTTTAAGGATTCTTTTTCTTTTTCACATGCGTCGTATGCTTTTTGAAGGTTTTGATATTTTTGTTTTAAAGAGTTTAACTCTTCTTCAAGTCTTTTTATTTCCTTTTTTTCCCATGAGCAAAACATTTTAGACCTCCTGATTAAAAATCGATTCAATGTTAAGAATTATTAAAAGTTCTCCTTCTAATTGAACAACTCCAGAGATATATTTAACGTCAATTCCTATAGTTCCTATTGGTTCAGGAAGAACATCTCCTTCCAGAAACTTAATCGAACCTACAATTTCATCAACTATTATTCCAACTTCTCCTTTAGGCGTTTCAACTATAACTATTTTATTTTTTGTGTATACATCTTCAGGAATTTCATCTTTTATTCCTAAATGTTCTTTAAGGTTGATAACAGGAACAATCTTTCCCCTTAGATTCATTACTCCAATAACGTAACTAGGAGCTTTTGGAACAGGGGTTATATCTCTATTGTTTGTTATTTCAACAACCTGCTCTATAGGAACACTAACCAGCTCATCTTTTAGCCTAAAAGCAATAACTTGAATCTCTTTTTCTTTAATCTCTCCTATGAGATCCTCAACACCAACAATATTCATTTCTTCATTTATTTTTTCATTCATCTTCCAACCCCTATAAGCTTTACCTTGTAGTCGGAAAGTAGGGAATTGAGATCAAGTATTAGAACGACCTTACCATCTCCTGCAATGGTTGCTCCAGCAATGCCTGGAATATCTGATAAAAGTTCCCCAAGAGATTTAATAACAATTTCTTCTTCTCCGAAAAGTTCTTCTATTGAAACAGCTATTAACCTTTCTCCTACTTTTACAATTACTACAAAGTTCTTTTCATTCTCATCACTAAGTTCAAGAAGCTCGTTTAGAGAAAAAAGAGGTAAAACTTCGTCTCTGAGCATAAAGCTTTTAAAACTTCCTACTTCTTTTACGTTTTTTTCATCATATCTAACAATTTCCACAACAGAATGTAGTGGAACAGCAAAAACTTGGTCTTTTACACTAATCATTAAAGTTCTGATAATTGCTACTGTCAAAGGTAGTTTTAATATTATGGTTGTTCCTTTTCCTAATTCGCTGTTTATTTCTATTGAACCTCTTAGAGAGTGAATTGTGCTGGCAACAACATCCATTCCAACACCACGACCAGAAACATCGCTGACCTTTTCTGCCGTAGAAAATCCAGGCATGAAGATAAGTTCATAAGCCTCTTTTTCCGACATCTGAGCAGCCTGCTCAGGCGTAATAAGACCTTTTTCAATAGCCTTCTGTTTTACTTTTTCAGGATCTATTCCTTTTCCATCATCCTGTATTCCAACAATTATGTGATCCCCTTCGTGATAAGCAAAAAGTTTTACTGTTCCTACTTCAGGTTTTCCTTTTGCTACTCTTTCTTCAGGAGGTTCTATTCCATGGTCAAGGGCATTTCTAACAAGATGAATGAGAGGATCTTCTAATTTATCAAGAATTGATCTATCAAGTTCAGTATCTTCACCTTCAATTATAAGTTGAACTTTTTTATTGAGTTTTCTAGCAAGGTCTCTAACAAGTCTTGGGAATTTGCTAAATATTTTCTTGATAGGTTGCATGCGAAGTTTCATAACTGCAACCTGTAAATCACTAACAGTTCTATCAAGGCTGGTTACTGCTTCAACAAGTTTTTCAACTGATTCACTTCTACACTCTTTGTCAACCTCTGAAGTTACTCTTAGTATCCTATTTCTATCAAGAACTATTTCTCCGACCAAGTTCATTAGGTTTTCAACTCTTTCAACATCAATACGAATGGTCTCTGTGGTTTTCTTTTCTGATACTGCTTTTTTCTGCATAGATTGGGATGGTGTTTTTTCTTTTCTCTCTTCAACCGTTGGAGGCTGTGGTTTCTCCTCTGCTTTCTGCTTCGGAGCAGTTGTTTTTTCTTCCTTTTTCTTTACTTTTACTATGTCCTGAATGTCCTTTCCTTCCTCGATCAACTTCTCAATTTCAGGAATAACCTCCATAGGCCTCTCATCAGGAGGCATGAGAATTATCTCTTCAAGAAGATCAGCAAGGTTTTTTCCAGGAAATTTTTTTATTAGCTCTTTCAGTTCATCAGATACGTCTTCTACAAATTCAAGTTCACTCTCCTGAGGAGCATCTTCAGTGGAAGGAACTTCAACTTCTGGAGATTCAACAAATTCACCTTTGAGTGCAGTATCAAGTTTTTTAAGAACGGACTCTATATCTTCCATATCGGGAAGTTCTTCGCTCTCTTTCAACATCTGAATGGCTAATTTTAGATGATCAATTCCCTCAAGAATAATGTCCATAAGCTCCGTAGTCAGAGTCATTTCATCGTTCCGGAGCTTATTAAAGATATCTTCTATTCGATGAGCTAATTCAACTATAGGAGTAAGGTTTAAAAAACCAGCCCCTCCTTTAAGAGTATGCATTCCACGGAATATTTTGTTTAAAAGATCTTTATCTGTAGGATTGTTTTCCAGGTCTATCAAATCTTGGTCTAAGTTTTCTAATATTTCTTCTGCTTCAACGAGAAACTCTTCAAGTATTTCCTTTAATTCCTCTGGAATATTCGCTTTCATTTGTTACTCCTAAAGCCCAAACTGTTTCATAATTTCATCAACTTCGTTTTGAGATATCTCTTTTTTCCATTCTAGTTCTTCAAGCTTTTTCTCTAATTCTCCTCTCTTTTTTTTATCAGTTTCTTCTATACCAGCAAGAATAGCTATTTTAAGAATACTTTTTTCAATATCAGACAAAAAATTTTTTACTTTTAAAAGTCTTTGAGCCAAAATATCTTGGAACTCTAAAAGAGTTAGAGCATTAATTAAACTGGAAGTAGTAGCACTTAAAAGTTCTCTTAACCTTTTAGCTTTCTCAGTAGAATCTTCCTTAACTTTTATTTGTGAAATTAATTCAAGACTTTCTTGAACTGCCTCAAGGGAAGAACCGATAAAGTCTATTATTTTTTTGGTTGCTTCTTCGCTTTCCAATATAGCTATATCAATATGGTGGTTTATAGCTTTAAAACCTGCTTTCTGTGCAGAAATTTGAGAAATTTCTGATTTAAATGACTCAATGAGATCTAAAAGTTCTTTTAATTCCTGCAAAAGACTTTTTTCCATATTCCCTCCTGGTTTATTTAAGTCCCCCACTAATAACTATATAATGTCTAATATATTTTAGCAAGTATTTATTTGAGGATGTTTGAAAATTGCCAAAATTAAGAAAAAAGCCTATCCTCTCCGGTATGAAAGCGAAAAGACTAAATTTCCACAAAGTACTCAACCTATCAAAAACATACATGAACCGGAGAGGACAGGCTGTACTGGTATATTTATATCCTTTTAAAACCAAAAGAGGAAGACCCAAGAAATACCCTGACGAGATAATTCTTACCCTTCTTTTCCTCCAAGTAGCCTAGAACCTATCATTCAGAGACCTTGAATATTTGGCAGTTCAGATATTTGGAAGAGAGAATATTCCTGATTTTTCAACCTATTATTACCGACTCAAGCAACTACCTTCCATTCTCCTTGTAAATTTTCTGAACTTTGTCTCTCGAAGACTCTTAGGGAAGTATCATAAAGAATTAAGATTTCTGATAATAGATGGAACTGGCTTCAAATACAATGAGATTTATCCATTGAAAATTCTAAGAGGCAAAGAGATAAAGGAGGTAAAAAGCCACGTTAAAGTTGTTGTATTAAGCGTTCATCTAAAAGATGGAAAAAGGTTCATTCTTACTGCATTACCTGGAGAGAGTTACGCTTCGGAAGTGAAACTTGGAGAGAAAATAGTTAGGTGGTTAAACGAAAGGAGATTTATATGGAGAGCTTTGAAAGGAAAGCCATTTTTAGGAGACAAAGCTTATGACAGCATTAAGTTTATTGAGCTTGTTCTGTTAGCAGGCTTAAAGCCTTACATAAAGGTGAGAGAAACATTAAGGAAGGGAATTAAATCTGAGATTAGGCTTAAATGCAAAGAGCTTTTAGAATCTGATGAAATTTACAGGTTTAGAGGACTGATAGAGAGTATTTTTGGAGAAGTTAAGCAGGATGTTGGAAGTTACGAGAGAACAAAGAGCTTTCATATAGCTCAACTGTTTGTTTTAGCTAAGTTTATCCTCTTTAACATGGGAGTTTTGTTCTTTGTCTGGATGATTTTTCAAACACTCTCGGAGTTTGATTAGTTTCTCTAATTCTTATCTCTTAAAAGATTTACGTTGTCACATACTTCTATTTCTGCTTTTAGCAGAGATTCAAAGATACTTTTCCTCTTGTTCCAGTTTTCACTTCACACTTCTTTTGCGTAGGAGTAGTTGATTATTACTAGTCAATACCAATTTATTCAATCATAAAAGATTCAGAACTATTCTATAGTTTACCATGCATTTTCAAATTTCATGGGTTAGACTAGAAAATATAGATGGGTATTCTAATTAAGTTTTATAAACTATTGTTGAAATGGCGTGCTTATAAACTAGGATGTTTCCTCTATAGTTTCTCATTTTTAGGGTAAATCTATCAAATCCTTTTAATCTACCCTCTAGTCTGCTTCCATTCCTGAAGAAAACTATAATCCTTTTTCCCATAGCTTGACGCAATTCTCTACTTTGAACACCTCCCATATAGGAAGAAGCTATTAGTCTATAACCTTCAGATAGCTTTTTTTCAATTTCTTCCTTTTGTTCTTCTGTAGGTGTAGGAGGAAGAAGAGGTATAAACGTTGCTGGTCTTATGATTAATTCATCTTCGATTTCTTCGTAGACAATATCCCCTGCAGATTTCATAAGTTGCAGGAGAGGTTTTATATTTTCTGGTTTAACAGAAAGCCTTTCAGCTAATTCTTCAATTGAGCCTCTGAATTCTCCTTCTTCTTCAAGAAGCTCTATTAATTCTATTTGTGCGTCTTCGAGAGTTTTGTACCTTTTCATAACAGCTACCTATTCAAAAATTATTGTAGCAATTGCGTGTTTGTAAACAAGAGATTTTCCCTTTGGAGCTGTCATAGATAATGTAAAGTTATCAAAGTCTAAAAGTTTTCCTTCGAGTCTTGTTCCGCTTATAAGGAATACAGTTATATCCTTACCTATTAGAGAAGTTAATACTCTATCTTGAAGAGAGAGTTTTTTCTCTTTTTTCTTTTTTTCTGGCTCTTCTTTTGTTTTTTCTTCTTCTACTTTTTCTATGATTTGAGTTTCCTTTTCTTCTTTTGCTTCAACTTCTTCTTTTTGCTCTTCATGAGTATCTTCCACTTTTTCTTCTTGTGAAAGTAAGGTTATTATTAATCCTTTTCCTCTTCTTGATTCAGATTTTACTAAAGATTCTTCCTCTAACTCTGTAAGAGCTTTTTTGACAAGATAGGGAGTTGAGTTTGCAAGATGAGCAAGTTCTTCTAACGTTCCAGAATACTCTCCAAATTCTGAAAGATATTCTCTCAACCAAATTTTTACTTTTTCGGCTTTCGATTGAGAAGCCATGATTTCCTCCAAATACATTGTATAGCTTTGCAACTCTTAAGAAGATTTCTGAGATGAAAAAATCCTCACTCTATAATTAAAGCTTAAAACAAAATCATAAAAAAGTAAAGATTATCTTTTAAGCTTAGGTAGAATTTTATTTTCAAGAATTTTTGTGTCAAGAGCTCCCTTTATAAAGTTTTCATCTTTTAAAAGTTTCAAGTGAAATGGAATTGTCGTTTTAAGATTCCCTTCAATTACAAATTCTGAAAGAGCTCTTTCTCCTCGTTTTATTGCTTCCTCTCTTGTTTCTCCCCAAACAATTAATTTTGCTAAAAGAGAATCGTAGTACTGCGGCACTTTGTAACCTTCATATATGTGAGTATCAACTCTTACACCAAATCCACCAGGAATTAAAAGCTTTTCAATTTTTCCAGGAGTAGGACGAAAGTCTTTTTCATAATCTTCACAAGTTATTCTGAATTCTATTGCATGTCCCTTTAGTTTAACGTCAGAAATATTTAGTTTTTCTCCAGCAGCAGCCATAATTTGTTTTGCTATTAAGTCTTTTTCGGTTACAAATTCTGTAACAGGATGTTCAACCTGAATACGAGTATTCATTTCAATAAAGTAAAAGTTTTTATCCTTATCAACTAAAAATTCTACTGTTCCAGCTCCTTCGTAATTAATAAATTCAGCAATTTTTTTAGCAGCATCCGAGAGTTTATTTCTTAGATCTTCATCTACAAAAGGAGATGGTGCTTCCTCAAGAACTTTTTGATGTCTTCTTTGAAGAGAACATTCTCTTTCTCCGAAAGTTACAACGTTTCCAAATTGGTCTGCAACTACCTGGATTTCTATATGGCGAGGATTTTTTATGTACTTTTCTATGTAAACTTCTCCGCTTCCAAAAGCAGCTTCAGCTTCAGCCATTGCTGTAACTATTAAAGTTTTTGCTTCTTTGGAAGAAGTAATAAGTCTCATTCCTCTACCACCACCACCATGGGCAGCTTTAACTAGAACTGGATAACCAATTTCCTCACAGACTTTTAAAGCTTCTTGAACGTTCTTTATAATTCCACTACCTGGAACAACAGGAACACCGGCCTTTATTGCAACTTCTCTTGCTTTTGCCTTGTCTCCCATTAAAACCATAGTTTCTGGCGAAGGGCCTATGAATTTCATGCCACAGGCTGTACAAATTTCTGCAAAACCAGGATTTTCGGAAAGGAATCCATAGCCAGGATGGATGGCATCTGCACCTGTTATCTCTGCTGCAGAGATGATAGAAGGAATGTTTAGATAACTTTCCTGGGGACGGGGACCTCCTATACAAACTGCTTCATCTGCAAGAAAAACATGAAGGGAATCTCTGTCCGCAGTAGAATAAATAGCTACTGTTTTTATTCCAAGCTCTCTACAGGTACGAATTATTCTTACAGCAATTTCTCCTCTATTTGCTATGAGAACTTTTTTGAACATACAGCCCACCTTATGCTTTTTCTATGTAAAAAAGAGGCTGGCCATACTCAACAGGCTGGCCGTTTTCTACTAAGATTTTTTTAACTACTCCTGAAACTTCTGCTTCTATTTCATTCATTACCTTAAGAGCTTCGATAATGCAGAGAGTTTGTCCCTTTTCAACAAAATCTCCCTCTTTTACAAAAGGCTCCGCTCCGGGAGCAGGAGCTCTATAAAAAGTTCCTACCATTGGGGACTCTACAACGTAGTAGTCTTCAGTATTTTTTGTAATTTCTTCTTTTTCTTCTTTCTTTATCTCCTTAGGAACTACTTCCTGTAATGGAATTTCTTTAACTACACCTCGAGCAAACTTAGCTCGTAATTTTATTCCTTCAACTTCAATTTCTACTTCTTCAATAGAAGTATTTTCCAAAGCTTTTAAAAGTTCTCTTACCTTATCAAGCAAAATACCCTCCTACTTAATATTAACCCTTTCTATGTATTCACCAGTTTCTGGATTTACCTTTACATAATCACCAGGATTAATAAACATTGGCACTTGAATAACAGCACCTGTTTCAAGTGTTGCAGGTTTTGTAACGTTTGAAACAGTATCCCCTTTAAATCCAGGTTCTGTATCGGTAACTTGTAAAACTATGCTCTTTGGTAGTTTAACAGAAATCGCTTCTCCTTTATAAAATTGAACCATTACAGTAGTATTTTCTTTGAGAAATTTTGCTTTCTCACCTAAAGCAGTTTCTGAAACGCCAACTTGCTCGTAGGTTTTTGTGTCCATGAAGTAGTAAGATTCTCCATCATTGTAAATGTATTCCATTTCTCTTTCTTCAAAGTCTGCCAACTCAAGCTTTTCGCCGACTTTATAAGTCTTCTCAACAACGTTTCCGGTTTTCAAGTTTTTAAGCTTTATCCTTGCAAATGCCTGTCCCTTTCCAGGTTTTACGTGCTGATAATCTACTATTTCGTATGGGTAACCTTCAATTTCAAGTTTCATTCCCTTTGCTATTTGATTTACATCGATAGAAGCCAACTTCAACCTCCAAAATGAAGTTTTGAAAATTATAACAGTTTATTTTAATACTGTGCTAAAATTTCAAGCGGAGGGTGACTTGAGGAAGTTATTACTTTTATGTTTCGTGCCTTTTGTTTTTTCTTTTACGATGTGTGGAAACAGAGGTGACCCTTTACCTCCATTGAGTTATTCTCCAGAATCTCCAGAAATTTCAAAAATAGAAGAGGTTTATAAAAACTTTTTAGTGAGGTGGAAACCAATAGAAAAATTTTCAGATGGAAGGAAACTGGCCAATTCTAAGGATGTATATTATATAGTTTCAATCAACTTTGGAAAGGAAAAAGTAAAAGTAAAAGATGCTTTTTTTCTTGATAACAAAACAATTTCTGTAGGTGAAAGAAGGTGTTACACCATTACTGCTGTTTATAGGGGAAAGTATTTTAGCCAGCCTTCAGAATCTGTTTGTGTAAAGGCTGAAAAACCAATAGAAAAAATACCAAAAATTTTAAGTTATAAAGCTGGTGATGGTTTTGTTGAATTTAGATTTAAACCAGTAAATGGCTATAAAATTGAAGTTTTTAAAAATGCCGATACTTTTTCTCCTTATCAAATTCTTTCTCCTAAAGTTAATACATTTATTGATAAAAAAGTGGTTAATGGTAAAGAATATTTCTATAAGTTTAGATTTTCAAAAGGAAACGTAAAAGGAAGATTTTCAAAAGTTTATAAGCTTAAACCTGAAGATAGAATGCCTCCTAAACCTCCAAAAAATGCTTTTCTTATAAGAAAAGGTAAGGGATGTGTAATCTTGTGGGATCCTTCTCCTTCTAAAGATGTAGTTAAATATATAATTTTTCGAGGAAATGAAGTTGTAGGTTCTACTAATGGCGGTATATACCTTTTCCTTCCAAATTGTTCAAATAATTACTATGTAAAAGCAATTGATAAAGCTGGAAATAGTTCAAAACCAAAAGAGGTAAAGGAGGTTCACAATGAAGAAGGTAGCAGTAATAATGGGAAGTAAGTCTGACCTTCCAGTTATGGAAAGCTGTACAAAAACTCTTGATGAATTTGGAGTTCCTTATGATGTAAAAGTTCTCTCAGCTCACAGAACAATTGATGAAGTAATTACTTTTTGTGAAAAAGCAGAAGAAGAATATGACGTTATTATTGCTGCAGCGGGATATGCTGCTCACCTTGGAGGAGTAATTGCTGCAAAAACAACTCTTCCTGTTATTGGAGTACCGCTTGATGCTTCTCCTCTCAAAGGTATAGACTCTCTTCTTTCCATAGTCCAAATGCCTGGAGGTATTCCTGTAGCAACGGTTACAATAGGAAAAGCTGGAGCTAAAAATGCTGCTGTTTTAGCTGTTGAAATAATGGCAATTAAGTATCCTGAGTTAAAAGAAAAGCTTAAAAACTATAGAGAAGAGATGAGGAGAAAAATTTTAGAGGGTTAAGATGAAAGTTTATCCTGAATGTATTCCTTGTTTTATGAAACAAATTCTTAATGTTTCAAGAATTGCAGATATTCCTGACTCTGCTATAATGGAAGTTTTGAAAGAATCTGCTAAGTTTATAGCAAAAGATCTTAAGATTAATAAATCTCCAGGTCATAATGCTACTTTTTTACATAGGATTTTTAAAGAAAAAACAAAAATACAGGATCCATATAAATCTTTGAAGGATAAATACACAGAAATTGCCTTAAGATTAGAACCTTATCTTGAAGAAGAATTCTACAGAAAGTCTGATGACCAACTTTCTATGGCTATAAGACTTGCTGCCTTAGGAAACGTCATAGACTTTGGAATTCCTCGAGAGTTTGATTTATTAGAGGAAATAAAGAACTTATTGCACATTCCTTTTGCCTACTTTGATGTAGCTATCTTAGAAAGATTTTTTGTTTCTGGAAAGCCTGTCCTTTACGTTGCAGATAATGCTGGAGAAATAGTTTTTGATAAGTTTCTCCTTAGAGAGCTCAAAAATAGAGGTCTCAAAGTTATCTTTGCTGTTAGGGGTGGTCCAATTCTCAATGATGCTACTGTAGAAGATGCTCTTAAATCAGGGATAGCAGAAGTTGTTGACGAACTTATAACAACAGGAAAAGACTTTATAGGAATTGATTTTGATTTTGTTTCTGAGGAATTTAAAAACTATTGGGATAGAGCCTTTTTTGTTATTTCTAAAGGACAGGCAAATTTTGAAACCCTTGATGGAATAAACTCCAAGGATATTTTCTTTATACTTAAAGCAAAGTGTAAACCCGTTGCAAAGGAACTTAATTGTAATGTTAATGACCTTATTTTCTTGTACAATAAACATCTTTTAGAGATAGCAGAAAGTGCAGGTACTAAGTAAAGAAGACATAGAAAAAATTTCTCAGATTTTAAGAGCTGGGGAGCTTATTTGCTCCCCAACAGATACTCTTTTTGGAATACTTGGAAATGCTCTTGATAAAGAGGTTGTAAAAAAACTTTATTCTGTAAAAAAAAGAGATGTAAACAAACCATTAATTGTTCTTTTTAGTTCTATTGAGCAGTTAGTAAACTTTGGAGTGCTTGTTCCTTTGAAATACTTAAACGGTTTAAAAAAACTCTATCCTGCTCCAGTTACAGTTATTCTTCCTCTTTCAAAAGAGAGTCCGTTTAGAAAAGTTTTCCAAAGGGATAATCTTGCTGTTAGAATACCTAAGGATGATTTTTTGCAGAAACTCATAAAAAAGACATTTCCTCTTTTTGCTCCAAGTGCAAATCCTCAGGGAGAATTGCCTGCAAAAAACTGTAAAGAGTGTAAAAACTACTTTGATGGAGTGATTAATTTCTGTATAGAAGGAAAAGTTTCAGAAGCTCCATCCACAATAGTTGACCTTACTGGTGAAACACCTGTACTTATAAGGAAAGGAATAGTTAAGTTTGAGAAAGTTTTGGAGGTTTTAAGTGACAAAACAACTTAAAGTTGTTTTTATGGGAACACCGGATTTTGCAGTTCCTTCACTAAAAAAACTATTTGAAGCAGGTTTTGAAATTCCTCTTGTTATTACTCAGCCAGATAGACCTGCAGGCAGAGGAAAAAGAATAAAGCCTCCTCCTGTAAAGGTTTTGGCCGAAAAATTTAATATACCAGTTTATCAACCTGAGAAAGTAAAGGGAAATGAAGAACTTTTAAATAAACTAAAGGAAATCTCTCCAGACCTTATAGTTGTTGCTGCGTATGGAAAAATTCTTCCAAATGAAATTTTAGATCTTCCAAAATTTGGTTGTATAAATGTTCATGCTTCGCTCCTTCCAGAGTATAGAGGAGCATCACCCATTCAATCTGCACTTTTGGATGGAAAAGAGAAAACAGGAGTTACTATTATGCTCATTTCTCCTGAGCTTGATGCAGGCGATATAATTTCTCAAAAGGAAGTTCTTATAGATAGAAAAGATAACGCTCAAACTCTCCATGATAAACTTGCAAATTTGGGAGCAGAACTCCTTGTAGAAACTATTCCTTATTATGTGTCCGGTAAACTAAAACCAATTCCGCAAGAAAATTCAAAAGCTACCTACTGTAAGCCAATAACAAAGGAAATGGGAAAGATTGATTGGACTCTTCCTGCGGAGAAGATATTTAACATGATTAGAGCATTTACCCCTTGGCCATCTGCTTATACAACTTTTAGAGGAAAAAGGATAAAGCTTTTAGAAGCTGAACCTATTGAAGGAAGTGGAAATCCCGGAGAAGTTATTAAAGCGGATAAGGAACTTGTCATCTCTACAGGAGAAGGAGCGTTGAAAGTGAAAAAACTAAGGCCTGAGGGTAAGAAAGAAATATCTGGAGAAGAGTTTATCAGAGGTTATAGAATAAAAGTTGGTGAAAAATTTTTTTAATTTACATATAGTAGTAGATGAAAAAAATTAAGAAGAAACATATATTTACAGGTGAACCTTTTAATTTGCGGGGTAAATAAGTGAAACTCATGGAGAAATTAGAAAGATTTAAGAGGATAACGAGAGAGAGAGGACTTAGAGTAACTCCTCAAAGAGTTGCTGTTTATAAAGAGATTCTTTCTAGGAAGGATCATCCATCAGCGGAAGAAATTTATGAAGCTTTAAAAGATAAAGTTGAGGGTATATCCTTAACAACGGTTTATAGAACTCTTTCAAATCTTGAAGAGGTAGGTCTTGTTGTAAGAATTCCAACTTTAAAGGACAAAGTTCATTACGATGCAAGAGTTGAGCCTCACAGTCATTTTATCTGCTTAAAGTGTGGCAGAATTTACGATGTGGAAGTTTCTCCGGAAGTAAGTTTTGAAAACTTAAAAAAAGAAGGATTTGAGGTTTCAAATTCTGCTTTTATATGTTACGGTATCTGTAAAAACTGTAAGGTAAAAAATGAAGAAGTATAAGCTCCTTATGGATCCTGTTTATAATGAATTTGTAATGGTGGAGAGAGGGGGAATTCTTGCAAAAATTCTTGATAGTCTTTACATACAAAGATTAAGACACGTAAGGCAATTAGGTCCTTGCTATTATGTGTATCCTGGTGCTGAGCATACCCGTTTTCAGCATTCTATTGGAGTTATGTGGCTTGCAAAGAAAGCTTTAGATTACTTAAGCTTGAAAGATTATCAAATAGACGAATTTCTTAAAACTTCTATTCTTGTTGCTGCACTTACCCATGATACTGGTCATTCTCCTTTTTCTCATGCTCTTGAAGGAGTAATTCTTCCGTATAAACATGAAGATTTAACACTTTATGCTTTAGATATGCTTTTAGAGGAATTGAATCTTGAAAAAGAGCTTATCAATACGGTGAAGGCAATAATCAAAAAGGAGCATTCTCTACCTTTTGTCTATCAGCTTATATCCAGTCAGCTTGATTGTGATAGATTGGATTATCTAACAAGAGATGCTTTCTATACAGGAGTTTCTTTTGGAAAGATTGATGTTAATAGAATTCTTGTTTCTGTGCTTATTGAAGATGGAGAGCTCATATGGAGTTTCAAAGGATTTAACGCGCTTGAAGCTTATGTAATGTCCCGTTATCAAATGTACTGGGCTGTTTACTTTCATAAGGTTAATCTTTCAGTTCAGGTTCTATTAAAGAAAATAGTTGAAAGAATAAAGGAGTTGATTTTTAATGGTGTTTCTTTAGATATGGATTTAACTCTTTCAAAAGTCCTTAAAGAAGAAAATATTGAAAAGTTTTTTAGATTGACAGATGGAAATGTTGTTTCATCTATATATTTGCTCATGGATTCAAATGACAATATTCTTTCTGATCTTTGTAAAAGATTAGTTAAAAGAAATTTTTTTGAAACAGTGGAGGTTACTCCTTCTAAAGTTCTTGAATATCGAGAAAGGGTAGAAAGAGCTGGTTTTGATCCAAAATACTATTTTGAAGTTATCGAACCTTCTAAGGTTGCTTACTCTTATTATTCTCCTTCTGGAGTGGATATAATAAGGGTTAAAGTTGAAGATAGAATTGACGAGTTATCAAATGTAGCTCCAACAGATGCGCTTAAAGCTCTTTCAAGAAAAGTTTCTAAAACTTATGTTGTCCTTCCGAAAGAAGTACTAAGTTAAAATTCTGTTGAATAAATTATCCTAAGAGGACACGCAGGAATACAGTGGCCGCAACCGACACACTTATCTTTATCAAACTTAACTTTAAAAGTTTCTTGATCTAAGTAAAAGGCATTTGTAGGACAAGGAGCTATACATGCTCCACAGTGAACACATTTTTCATCTTCTCGAAAGATATCAAGTTCTAAGGGTTTTATCTTTATCTTTAGGCTTTTTAAAAACTTTACTGCTTCTCCTATTCTTTTTCTTTCACCGCGGAGCTCTATTACTGCAGAGCCCTCCATTTTAGGAAGAATTTCTGCTCTTAGTATGTTAACAATTAAATCGTAATCTTTTACAAGCTTATATATAACCGGTTTATCCCAGGTCTCTTTTGGAAAGTGAAGAACAAGCCTTGTAGAAGTCTCTTTCATTTATCTACCTCATCCTTTTATTACTTGAACTGGAATCTTCTTTCTAACAAAGACTTTTATAAAATTTTGAAACTTTCCAGTTAAACCTGCTTCTCTTGAAATTAAGGAAAACAATAAGTCTTCGTCACCTTTAACTCTAAAGTAAAAACTATAAGTGTAAATAAGCCAAGTTTTTCTAAATCCTGCTGCAGCTCCTTCAACTTTTTTCCAATCAATTTTCCTTACAACGTTGCCTCTAAAGTCCAAAACCTTTATCTCTTTTGGAGTAATTACTAACTGGAAATTTTTGAAGATAGGTCTTGATTGATAAATAACCAATCCTGCAAAGATAAGTGAAAGGCTAATAAATATCCAGCGCCAAATGCCGTCCATAAAGAGAGCTCCTATAAGGAGCAAAAAGTCTACTATTAAGGGAAAAAGGGCAACTCCCGATTCTTGCTTTACTCTAAATTCTTTCATTTTCTTCTCGCTCCGTAAAGTTATTAACTCATCTCTATCATTTTCTCTATTGCTACTTTTGCTTTTTTAGCTGTATCTTTTGGAACTTCAACCTCAAACTGTTCTCTTTCTAAGGCGTTAAGGAGTCTATCAACTGTTATCATCTTCATCTGATCACAGGAAAATTCACTATAAGCTAAAATGAACTCAATATCAGGTCTTTGTTTTTTAAGCTGATGAATTATTCCTTCTTCTGTACCAACTATCACTTTATTAGCCTTAGTTTCTTTAACGAAATTTATAATCTGAGAAGTACTACCAACAAAGTCAGCTAAATCTCTTACTTCTTTTTTACACTCTGGATGAGCTACAAAAACAGCATTAGGATATTCTTTTTTCTTCTTTTCAACTTCTTCTACAGTTAACTTCTGATGAACCGGACAGTAACCACTCCAAACTTTTATTTCTTTATTTTTAACTTTTTCTGCAACATAACTTCCTAAATTTTTGTCAGGAACAAAGAGAATTTTTTCTGCATTTAAGTTTTCCACAATTTTTACAGCATTGGCAGAAGTACAGCAAACGTCTGATACTGCCTTTACATCGGCAGAGCTATTTACATAAGTAACAACTGCATAGTCAGGATTTTCTCTTCTAAATTCTTCTATTTCTTCAGCAATTGCCATATCTGCCATGAGGCAACCTGCTTTGTAGTATGGGATTAAAACTTTCCTGTCTGGGTTTAAGATCTTTGCAGTTTCTCCCATAAAGTAGACACCACAGAAAACAATAATATCACTTTCTACGCTTTTTGCCTTTCTTGCAAGTTCTAATGAATCTCCGACAAAGTCTGCAATATCCTGAATTGCTCCATCAACATAGTAATGAGCAAGGATTACAGCGTTTTTTTCTCTTTTTAACTCTTTTATCCTTTCAATTTTATCCATCTTCTTACTCCCACTCGATTGTTCCTGGTGGCTTTGAGGTAATGTCATAAACTACTCTGTTTACTCCTTCGACTTCATTGATTATCCTGTTTGAAATCCTTTCAAGAAGCTCGTAAGGTAACTTAACCCAGTCAGCAGTCATTCCATCGACGCTTTCAACTGCTCTTATAGCAATTACGTAATCGTAAGTTCTAACGTCTCCCATGACTCCAACAGTCTGTACAGGTAAAAAGACTGCAAAAGACTGCCAAATCTTGTCGTAAAGTCCTGCTTTCTTTATTTCTTCAAGAACTATTGCATCTGCTTCGCGCAAGATTTTTATGTATTCAGGTTTTACTTCTCCAACTATTCTAATAGCAAGGCCAGGTCCAGGGAAAGGCTGTCTTTTAATTATTTCCTCAGGAAGACCTAATTCCTTTCCAAGTTCTCTTACTTCATCTTTGAAAAGTTCTCTCAAAGGTTCTATAAGCTTAAAGTTTAGTCTTTCAGGTAGCCCACCAACGTTGTGGTGAGACTTAATTGTTGCAGATGGACCTTTAACTGAAACACTTTCTATAACGTCAGGATAAAGTGTTCCTTGTGCTAAGAAGTGAGCGTTTGGAATTTCCTTGGCAGCTTTTTCGAAAACTTCTATGAAGGTATGTCCAATAATTTTTCTTTTCTTCTCAGGATCTGTTACTCCTTTTAATCTTTCTAAAAAGAGAGAAGATGCA
The DNA here is from genome assembly GCF_000191045.1 of Desulfurobacterium thermolithotrophum DSM 11699. Classification (NCBI taxonomy): domain Bacteria; kingdom Pseudomonadati; phylum Aquificota; class Aquificia; order Desulfurobacteriales; family Desulfurobacteriaceae; genus Desulfurobacterium; species Desulfurobacterium thermolithotrophum. Next base: position 60,448 of record NC_015185.1, read on the forward strand.
TCAACTGTTCTAAAGTTTTTCATCTGAAATTTTTCTCTGAAAGTCTTCTCTACAGATTCTCTTTCACCTTTTCTTAAAAGTCCTGTATCAACAAAGATAGGGTAAAGCTGATCTCCTATTGCTTTGTGAAGAAGTGCTGCAACAACAGAAGAATCAACTCCTCCAGAAAGAGCACAGATAACGTTTTTGTCTCCTACGATTTCTCTTATCTTTTTAATTTCGTATTCTATAAAGTTTTCCATAGTCCAACTTGGTTCACAACCGCAAATCTTGACTGCAAAGTTTTCTAAGACCTTGTCTCCATATTGAGAGTGCTTAACTTCGGGATGAAATTGAACACCAAAGATCCTTTTTTCCTTGTTTCTTATAGCGGCATAAGGAGCGTTTTCCGTTTTGGCTATAGGTTCAAACGTTGGTGGAATTCTTAGAACTCTATCTCCGTGGCTCATCCAAACTACAAACTTTTCGGGGAGCTCGGCAAATAGATCGGAACTATCTAAAATTTCAAGTTCTGCTCTTCCGTATTCGTGTCTTTCAGCTCTTACAACCTCTCCGTCAAAAAGGTAAGTAATAAGCTGCATACCGTAGCATATTCCTAAGACAGGAACACCGAGCTCAAAAATTTCCTTGCTAATCTTTGGAGAATCTGGAGCATAAACGCTTGCAGGTCCTCCAGAAAGTATTATTCCCTTTGGTTTGAATTCTTTTATTTTTTCAATAGAAATGTTAAAAGGATGAATTTCACAGTAGATATGTTTTTCTCTTAGTCTCCTTGCAATAAGCTGAGTGTACTGAGAACCAAAATCAAGTATAAGTATTTTGCTTTCGTGTATATCCTTTACCATCTCTCTATCTCCTAAAGTTTCTTTACTACAAAGTAGAGAAAAATAAGCGAACTAACAAGTCCTAATGAGAAAATAATAATCAATTCTATTAACTTTGCATCCATATTTACGCTCTTTGGAAATTGATTTAAAGATGGTGGAATTTTATCAGAAAGAAGCTTTTATTTTTTCAAGGAGCTCCTTTCTACCTATAACTTTTATGTTTTTAAATTTATAAAACTTGAATACTTTTTTTACGTAGCAAGTAGTTAACTCTCCATCCAATCCACTACAGCAGACAATGACTTTTCTTTTACTTTTACAAACTTCAGGTAATTCATTCATAAAAAAAAGCTTTGCTCCTTTCTTACTTTTCTTTGAAAGAGGATCTCTCCACTGCCGTCCCATGTTTGATTTACATTCGTGAACTTCAAGATATTCCTTAGAGGAAAAGGCTACATCTATTTCTTTGTCAGAAAGCTTTTTGTACTTTTTAAACATTTTACATTGATTTATTCTCTTGTTCTTAGCTTTAAACGTAAAAGGTCCTAAGATTGAAACAAGAAGTTCAAGGAAATTTCCTCTTTGTTTATCGGTTTTTTCTACAAAAAAGTTTTTGAGAAGTCTAAATAACTCTTCTGACTGTGAAAAGCTTAAAAGACCAAGTTCGTGAACTTCTCTTACTGTTAAAAAAACTCTTTCTGCCTTTATCCTTTCAGGATCAATGGGACGAAAGCTATTAACAAGGTTAGCTATAAAAAAGAAAAGCTCAGGATTTTTTTTCAAAAATTTAAGAAGTTCATCTATCTCTTTAGTCTTTAACTTCTTTGCACTTTTCCCTTTTCTACAACTACAGCTCATATTCTATTTCCTTTACAGTTATTCCAGCTTTTATTAAGTAAAGAGGAAGAAAAGCTAAAAGCTCTTCTATTTTTCTTTTCATTACCTTTTTTGCAATTACCTTGTTAGCAGTTTTTTTATCTAAAGATAAGTTTGTAACGTTAACGAACCTAATATTTGCAATTTGTTCATTGCCAGAGGTAAGAGAACCAAATATTTCTACTGTTACTTTACATGTTGTTTTTTCTTTCTTAACATCTGTAGCTACCTTAACGTTTAAGTTGCATTCTACTGTTTTTCCCGCAATTCCTGGATCTATGAAAACTTCTTGAAGTACCCAGTAACTTGATTTTTCCTTCATTCTCTTTCTCCTAATACTCTTACCACTTCACAAAGGAAATCTACTGAAGAGGTAGCCCAAACTCGGAGCTCTATCTCTTTTTCTCTTCCGGCATCTTCTGCCCATCTAAGTCTTTGAAAAACTCTATGGAAGGAATTGTAAATTACCTTTCTTGCTTCCAGCGAAGAACAGTCAAGTTCTTTAAATTTTTTTTCTAAAAACTCTAACCTTTCTTTTCCTTCCTTTTTAAATATTTCCTTAATTGCTCTATTTGTAACCTTATTTGGAGGAAGCTGATTAATTACTTTAAAAAGTTTTCCTTTAAAAAGGTCAAAAGCCTCTGAAGGCTTCAAATTATAAATTGATGGCAAATCTGTTTTAGCAATCTTCACGCTAATCCTTATCTTTGTCATGTTAGAATTCTATCATTATGAAGTATGAAATATTCATTTCTGAAAAACCAAAAGACGGGCGTGAAATAAATGAAATTAAGGGAATACCTGTTTTAAAACCTATTCAAGTTCATGGAACTAACATTGTTTTTGTGGGTCGCTCTGTTCCGTTCAATCTTCAGGCAGATGCCATAGTTACAGATAGTAAGAACTACTGGATAGGGGTTTTAACTGCCGACTGTCTTCCTGTTTTTCTTGTGGGAGAAGGAGTTGTAGGTGTTGTTCATGCTGGTTGGAGAGGAACTCTTAAAGGAATTGTCTTTAATACTGTAAAGTATATTTCTGAGTTTTCTGCTGTTAAAAAGGCTATCTTGGGAGTTTCTATTTGCAGTCAATGTTACGAAGTAGGAGAGGATGTTTACTCTCTTTACCCAAAAGAGTATTCCAAATGTTTTAAAAAGTTAAAAAACAGCAAATTTCTTTTTGACCTTAAGGAGGCAAATAAGATTCAACTAAAAGCTGCAGGAGTCCATGAAATAGAAGACATTAAAAAATGTACCGTTTGTAATAATGATATTTTCCATTCCTATAGAGCAGAAAAAACAGACAAGAGAATACTTTCGGCAATAAGGATTATTTAATGGAAGAAACTTTAATTTCGATAGCTTTTCTATTTAAAAGAGGAATTGGTGCACGAAAGTATATTTTTCTTCTTAAGAATTATGAAAGCTTATCTGAAGCTGTAAGAAAAGAGAAAATAGATTTAAGTAAAGAGCTAAAATTAGCTGAAAAAGAGTTAAGAAAAGCTAAAAAGCTTGGTATCAAGATAGTACCTTTATGTTCGGAAAGTTATCCTTCCCTTCTTAAAGAAATTCATCAACCTCCTATTGTTCTTTATGTAAGGGGAACTTTACCAGATATTCCTTTTATTGCAGTGGTTGGTTCAAGGAAAACATCTAACTATGGAAGAAGAATTGCTTATTCGCTTGGGAAATTCCTTTCAGAGAACGATATATCAGTCGTAAGTGGTCTTGCCTACGGAATAGACTCTTATGCTCATAAAGGAGCAATTGATGGAAAAGGAAAAACTATTGCTGTTCTTGGAAGTGGAGTTGATTCTATCTATCCACGAGGGAATTTTTCTCTTGCTGAGAGGATAGTTGATACAGGTGGAGCTATTATTTCTGAATTTCCACTGGGAACAAAACCTTCAAAAGAGAATTTTCCCCGTAGAAACAGAATAATAAGTGGTATTTCTCACGCTACTATAGTAGTTGAAGCAGGAGAAAAAAGTGGAGCTCTAATAACGGCCGATTTTGCGTTAGAACAGGGAAGAACTGTTTTTGCAGTACCAGGAAACATAGACTCAAGTTTTAGTAAAGGTACAAACAGATTGATAAAAGAAGGAGCTTCTCCTTTGCTTGACTTTAAAGACCTATTTGATGAACTATCTTTCCTAAAAAAGTCTTCTATCAAACAGTATATACCTGAAAACTTTAAAGGAATTTATGAACTTCTTTCTAGATCTCCTCTTTCAATTGATCAAATCGCTGATAAACTTGACATGGATATTCCAACTTTAACCACACTTCTTTTGGAAATGGAAATATTAGGTCTTGTTAGAAAAGAAGGAGGCATTTACACAACACTCTAAAGCTAATTTTTTTCACGCTCAATTAATAAGTTTAAAAATCCTATTAAATCTTGGAAGATGTTTTTCACCGTCCCAAGAGAAGAATATTATTCTGGCAATGCCTACAATTTTACTTCTATCTACAAAACCCCAATAACGGCTGTCATAACTATTGTTTCTGTTATCTCCCATCATCAAGTACTTATCCTTTGGTATGACAAATACCTGTGTATTGTCTCCTCTACCTCCTGTTTTTAGAATAAGATGCTTCTTTTCACCACCTTCTTTCCTTGGCAAAAATTCATAAAAGAGTCTTCCTTTATAACTTGAACCTTTTTCAGTGTAGGAATAGGTACCACCAGGTTCGTATTTACACGGCTTTCCATTTATGTAAACTTTGCCGTCAATTACTTGAACTTTATCTCCTGGAACACCAATTATTCGCTTTATGTAGTAAACATCTTCATTAAGGGGAAAGTGAAAAACAACAACATCTCCCCTATCAGGTTCTCTAAGATGATATGTTATCTTATCGACAAGAATAAAGTCTCCAACAAGCAAAGTAGGAATCATAGAACCTGAAGGAATATGAAAGGACTGAACGAGGAAAGTTCTTATTATCAGAGCTAAAACCAATGCTATTGCAAAAGATTTCAGATTTTCTACTATTTTATTTTGCATTGCTATCTCCACAAGGTTGTTTTGATGGTGAAATTATACTCTTTGAAAGGAGAGAGGTATTATGGATTATGGCAAAAAACTATTTTTTTTGATAGTTATGGCTTGTTTTCCATTAACAGCTTTAGGACAGAATAATCAGATATCTATTTCATATTCAAATACAGCAGGAAATACGAATACTCAAAGTCTTACAGTAGGCTATAGATTTGAAAAAGGTTTAGAAGGAAAAAGATTTTACTCAAACGGGTCTTACTTTTATAAAAAAGACGATGGAAAAGAAACAGCTAATAAACTTGTAGTTGATAATAGATTTGAACTAGATATAACAAATAGACTTCTTTTCTTCGTTAAAAATTTCATACACAGGGACACATTTTCAGGATATAACCTGCGGTTAGGAGTAGGTCCAGGTGTAGGTTATCAGCTGCTAAAGAAAGATAACGAAAACCTTAAACTGTTTTTTGGCGCAGATTTTACTTATAACAACTATGTAGACCAAGGTACTGAAAACTATGTTGCTGGAGATGTTGGATTAGAGTACAACAGACAGTTATTAGAAAACTTGTTTTTCACACAGAAAGTGTCCTATTTAATGTCATTAAAAAACAGTAAAGACTATTTTGTTCATAGTGAAACGTGTTTTAAGGTACCTATTACAGAAAAAATGGCTCTTGGAGTTTCTTATAAGATTAATTATCACAATCTTTTACCAGATGGCGCCAAGTATCATACCGATAAGATGTTTTCTACAAGCCTAATATACAGTTTTTAAGGATAGGAAAAAACGCAGGAAATGATAATTAGAACTATATTTAAAAGTTAAAGGAAATCTACTTTGGAGAAAGTCATGGGAATAATGTTTTTTTTGATTCTATTTCTGCTTTTCATTCTAATAGTTGTTCCTTTAATGAAAAGTAATAGACAAACAGTAAGTAGGCCTAAAACAGTCGAAATCAAAGGACTTGACGGTTCTATCTTAATGTTTTCTAATGATGGTGTTTCGTACTTTAAGGATGGAAATTTCAAATTTTTTAAGAGCTCTGAAATAAAAAGGTTTTCTTTTGAGAAGTTAGATGAAAATACCTATGAAATAAAAGTAGATAATGGTAGCGAGATAATAACTGTTCCTGTAAAAAAAGAAGAGGTGCAAAAACTTTTTCAAAGGACGTATTCTCCTAATGGGGAACTGACCTATACCCCTGGATTTCCATGGCTTGGAACAATCTTAGGTACTGCGGCAGGTTTTTTCATAGCGGACCTTATAGCTGACTCTATGCACGATGCAGTAGCTCATCAACAGGAAAACCAAGAAAAGGATAATTCAGAAGAACACGAAAAAGACGTATCAAAGGAAACCGAAACTGATAGCGATGATAAAAGCAAAGACTATGTAGACTCGGAAGGACTGGATTTTGCTAGTTACAATGACGAGTTTGAGACGGGGGATTTCTTTGACGATTTTTAAAGATGAATTGCTCTTACAGGAGCTTTATTCCGTTAAAAAACCTGCCTCTTATCTTTCGTTAGAGCTAAATAAAAGAGCTCCCAAGTTTGAAGAAAGGGAAGTCAGATTTGTTCTTACCTATCCTGACCTTTACGAAGTTGGAACATCACATATAGGTGGAAAAATTCTCTACTACATTCTTAATGACCTTACAGATTTTGCCCTTTGCCATAGAGCTTATCTTCCCCGCCCTGATATGCAGGAATTTATGAAAAGAAAGGGAATTCCTCTTTATACTTTAGAAGAATTCCGACCAGTAAAAGATTATGATCTCTGGGGACTTTCTTTTTCTTCAGAATTAACCTATACAAACGCATTGAGAGTAATAAATCTTGCAGGTCTTCCCTTAAAAAGAGAAGAAAGAGAAGGATTTCCTATTATCTTTGCTGGTGGTCCTTGTATGTATAATCCTATTCCAATTTCTCTATTTGTTGATTTAGTGTCTATTGGTGATGGAGAAGAAACTCTTGTTGAAGTAGCAAAACTTACAAGGGAAATCAAAAAAGCAGGTGGAACAAAAGAAGACTTTTTGTACGAAGCAAGAAAAATTGAGGGTATTTGGGTTCCTAAGTTTGGTAAGTATCCTGTCAAAAAGGCTGTTTTTACAAAAATACCTGAAGGTTTTTTCCCTACTTCTCCTCCAATTCCAGTAGTTGAGACATCTCAAGATAGAATAACTATTGAAGTTTCAAGAGGATGTCTTAGAGGCTGTAGATTTTGTCAAGCAGGATTTATCTATAGACCTTACAGAGAAAGAAACGAAAAGTTAATAGAAACGCTTTTAGAAAGTACTTTTAAGAATACTGGTTATGAAGAGGCATCTCTTTCTTCCCTTTCTGTTTCTGACCATAGTCGCTTTAATAGTCTAATTCCTGAAGTTATGGAAGTCTGCTATAAAGAGATGATTTCTCTTTCTCTTCCTTCTATGAGGGTTAAAAGCTTTAATCCAGAACTTGCATCTCAGCTTATGCAGGTAAAGAAAACAGGCTTTACTCTTGCTCCGGAAGCTGGTTCAGAAAGATTAAGGAGAGCTATAAACAAAGACCTTACAAATGAAGATTTATTTAGAGTTGTGGAAGGATTGTTTTCAAGAGGATGGGGAAGATTAAAACTTTACTTTATGATAGGACTTCCTTTTGAAGATGAAGAAGACATAGATGCTTTAATTGATATGTTATGGCAGGTTTACAAAATCGGAAAAAAATATAAAGGTAAAAAGCATCTTGCTGCAGGAATATCCATTTTTGTTTCAAAGCCTTTTACTCCTTTTCAGTGGGAATCTTTTGCTAGTGAAGAAGAAGTAAAAGAAAAGATAGCTTACATAAAAAAGAAAGCTCCTCGAAGTTTTAAACTAAGGTTTCATGATTATAGGCAATCTTTAATAGAGGCGATTTTAACAAGAGGAAATGAGGAAGTTAGTAAACTCATTGAAACTGCTTACCTTGAAGGATGTCAGCTTGATGGTTGGGATGAATTCTTTAACTGGGAAGGTTGGTTAAGGGCTTTTGAGAAAACAGGATTTGACGTTAAAGAAGCTACTAAGAAGAAAGATCTTGAAAAAGAGCTCCCGTGGGACTTCATAAAAGGAGTGGTAAGCAAAAAATTTCTTATTAGAGAGTTTGAAAAAGCAAAAAAAGCCCAGAAGACTCCAGACTGTAGAATTGTAGGTTGCCATGGTTGTGGTGCTTGTACTTTGCAGCAAATAAAAGAACTAAAGAACCATCCTATTCCAGAAAAAATAGAATTTAACGTTCCTCCAAGACCAAAGAGAGAATTTCCATTAAAGAGAAAGGTTGCTCTTGTTTTTGAAAAGAAGGGATTTACAAAATTTTTATCTCTACTTGATCTTACCAGAGCATTTACAAGGACTTTTCGAAAGTTTGGAGTTCCTCTAAGGTATTCTCAAGGGTTTAATCCTCATCCAAAAATAAATATACTGCTTGGACTTCCTGTTGGAGTTGAAGGTAATGGAGAAATTGTTGAAGTAGAACTTACAGAAGAAAGCTATGATTTTGAAAAGTTTATTGAGAATTCAAAAGAATTTTTACCAGAAGGATTAAGATTTAAGAAGTTTATTGAGCTTCACTCTAAGGAAACTTTACTAAGTAAAATAGAAACTGTGACCTATATAATTATTCCTTTTAAAGATTATAATATTTCTTTGCTAAGAGAAGAAAAGCTTTTTAATAGAAAGGGGAAAGAAGTAGTTTTAAAAGATCACATAGCTTGGTTTAAGGAAGAAAAAAATTTAATTAAAATTGCCATAAAAGTAATAAACGGCAATATTTTAAACATTCAGGATATACTAAATTGGATAGGATTGAGCCTTGGAACAGCAAAAGTGTGTAGAGAAGAACTCATCAAAACCTAAAAAGCAGATACTAATAAATGCTCATACAAAGGAAGTTAGAATAGCTGTTTTAGAAGAAGGTGAACTTGTAGAGTTTTATGTTGAAAGAAAGGGTAACAGAGGAATAGTTGGAAATATTTATAAAGGTAGAGTTGTAAAGATCGTTCCTGCTGTTCAGGCTGCTTTTGTTGACATTGGAATTTCAAAAAAAGCATTTTTGTATGTAAAAGATGCAGTTACGGTTGAATTTGAAGAGGAAGAAGATCTATTTGAAGAAACAACTCAACCACAGGAAATAGAGCTCCCTCCAATAGAGGAAGTACTTTCAGAAGGTCAGGAAGTTCTTGTTCAAGTTTCAAAAGAACCTATAGGAACTAAGGGACCAAGAATAACAACAAACATTACAGTTCCTGGTCACTACCTTGTTCTTCTTCCAACTGTAAACAAAATAGGAATTTCAAGAAGAATTACAGATGAAGCTGAAAGGGAAAGGTTAAAGAAAATAGCTGAAGATATTAAACCGGAAGATTATGGAATTATAGTTAGAACTGCAGCAGAAGGAGCTACAAAAGAAGATCTTAAGAAAGATCTTGAATACATACTAAGGGTATGGAAAGGATTACTAGAAAAGGCTGAAAACAGACCACCTCCATCACTCCTTTATCAAGATCTGGAAATAGTACCAAAAACACTGAGAGACCTTCTCACAGAGGAAGTTTCGGAAGTTATTATAGATTCAAAGGCTGAGTTTGAAAGGGCTTTAAGTTTTGCGAAAGCTTTTATTCCAAAACTTGCTGGGAGAATAAAATACTACAGCAAAGATATTCCACTTTTTCAAAGATTTGAAGTGGAAAAAGCTATAGAGAAAACTCTTTCGAGAAAGGTATATCTTCCAAATGGCGGCTACATTGTAATAGATGAAACCGAAGCTTTAGTATCTATCGATGTAAATAGCGGAAAATTTAAGAAGACAAAAACTCTTGAGGAAACAGCTCTAAGAATAAATCTCGTAGCAGCAAAAGAAATTGCAAGACAACTAAGACTTAGAGACATAGGTGGAATTATTGTAATTGATTTTATTGATATGAAAGAAGAAGAAAATAAGCAACTTCTTCTTAAAACTCTTGAAGAAGAGTTATCAAAGGATAGAGCAAAAACAAAAATAGTCAGTATGTCTGATCTTGGTCTTGTGGAAATGACAAGAAAAAGGGTTAAGAAGAGTCTTGGAAAAAGTTTAACAATGACATGTCCTTACTGTGAAGGAAAAGGAAGAGTAAAATCAATAGAAACCGTAGCTTTTGAAATAGAAAGGGAAATTTTATCTCTTTTAAAAACTAATAACTCAAAGGTGATAAAAGTTTATGCTAATCCGTTGGTTGCTGAAAAGTTAAAAGGTGATGAAAAGGATATAATTGATAAAATTGAGGAAGTTTATGAAAAAAAGATAAAGGTTATTCCTGTTGAGTATTATCACATTGAGAAGTTTACTGTTGTCAGAGGATGAATAAAAGGAGGTTATCTTGAGAAAGGGAATTATCTTTTTTGTTTGTTTGCTTTTCCTATTTTCCTGTGAAAAGATTCCAAGAACCGCTGAAGGTCTTTATCAAGAAGGAATGAAAGCTGCAAAAGAAGGGGATTGGGGAAAGTCAACCGAAATGCTTGAAAAGGCTCTTGAGGGTGAACTTCCACCAAGTAAGCAAGAATTAGCCAAAATTACATTAGCCAATTCTTATTTTAATGATCAGGATTTTGAAAACGCAGCTTTGAATTACGAAGAGTTTTTAGATCTTTATCCTGCATCTCCACGAGCAAAAGATGCCCTTTTTAGGCTAGGAATTTCTTATCTTAACCTTGTAAAAGGTCCCCAGTGGGATCAAACATTTACGAAAAAAGCAATTAGAGCTTTTGAAAAGTTTGTAAAAGAGTTTCCAAACGATCCACGAGTGGAAAAGGCAAAAATTTATAAGAATATAGCAAGAAAGATACTTGCAGAAAATGAAGTTTACATTGGTGGAACTTACGATATGCTTCATAAATTTACAGCTTCAATTAATAGATACAAGATAGTAAAAGAAAAGTACAGAGATGTAGAATCTTTAGATAGGATTGATTATCTAATAGGAAGGGCTTACTTCTTTACAGATATTCAGGCTAAGGAGGAAATAGATAGATTAAAAAGACAGCTTGATAAGGAGAAAGAAAAACTAAATTCAAGCGATCCGGAAGCTAAGAAAGTTGCAGAAAATAGAATTAGATTAGTAGAAAAGGACATAGAAAAATGGCAGAAAATAGCCAAGAAGAATAAAGAAATAGGTAAAAGGATACTTACTGAAGTAGCAGCAAAGTACCCTAATTCTACTTACGGTATAAAAGCAAAGAGAATTTTAGAGGGAGAGAAAATTTTAAATGTTGAACCTGTTATAAATCCTTTAAAGCGTTCAATTTGGTGGAAAATAAAAGAAACACTTTAAGGAGGAAAATTTGGATACTCTAGAAAAGCTAAAAATTGCTCTAAAAGCGGCCCTTGATAAAAAAGCAGAAAATCCTGTGATTATTGATTTAAAAGATTTAACGACTCTTGCAGATTATTTTTTAATAATTACTGTTAACTCTGATGTACATGGAAGAACAATTGCTGATGAGATAAGGAAAAAGCTGAAAGAAGAGGGAATTGTACCTTTGAACATTGAAGGTTACGATGCTGCAAATTGGATTCTAATAGACTATGGTGATTTAATCGTTCATATATTTAAGGACGAATTCAGAGAGCTTTACAATCTCGAATCTCTGTGGATGGATGCTCCAAGAGTGGAAATTGCAGACCTCTTACCGGAGGAAACAGGCGTTTGAAAATAAGAATTGTCGCTGTAGGAAAAATTTCTACTATTTTGAAAGAAGCACAAGAACATTATTTGCAAAAGCTTAGAATTTTAGAGATTGTAGAAGTCAAAAAGCAGAGAACAAAGGAAGATGAAGGGAAAAAGCTATTGGAGAAGGCTAAGGGATACATCGTGGCTCTTGATGAAAGGGGGAGGGAGATGACCTCAAAGGAATTTGCATCCTTTCTTCAAAAACACCCTTTCATTACCTTTATAATTGGTGGTGCAGATGGACTTTCAGAAGAAGTTAGAGAAAAGAGTAATTTTCTCCTCTCCCTTTCCAAGTTTACTCTTCAGCACGATATTGCAAGGATAGTTCTTTTAGAACAAATCTATAGAGCTGACCAGATAATCAAGGGAACACCTTATCATAGAGACTGAATCACTCTTCAATCTTTTCAAGTTCACAACTTCTGCATACAACTATTTTTCCACTCTTCTCTAAGAAGACTTCAAACAGGTCATAACCATTTGAAGAAGCAACAGTTATAAATTTATTTTTTCTTTTCTGTTCTCCTCTTACTCTTCCTACTGCATCTGCTCTGCACCTTCCACAATGGTTCATTATTTTAAGACCAAGTTTTTCAAGTTCATTTTTTATTTTCTTTAATTTTTCTTTTTGGGGTGTTTTTTTTATACCTTTTTTCCAAAAGACTGTACCTTCAACTGGTATCATAGGAATAACATTGTAAATATAGATTCCTAACTCTTTCATAAATTTTCCTATTTCAATTATATGGTTGTCATTAATGCCGGGAATCATAACGGTGTTAACTTTTACTAAAATGTTACGGGAAAGGAGTTTTCTTATGCCTTTTATTTGATTTTCAATAATTAATTCAGCCATTTCTCTATTTTTGTAAACTTTTCCATCTTTTACAGCAAAGGAATAAATGTTTTCAACGATTGCTGGATCAATACCGTTAACTGTAACTGTAACATGTTTTATCCCAAGCTTTTCTATCCAGTCTATATTTTCAGGAAGACTTAAGCCGTTTGTACTAAGACATAAATGCATATCTGGATAGATTTTTCTAATTAGGTTAAAGGTTTGTCTTGTTTTTTCTGCATTTGCAAGAGGATCTCCAGGTCCTGCAATTCCTGCAACTGTTAAGTAAGGAAGTTTTTCTCTATAGAAAATTGTTTTAAGTGCAGCTTCTTTTGGAGTCAGGACTTGACTTGTAACACCGGGTCTAGATTCATTTGAGCAGTCGTATTTTCTATTGCAAAAATTGCAAAGAACGTTGCATTTTGGAGCTACAGGAAGATGAATTCTTCCATAATCTTTTGCATTCTTGTTATAGCAAGGATGTTTTCTTATCAGTTTTTCAATTTTTGTTGTTACTGTCATAATGACCTCCGTTTTTCTTTAAAAAACGAAGGAAGCAAGTAACATGCCAAAGAATTTTTATTGAAATCAAAGATTTTAGAACAGCTCTTTTGTTATTTTTATTACAAAGTGTAATTTTCCTTACATTTTGTAAGTTTTTCTACAGATAGAATTTTTCTACAGTTTTGAGAATTTACATTTCGTTCCCTGAAAGGTATTTCTTTCTTCAAATCTTCTTCTTATCAAATTTATTACTCTGTTCTTCTCCTTATGGCTGCACCATTCGGGGCCGATCAAAAGGTCTTCTGGAGCTTCTCCAGTTATTCTCTGAATAACTGTTTCTTTTGGTAATCTTTCGATAAAGTCAACGACTAAATCCACATATTCTTCAAGCGTTAAAAGTCTGAACCGCTCCTCAAGGTAAATTTTTTCAAGCGCAGTATTTTTTATCACATGAAGTGGATGGATTTTTACGCCGTCAACTTTCAGTGCTGCTAAAAATTTTGCCGTCTCCATCATGTCATCGTAATCTTCTGTTGGAAGACCTAAAATCGTATGGACGCAAATGTTTATCTTTGAAAACTTCCGGGTTCTCAAAACAGCATCCACAAAATCGGAAACCCCATGTCCCCTATTCATCCATCTTAGGGATTTAAAGTGAGAGCTTTCCAGTCCATACTCTATCCACACAAGATAATCTTCTGTATAGGAGTTAATTAGCTTTAGCGTTTCATCTAGTACACAGTCTGGACGAGTACCAATAATAAGACCTACAACTTCCGGAAATTTCTTAATTTCATCGTATATGGGCTTCAAAACTTCCGGTGGAGCGTAGGTGTTGGTGTATGCCTGAAAATAAACGAGAAATTTCTTTGCTTTGTAGCGCCTCTTAACCCTTTCTATTCCCTCAGCTATCTGCTTCTCTATCTCCTTCCTTCTCTTTTCAGGATCATAATCAGAGCCAGAGTAACAGTAAATACATCCCCCTTTCCCTTTAAAGCCATCCCTATTAGGACAGGTGAAGCCGGCATCTACTGTTACTCGATAGACTCTTTCCCCAAATAGATTTTTAAGGTATCTGGAATAGGAGTAATACCTCTCCATTAGAGTTCCTCTTCTTCTTCCTCAAACTCTATACCAATTGGTATGAGCTCTGCAACATCAGAAAGTTCCCACTCTTCAAATTTTTGTTTACCAAGTTCTTCGCATTCCATTGGGACAACAAAGAGAAAACCTTCACCTGATCTTCTGCAGTGTTCTGCTATTGTTTTTGCTTTTTTCTCAGATTCTTCTGCTTCAAGAGTTTGGCAATCTTCTACCTGGACAGCAATTTGCTGATTTTCGCCGTTTTCATCCGTATAAACGGCTAAAAAGTCAGGAAGGTATTCTTCGTCTGCCTCTACTTCGTAAATTTCAAATCCTTCTTCTTCCATTAAAGCAGCAATTACTTCTATTAATTCTTCTCTTGAAAGTTTTTCTTCCATACTTTATTCCTCCAATTTTAGTTAAGATTAATTTATAATTTTCCCTAACAATCACAAGGAAAAGGATAATGATTAGTTCTACAGATATAAAGCTAAAGATTCAAGAGTTCCTTAAACCTTTTGCGGAACTGGCAGGTTCAATAGGAGTATCTCCCAATGTTATTACAATTTTAGGTTTTCTTTTCTCTATTTTTTCAGGTATTGCTATAGCTTTTAGTAATCTTACCCTTGGAATAATTTTTTTTACTATTTCTGGTCTTTGTGACATGCTTGATGGAATTATTGCAAGGGTTAACGGTAAGACAACAAACTTTGGTTCTTTTCTTGATTCTTTTTTAGATAGATATGCAGATTTTTTCCCTCTTGCAGGAATTGCTACACTCGGGTTTTATCTTCAAGACTTTAATCTTTTTATTTTTTCTCTTCTTTCCATTGTTGGTTCTTTTGCAACAAGTTATGCAAGGGCAAAAGCAGAGTCCTTAGGCTTAGAGTGTAAAGTTGGGCTACTTGAAAGACCTGAAAGGTTTTTCATTCTTCTTGCAGGTTTTTTAACTGGTTTTTTAGTAGAGTTTCTATCTATTCTTGCTATTTTATCTAACTTTACTGCGTTCCAAAGGTTAATTTGCGCCATGGAGAAGTTAAAAAAGTGAAAAGGTTTTTAGTTTTTGTCTTTATTTTTATCTTGGGAGTTTTTTTTGTTTTTTCTTATATTCGTAAATCTCTTAACGAAAAAAAACAAGTTGATTTTTCTTTAAAAATTGAAAGAAATCAAAAAATAAAAAAAGTGCTTGAAAAACTAAAAAATTTAAAAGTCATAGAAAACGATAAAATTCTTTACTTTTGGATTCGTTTTAATCATATTCCTATAAGAGCAGGTTGTTATAGACTAAAGGGAGAGTATTCACCCATAGAAATAATTCAAGAACTTACAAAAGGAACTCCTTGCCTTACTAAGTTTACTATACCAGAAGGAGCCAATATTTTTGATGTAGACAGAATTCTTAGTGAAAAGGGTTTCTGTAAGAAAGGAGAAGTAATAAAACTATCAAAAGATAGAAATTTTCTGAATTCTCTAAAACTAAAATTTTTGGAAGGTTATGTTTTTCCAGATACTTACTACGTAAAAGAAAGTGCAAATTGTGAAGAAGTTTTGAAAATAGCTGTAGAAAACTTTAAAAAGAAGGTAGAGCCGCTCTTTGAAGGATACAATCCACCAATAATTGTAAAAAAAGGACTTGGAAAAGTCAACAAAGAGAAAATATTAACAGTAGCTTCCATAGTTGAAAAGGAAACATCTATACCAGAGGAAAAGCCTATAATAGCAGGAATTATTTACAATAGACTTATAAAAGGAATGAGACTTCAGTGCGACCCTACAGTTTACTACTCTTACCGTTTAGTAGGAATAGAAAAAAGGAAGCTTCACAAAGGAGATACATTGTTTCCTTCTCCGTATAATACCTATTATACGAAAGGGCTTCCTCCAACACCTATTTGTAATCCAGGACTAGAATCGATAGAAGCTGCAATGTTCCCAAAGAAAACTTCCTACCTTTACTTTGTTGCAGAAGACGGTAGGCATTTGTTTTCAAAAAGTTATAATCATCATTTAAAACTTATCAGGAAGATTTATAAGTATGGCGAAAAAAGAAAAGAGAAAACGGTACGTAATAGATAGTTCGGGAGAAAAGTATCCTTTTTCAAAAGGTGTTCTTGTTCGGTCTCTTACTAAAACCGGTCTTTCAATAAATGAGGCTTATAACATTGCTGACGAGGTTGCTGCTAAGTTTAAAGGTACAATAACTTCTGAAGATCTCACAAATCTTGTTTTCAAGGTTTTAAAAAACCAGTACGGTAAAAAAATTGCAGAAAAATACAAACAGCTTGTAGAAGAAAAAGAAATATTAGTTGTAGAGGCAGACGGAAAAACTTTTGTGCCCTTCTCAAGAGGCATTCTTGCTGGATCTATTAGGTCTGCAGGAGTAGATACTCAAGAAGCTTTTGAAATTGCTAAAAGAATTGCAGATTATCTAAGACGAAAGGGAAAATTCAGAATAAAAAGAGCTGAGCTCCGTGATATTACGGTTAAATTTTTAAAAAGAAAACTTGGAAAAGAGTACGCTCAAAGATATCTTCTTTGGCGTCAAATGAAAAGATTAGATAAACCCGTAATAATTTTAATAGGTGGAGCTACAGGAGTTGGGAAATCAAAACTTGCAGCAGAGCTTGCGGGAATTCTTGAAATTAACAGAATGGCTTCGACAGACTCTATTAGAGAAGTTATGAGGAAGATGATTTCAAAAGAGCTTGTTCCTTCTATTCACGTTTCAAGTTACGAAGCAGGTGATGTCGTTTATAAATTTGGAGAGATGGAAAAGGAGCAAAAGATACTTTACGGCTTTCTTGATCAGACTGAAAAAGTCCTCACTGGAGTTGAAGCAGTAATAAACAGAGCCATTAAAGAAAATATAAGTCTTATCGTTGAAGGAATTCACCTTATTCCTGGTGTTTTTGATAGGTTAAAGGAGAAAGCTTACGTAATTCACCTGATACTTACGACTCTTGATGAAGAAATACATAAAAGTCGCTTCAAATCTCGTGAAAAAGTTTCCCAAAGAACTAGCAAAAAATACTTGCGAAATTTTAAAGCGATAAGACTTATACAGGATTACCTTTATAAAACAGCTGCAGAAAAAAACATTCCTATAGTTGAAAATATCGATTTTGACCAAACAAGAGAAAAAGCAATCGAAATAATTACGGAAAAGATGATAAGAGAAGTAGGAGTAAAAATATGATTTTCCTCTATGTAGGCATTGGAGGATTCTTAGGAGCTATATCAAGGTTTCTTATTTCAGGATTTGTTCAAAAATTTTTTGGTATTTCTTTTCCTGTTGGAACTCTTGCCGTTAACGTTTTTGGAAGCTTCTTAATAGGATTTTTAGCAATGTTATTTGAAAACATAATAGCTCCTGAGTGGAAAGCAGTTTTCATTACAGGTTTTTTAGGAGCTCTAACTACTTTCTCAACTTTTAGTTACGAAACTGTTATCTTGATCCAAGAAGGTCTTTACCAAAAAGCATTCTTAAACGTCTTTTTAAACGTTATCTTATGCTTGGTAGCTACCATTTCCGGAATGACTTTATTTAAATTAATGTTTAAAGTTTAAACCGTATTTAGAGGAAAACATGGAACTTTTAACTCTCAAAGAAGGGAAATTTTTAGTTAAACTTGCAAGAAAAACTATTGAAGATTATTTAAATTTTGGAATAAAGATTGATCCTCCCGAAAATACACCTTCAAGGCTTTTTGAAGAAAGAGGAGTTTTTGTTACTTTAAAAAGGTATCCGTCAATGGAACTTAGAGGTTGTATAGGATATCCTGAACCTGTAATGCCTTTGGTTTTTGCAACAATAGATGCTGCAATTTCTGCAGCTACAAGAGATCCAAGGTTTTATCCAGTAAGACCAGAAGAATTAAGAGATATTTTGGTGGAGGTAACCGTTTTAACTCCACCTGAGCCTTTAGATGTTCCTCCTGAAAGACTTCCAGAAGAGATAAAAGTTGGGAGAGATGGTTTGATTGTTAGGTGTGGCCTTGCCAGTGGTCTTTTGCTTCCACAGGTTCCTATTGAGTGGGGATGGAGTGAAGAAGAGTTTCTTTCTCAAACCTGTGTAAAAGCAGGTCTTCCTCCAAATTGTTGGCTTGATCCAAGATGTCAGTTTTATAGATTCCAAGGTCAGATATTTACAGAAGTTGAACCCTTTAGTGAAGTAGTGGAAGAAAAAATAATTAAGTAGTGAATAGTGATAAATAAGGTTTATAAAGGAGGTTTCATTTGCACGAGTGGATAATGAACTTTTTAATTGCTTTACCAGCAATCCTTTGGGCTATAACAATTCATGAATTTGCTCATGGATATATAGCCTATAAGTTGGGAGATCCGACACCTAAGATAACGGGAAGACTAACCTTAAATCCGTTTGCACACCTTGATATTATAGGTTTCCTAGCTTTGGTTCTTGTTCACTTTGGATGGGCAAAACCTGTAATGGTAAATCCTAATAATTTTAGAATAGATCCCCGTAAAGGAGAAATCCTTGTTGCTTCTGGAGGACCTTTAGCAAACTTTCTAAGTGCCTTTGTTAGTGTTTTAGTTCTTAAGTATTTTCCTTTTTCCTCTTTGCCATTTAACGTATCAGAACCGTTGTTTTTAATTTTTAAGTACAGCATATTCATAAACGTTGCCTTTGGAATCTTTAACCTTTTACCTATTCCACCACTTGATGGCTCAAAGATACTGGAAGCACTCCTACCACCGAAACTTTACTACTCTTATAAGAAAATAGAACCTTATGGTCCAATAATCCTCATTATTCTTGTCATAAGCCCTCTACTTAATTGGATACTTGTTCCTTTGGTAAACATGGTAATCAATTTAATGCTTATGATAACTTAATCTTGAGAAAGATATGATTTTTAAAGAGCTCATAAGAAAAAAAAGAAATGGCGAGAAGCTTTCAAAAGAAGAAATAGAGTTTGTAGTTAATTCTTACACTTTGGGAGTAACTCCGGATTATCAAATGGCAGCTTTTCTTATGGCTGTTTACTTTCAAGGACTTGATTACGAAGAAACTTTAGGAAGAATTTTGCGCTAATCCTCTCCTTTTCAAAGGGGAGATACAGCGCACGGCGTAAGCCGTTGTTTGATATAATTTACGCAAGGCGATAACCAAGCCTACTGGTCTTTGAACAAGTGAATAGGCCGGGTGTGCTACTAGTAGACGGCCCATCCACCTACCTAATGAACGGTGGATGCGGGGAGGGGACTGGTAGCGGGGTCGCTCACCTTACGAGCGGTAGGGTTGGAACGACCCGAACTTACGCCCGCAGAGAGTGCGAGCGCACTCGTTGAAGCGGGAAGCTCCTCATTTCAATGAGGAGTAGTTCACCTCTTACGAAATCAATGTTAAAGAGTGGAAAAACTATTGAGCTTAACATTAATGGAATAGCTGTTGATAAACATAGTACAGGAGGAATAGGGGATAAAGTTTCTCTTATTATAGCTCCGGTACTTGCAGAAATGGGATTTAAAGCTCCACTACTTGCCGGAAGAGCTTTAGGATTTACTGGAGGGACAATTGATAAGCTTGAAAGTACTGGAATGAAAGTGGAGCTTACAGATACGGAGATAACTGATGTTGTTAAAAGGTTTGGGTTTTCAATATCTGCTCAAACAGAAAAAATAGCTCCAGCAGATAAAAAGATATACGCTTTACGGGACGCTACCTCAACAGTTGAAAGTATTCCTCTCATCGTTTCAAGCATTCTCAGTAAAAAACTTTCAGTCAACACAGAAGCAATAGTTTTTGATGTAAAGGTAGGAAGCGGTGCATTTATGAAAACTATAAATGAAGCCACAGAATTAGCTGAAGGACTCGTGAATGTCTCTAAGCTCTACGGGAAAAAAAGCTGGAGCTCTGATAACCGAAATGAACCAGCCCCTTGGAAGATATGCTGGAAATGCTCTTGAAGTAAAGGAATCAATTGATGCCCTTTCCGGAGATATTTCAAAAGATTTGTTAGAAGTTACTTCCTCCTTAGTCGGAGCCCTCTTTGAGCTTACAGGTTATGGAAGTTTTAAAGATGGAAAAAAGAGAGCAACGGAAATAATTCTTTCTGGAAAGGCAGTAGAGCGATTTATCCGATGGATTGAGTACCTTGGTGGAGCTCCTAGTGTAAAAGTTGCAGAGAAAAAGATGGAAGTAAGAGCTCCAGTCTCTGGCTACATAACCCATATAAACGGCGAACAGCTCGGTTATCTTGTTATAGAGCTCGGCGGTGGGAGAAGAAGAGCTCTTGATAAAATTGATTACTCTGTTGGATTAAGGTTTTTCAAAAAGATTGGGGATTATGTAGAAGAAGGAGAACCTATAGGAGAGATTTACTACAGCAGAGGAAATCCAGAAAAGTTTTTGGAAAAGTTCCTGTCAGCTTACATAATTTCAGAAAAAGAGAAAGTAACTGCTCCTACTCTTGTGAAAAAGAAAATTATTTGAATTTCTTACGATTTTAAGAGATACTGCTATCATTTTATCTACAGGAGTTTTTCAATTTTTTATCAACTTACGAGGTAAGAAATGGTCATCATAGGCGTTGATACAGGTGGGACTTTTACTGATTTCATCTATAAAGACGGTGATAAGTGGGGAGTTTTTAAAACTCTTTCAACTCCTGAAAATCCAGCAAAGGCTGTCCTTTTTGGAATTGAAAAAATTGCAAAGGATAAACCAAAAAACATTACTCATGGTTCGACTGTCGCAACAAATGCGGTTCTTGAAAGAAAGGGAGCAAAAACGGCTTTCATAACTAATAAAGGATTTGAGGATATTCTCTTTATAGGAAGGCAAAATAGAGAAAAGCTTTATGACCTTCACTACAGAAAAAATCCTCCCCTTGTTCAAAAAGAGCTCTCTTTTGGCGTTAAAGGAAGAATCATTTATACAGGTGAAGAAATTGAAAAATTGGACGAAGCAGAAATAGAAAAAGTTGCAAAAATTTTAAAGGAGAAAGGTGTTGAGTCTGTAGCTGTTTCATTCCTTTTTTCTTTTCTTAACCCCGAGCATGAAGAGATAGTTGAGAGGGTTTTGAAGAAACTTGGATTTGAGGTTTCTATCTCAAGCAAAATTGTTCCTGAGTTCAGGGAGTATGAGAGGAGCTCCACTAGCGTAATAAACGCCTACGTTATGCCGAAAATGAAAGGTTACATCTCTTTCCTTGAGAACCACTTAGGTAAGGAAGACAGACTCCGAATTATGCAGTCAAACGGTGGAGTTATCTCCTCTGAGACTGTAAAGGAGCAGCCTGTCAGGACAATCCTTTCGGGACCTGCTGGTGGTGTTGCTGGAGCGTGGAAAATAGGAAAACTGGCAGGATACGAAAAACTTATAACCTTTGACATGGGTGGGACATCAACGGATGTGTCTCTGATAGATGAAAAACCTATCATAACAACAGAGTCAAAAATAGAAGGATATCCCGTAAAAGTTCCGGTAATTGACATTCACACAGTTGGTGCTGGCGGAGGTTCTATTGCAAGGATTGATTCTGGAGGAGCTTTAACCGTAGGACCTGAAAGTGCCGGCGCAGACCCAGGTCCTATCTGCTACGGTAAAGGAGAGGAGATAACGATAACAGATGCAAACCTTTTCATTGGAAGGCTTATTTCTGATTACTTCCTCGGTGGGAATATGAAACTCCAATTTGAAAGGATTGTTCCATACTTTGAGGAAATGGCAAAGAAAGCAGGGATTACTCCCTTAGAGCTTGCAGAAGGGATTTTAAATATTGCCAATACAAAAATGGAAAAAGCTATTAGAGTAATTTCTGTAGAAAGGGGTTACAATCCTCAGGAGTTTTCCCTTTTCTCTTTTGGAGGTGCTGGAGGTCTTCACGCTGCTTTCCTTGCAAAAGCGCTGGGCATTCCAAGAGTTATCGTCCCTCAGAATCCGGGAATCCTCTCTGCAATGGGAATGGTTCTTTCAGATATTGTTAAAGACTACTCCCTAACAGTCATGCTTACAGGCAAAAGTGTAAACAGAGAAAACATTGAAAGGTTCTTTAAAGTTCTTGAAGAAAGGGCTGTCGAAGACTTAAAGAGAGAGGGGATTTCAGAAAATAAAATAAAAGTAGAGAAATATCTTGATATGAGGTACAAAGGACAATCCTTCGAGCTAATTGTCCCATTTGTAGATGACTTTATTGAAGCCTTTCACAAAGAACATGAGAGGGTTTATGGATACTCCAGTCGGAAGATGGAAGTTGAAGTTGTCAACGTGAGAATAAGAGCAATTGGAGAAACAGAAAAGCCGGAATTGAAGAAATTCAATCTTGTTTCAGAAAAAGTTCCAGAAGGAGCTCTCTTAGAGAAGAGAAAAGTTTACTTTGATGGAAAGTGGATAGAAACCTCTGTTTATAATAGAGAAAAGCTCCTTCCCGGAAACAGGATAGAGGGAGCTGCTATTGTTGTTGAGTACAGCTCAACAACTGTGATTCCGCCTTTTGCAAAGGCTTTTGTAGATGAGTATAAAAACTTAATTATTGAAGTCTGAATTTTTCTCGCTACTATTGTTGTCATTTCTAAAAGGGAAAGATAGATTAAGAATCGAACCTTCGGAGGAAAATAAGGTTGCGAGCTTTTGCAGCAGAAAGTGAAAAACTCAATAGTGAGGAATTAAAATATTCGTGGGATAAAAATAGAACTAAAAGTGTACTTGTAGCAAGAAGAATGATGTATGACCATCCGAAGAAAGTTTTCCATGATTATAAAAGAGACTACTTAAAAGAGGTTTTTTTAAAACACTATAACCTGTTTAACAGGGTCAACAGAAACTTTTGGAAGATTATCTTAGGGATTTCCAATGAAGAGATTAAAAGAAAAGCAGAGAGAAGTTTTAGAGAAACTTGTAAAATCTGGAATTACTGAAGGATTTTATCTTGCAGGGGGTACAGCTTTACTCATCAGATACGGACATAGAGAATCTGATGATTTCGATTTTTTTAGCTTTTCCCAAAATAAAAACCTTGATTTTTTTAGACGAATACAAAAAATTCCATCAGAATTCTTGAAAGTGGAAGAGTTAAAAAGTGATACATTGATCTTTTATCTAAACAGTGTGAAATTTAGCTTTTTTGAGTATCCTTATCCTGTTTTAAAATTTCCAGACAGGTTTGAAAAGCTGGGTATATATGTTGCTTCTGATGAAGATATAGCAGCTATGAAAGCAGTTGCAGTTATTCAAAGAGGAAGCAAAAAAGATTTTTTTGATCTTTACTTTTTGATAAAGAAAAATAACTGGGAACTAGAAAAAATAATAACTTTTTGTAAGGAAAAGTACGGAAATGTGTTTCCTGAACCTGCTTTTTTAAAAGCTTTAACGTACTTTAAAGAAGCAGAACTGGAAAGTTACAAAGATATCGATGTCGAATGGAATAGCATTAAAAATTTCTTCATTAAAACAGTTACCGATTATGTAACATCCCTGTAAATTTTTCGGAGGAAGACAAATTGCAGAACGTAAATCCAATTCTTCTTGAGATATTTAAAAATAGGTTTTCCTCTATTGCCGAGGAGATGGGTGTTGTCCTCCAGAGAACTTCATTTTCTCCCAATATAAAGGAAAGAAGAGACTTCTCCTGTGCCATTTTTAATGAAAATGGAGAAATGGTGGCTCAGGCTGCACACATTCCTGTCCACCTTGGTTCAATGCCTTTGTCGGTTAAGTCAGTTATTGAGAGTTTAGAATTAAAAGAAGGGGACATGGCAATTCTCAATGACCCTTTCAGGGGAGGAACACATCTACCCGATATTACAATCGTTGCTCCTGTTTATACCGGTGGAGATAAACCAGCCTTTTACGTTGCAAACAGAGCTCACCATGCAGACATTGGAGGAATTTCTCCCGGTTCGATGCCTCTTTCAAACTCTATTTTTCAAGAAGGATTGATAATTCCGCCAGTAAAAATTGTTGAAAATGGAGAGATTGATGAAAAACTCCTTGATTTCATAAAAGCTAACGTTAGAACTCCAGAAGAAAGAGAAGGAGACTTTGCCGCCCAAATTATGGCAAATAGGGTTGGAATAAAGAGATTAAAGGAGCTCATAAATAAATACTCTTTAGAAACTGTTAAAGGTTACAGCAAAGCTTTGATTAGTTACTCAGAAAGAATTATGAGAGAAACTATAAAATCAATTCCAGATGGTGTTTATGAATTTGAGGACTTTATGGAAGATGACGGTTCAGGAAACAGTGACATAAAGATAAAAGTGAAACTAACCATAGATGGAGAGCAAGCTTTAGTTGACTTTTCCGAGTCTGACTTTCAGGTTGAAGGAAGCATAAACAGCGTAAAAGCAATAACTCTTTCAGCAGTTCTTTATGTTTTTAGGTGTCTTGTTAAGGAAGATATTCCAACAAATGCTGGCTGTTTAGCTCCTGTTGAGGTAATTACAAAAGAGGGAACAATTGTTGATGCTAAATTCCCTGCCGCTGTTTCTGCGGGAAACGTTGAGACTTCACAAAGGATTGTTGATGTTCTGCTGGGAGCTCTCTCTGAAGCTCTTCCAGACTTTATTCCCGCTGCTAGCCAGGGAACAATGAACAACGTAACGATCGGCGGATTTAATCCAGAAACAGGAGCTCCCTTTACCTACTATGAAACAATTGGCGGTGGCATGGGAGCTTCTGCTAAAGGCGATGGAGAGAGCGCAATCCACTCCCACATGACAAATACGCTGAACACCCCTGTTGAAGCGCTTGAGTTTGCCTATCCATTCTTAGTTACTGAATACTCTGTAAGAAGGAATTCTGGAGGAGACGGACTTTTTAAAGGTGGTAATGGAATCGTAAGGGAATTCAAATTTCTGACAGATGTTGAGGTAACAGTTATCTCTGAAAGAAGAAGAGTTCCACCTTATGGACTCTTTGGCGGTGAACCAGGAAGAACTGGAGAGAACTGGATTATTAAAAATGGAGAAAAGATTAGAAAAGATGGAAAGTTTACGGAGAAACTTTCCAAAGGAGATGTTTTACGAATAGAAACTCCTGGCGGAGGAGGTTTTGGGCAGAAAGTCGTAAAATAGCTTTTCTATTTGGAGTATGATACTCCGAGCGTATTAATTAGTTTTTCTAAGGAGTGGATAGTTGGAGAGTTTATTAAAAGGTTTAAATCCTCAGCAAAAGAAAGCAGTAACTTATTTTGATTCTCCTCTTTTAATCTTAGCAGGAGCAGGTTCTGGGAAGACAAGAGTCATTACATATAAGATTGCCTACATGATTGAGAAATTAAGATATAAACCTGAAAGAATTCTGGCAGTTACATTTACAAATAAAGCTGCTAAAGAAATGAAAGAAAGAGTGGAGAAGTTAGTTGGAAATTCAGCTCCAGTTCTTGTATCTACTTTTCACTCTTTTTGTGTAAGACTTTTAAGAACTCACAGCGTAAGAGTTGGTTATCAGCCAAACTTTTTAATTCTTGATACAGATGACAAAAAGAGATTAGTAAGAGAAATAATAAGGGACATGAACCTTGATTCTGAACTCTACAATCCTTCGGCCATAGCATCTGTTATAAGCAACATAAAAAATGGCCTTTATTCTCCAGAGAGTATGACCACTTATTACGATAGAATCAAAGATATATTTGAAATTTACAACAAAAGACTGAAGGAAAATAACGCTTTTGACTTTGATGACTTGCTGATTTATGGAAGAGAGCTTTTAAAGAGTGAAGAACTCCAAAGAAAGTATTCTGACTTTTTCCAGTACGTTCTCATAGATGAGTACCAGGATACAAACAGAATTCAGTATGAGATTGCAAGAGCTCTAACAAAGGATAAAGGGAATATCTGCGTTGTAGGAGATGAAGACCAGTGTATTTACACGTGGCGAGGAGCAAATATAGAAAACATTCTTTCATTTGAAAAAGACTTTCAAAATGCAAAAATAATAAAGCTTGAGAAAAACTATCGTTGTACAAAGGTAATCCTTGATGCTGCAAATGCAGTAATTGAAAATAACAAGCTGAGAAAGGGAAAAAAACTTTACACAGACAATCCCGCAGGAGAACCAATAAGACTTTACGTTGCAGAAAGTGACGTTGATGAGGCAAGGTTTGTTTCAAAAACGGTTAAACAATTTTTGAAAAAGGGAGTAAAGCCAGCTGACATTGCTATTTTTTATAGAACGAACTCACAATCAAGGGTAGTTGAAGACGCTTTAAGAAGGGAAGGCATATCTTATAAAATTGTTGGCGGGTTAAAGTTTTACGAAAGAAAGGAAATTAAAGACATTATAGCCTATTTAAGAGTGGTTTTATTTGAAAAGGATACTATTTCTCTCCTTCGAATTTTGAATGTTCCTAAAAGAGGACTAGGCTCTGCCGTAGAAAAGAAATTGAAAGAAATTCTTCAACAGGAAACTTCTAATATTGGAGCTTTAAAGCTTCTTTCTGATGAATTGAGAATGGAAAAGCAAAAAAAGGCAATTGAGGACTTGATAGATATAGTTGAGGAAATTAGAAAAAAGCTTTATAACCTAAAACCTTATGATCTTATTAAGTTCATCACTGTTTCAATAGGGTATGAGAAGTATCTTCGAAAAGAGCATCCAGAAGATTGGGAATCTAGAGTTGAAAACATAAAAGAGCTTGGTAACACAATTCAAGAGTTTTCAGAAAGAGAAAAACTTCAAGGAGAAGATCTTTACTTAGAGTTTTTAAGCACGATTACTCTTTCTTCTGACCAGGATGAGTTAGATGAAGAAGATGAAAAGGTTACTCTCATGACCGTTCACGCTTCAAAAGGTTTGGAATTTCCCATTGTCTTTATCACAGGACTTGAAGAAGGTCTTTTCCCTCACATAAAAAGTCTTGATACAAAGGAAGAGATAGAAGAGGAAAGAAGACTTTTTTACGTTGCAATAACAAGAGCTAAAAGGCTCCTTTCTCTTTCCTATGCTAAAAAGAGGAGAAGTTTTGGAAGTTATAAGGATACGAGAAAGTCAAGGTTTTTAGATGAAGTCCCGACACATCTAATTAAAGAGGTAAAAAGAAAAGTTGCTAAAAAAGAAAGTGAAAGAAGAAACGCTATTGATTTTGAAGTTGTCCAGAAGAAAAAACCTAAATTAGTATTTCATCAAAAGTTTGGAAAAGGAGTAGTAAAGAGAGTAGAAGGAGTTGGAGAAAGTGCAAAAGTGACTGCTTTTTTTGCTAATTATGGAGAAAAAACAATAGTCATGAAGTTTTTAAAAGTAATTGGATAAAAATTATACTAGGAGGTTAGCTTTGAAACCGATAAAGCAAAGACTTTTAACACCAGGTCCAACAGTGGTACCAGAAAGAGTTCTTGAGGCTTTGGGAAAATCTACTTTGTACCACCGCTCTCCTAAGTTTAAGGAAATTTTTCTTGAAGCAAGAAAAAGACTAAAAAAACTTTTTAGAACAGAAGGAGAAGTTCTCATTCTTACGTCTTCAGGAACTGGGGCAATGGAAGCTGCAGTTACAAATCTTTTTAATCCTGGAGATAGTGCAGTTGTCGTTGTTGGTGGTAAGTTTGGAGAGAGATGGAAAGAGCTCTGCGAAACTTTTGGGGTAAAACCAATAGTTATTGAGGTTGAGTGGGGAAAAAGTGTTAGATTAGAGGATATTGAAGAAGCTTTAAAAGCAAACTCAGACGTTAAGGGCGTTCTCGTTCAGATCTGTGAAACTTCCACAGGAACAATACACGATGTCAAAGGTATTGGAGATCTCCTTAAAAATTATCCTGACGTTCTTCTTATAGCAGACGGAATAACAGCCTACGGGGTTTATGACATTCCTACAGATGAGTGGGGAATTGATGTTGGAATAACAGGTTCTCAGAAAGCTTTGATGACACCTCCAGGACTTGCAATTATTTCTCTAAACGAAAAAGCACAAAAAAGACTATTAGAAGTAGAAACAAGAAGCTACTACTTTGACTTAAAAAAGGAACTTAAGAAACAACAAAGTGGACAAACTGCCTATACTGCAGGAGTAAATCTTGTTGTTGCTTTAAATGAAGCTCTTAAGATGATCGAAGAAGAAGGACTTGAAAACGTTGCAAAGAGACACGAAAGACTTGCACAAGCCACAAGGGCTGGTGTTAGAGCTCTTGGACTTGAACTTCTTTCTGAAAATCCTGCAAACGGTGTTACAGCAGTTCTTTCACCAAAAGGAATTAACGGTCAGGATATCGTGAAAATCGCTAGAGAAAAATACGGAATTACAATTGCCGGTGGTCAGGAACATCTGAAAGGGAAGATTTTTAGACTTTCTCACATGGGATACGTTGATATATTTGACATCCTGACAGGCCTTGAGGTTGTTGAGTTTGCACTTTATGAGCTTGGATACAGAAACTTTAAGTTTGGTGATTCAGTATCTGCAGCTATGGAAACTTATCAAAATCTATAGTATAGTGGTTAAAAAAATTTTAAGGAGAGAAGATGAATTACATCTACACAGTTGAGTACACTTTAAGAAACTCCGAAGGGAGAGTAATTGACACAAGCCAGGGAAGAGAACCTTTCAGGTTTGTAAGTGGAAGAAACGAAGTAATTCCAGGCTTTGAAAGGGAAGTTTCCTCAATGGAAGTTGGTGAAGAGAAAACTTTTACACTTTCTCCTCAGGAAGCTTACGGAGAAAGAAGAGAAGAACTCATAGAAACGTTACCAAGACAGTATTTTCAGGGAGTAGAGCTCCAAAAGGGAGGCGTTCTTTACGGTCAAACTCCAGATGGACAAACAGTAATGGTTACAGTTCTTGATTTTAACGATGAAACTGTAACTATAGACCATAATCATCCTCTTGCAGGAGAAGCTCTTACATTTACAGTAAAACTTCTTAACAAAGAGGAGTTTAACGGCTAATGAAAGTAGCAAAAGTTGGGGAAACCGATCAGAAATTGATTAGTAAACTTATTTTCAATACAGTTGTTCCAAGACCCATAGCCTGGATTACAACCGTTTCAAATGAGGGAGTCGTTAATCTGGCTCCCTTTTCCTTCTATAATGCAGTGACAACGAAGCCTCCTATAGTTGTTGTCTCAATCGGAAAGAGAAAAGATGGAACCCGAAAAGACACCGGAAGGAACATCAGGGAAACTGGAGAGTTTGTAATAAACGTTGTCAGTGAAGAGTTTCTCAATAAAATGGTTGAGACAGGGAACGACTTTCCACCTGAAGAGAGTGAAGCCGAAAAGATTGGGATAGCTCTTGAACCCTCCTTGATGGTTAAACCTCCAAGGGTAAAAGGTGTTCCAGCAGCCCTTGAATGTAGATGTCAGGAAATCGTTGAAATTGGCGATACGCCAATGGATTTGGTTATTGGCGAGGTTGTTGCAATTCACTATGAGCCTTCTATCCTTGAAACTCAAAAAGGAATTGTTGGAAGACTTGGTGGCAAAAGATACTGCATTGTAAGAGAAGAAATAAATATTTCCGATTTGGATTAAATTAATTTTTCGTTTCTTTTAGAATTACTTCTTTTAGACATCCTTCTTTCAACATTTCAAGGTTCAAAAGGTAATTTGATTTCTCAAAGTACTCTATTAGAGGAGCTTTTGCTGAGAGCCAGCCTTTTCCATCAGTGATCCATACAAAAATTATTTCTTGTTCCTTCCAGAATTTACTTATCTCTATGTATTCACCGGCAGTGGATTTTAACTTTGAACCTCCTCCGGAATAAAAGTTTACTTCAATGAAAAATAGGGTATCCTGGTAAAGGACAGCAAAATCAATTCTTCTATCAGCTTTATCCAGCTTAACTTCTAAATTCCATTTTTTCTTTATTTTTTCTCTATTAGCTTGAGAGATAAAATCAGCATTCAGCTCGTTTGTAATGTCCCTTATGAAGAATTCAACAATACTCTCCATCAATTTTCCTGTTCTATTTTTTCTACCGTTACTATCAAGACCTACTTCTACTCCAAAGACGTAATCTGCAACATTTTTTATTTCTGTTTGAAAAACTTCTTTCAATCCGCATTTGACAAAAAACTCAACTATTTTGTCTATTTCTCCTTCTGAGTATTCTTCCTTTCCAAAGTTGAAGTTTCTGTATTGAAAGCTTTTTATATCTGTTAAAAGTTGAATTCTATTTTTCCGTAGAGCAATCAGATAAGGAATAGCTCGAGTAACCTTAGGATACTCACGTATAAGAGATTTTAATTCATCTTCTAAGTTTTTCTTTCCAATCAAGTAATCTAAAAGATGAAGTTCTTTTTCTATCTTTCTCAAATTTTCTCTAACTTTATTCCAGTTTACAAAATAATCCCATGTATTAATGTTGTCTTTTAGAGTTCTGAAAAAATAATCAAAGAATTTTTCTGTATTTCCATAGAGATTAAGGCAAGACATTATGTAAATACCCCTTCAAAGTAATTGTTGGCGTCGTATTCTATTTCCTTTTCTTCTTTGAGAAATCTTTCACGATTTATTTGCTTAGCTTTGAGCTCATCTTCTATTCTTGGTATTGCAAGGTCTTTAAGATATTCTTCATTAAAGTCTATTCCAACGAATCTCCTTCCATATCTAATAGCGACTACTCCGGTTGTTCCGCTACCGCAAAACGGATCGAGGACTATATCGCCCGGTTTAGTTGTCAAGAGGATGATCCTTTTTAACAAAAGTTCCGGTTTTTGAGTAGGATGTTTTCCATATCTTTTTTCCCATTTTTTAGGAGTAGGTATTGCCCATACACTTCTCATTTGTTTATTGGGTTTCTTAAGTAAATCTTCTTCCCAACTTCCGTTCTTGGCAAGATCATAATTAAAAGTGTGTTTAGCTTCTTTCTTTTTCTTTGCCCATAAGAGAGTTTCATGACTTGCAGTAAACATCCTACAACTT
Organism: Desulfurobacterium thermolithotrophum DSM 11699; assembly: GCF_000191045.1. NCBI lineage: Bacteria > Pseudomonadati > Aquificota > Aquificia > Desulfurobacteriales > Desulfurobacteriaceae > Desulfurobacterium > Desulfurobacterium thermolithotrophum. Next base: position 91,129 of record NC_015185.1, read on the forward strand.
AAGTTGGGAGAAGCATTTGGCTTATACCAGCAAATTTCATTTATTATGTGCCAACCTTGTTTCTGGAGAGAAAATCCACAAAGATAAATGGAATGATAAGTTCCGGAAATCCATATAGTTCCGTTTGGTTTTAAAATTCTTTTACACTTTTCTATCCATTGATAATGAAAATTAAAATCTTTCTCAAAACCTTGGCTTCTATCCCACTCGCCTTTATTTACACTTACTCTTTTTCCTGCATGGCATGTAAAACCATCATTAGAAAGGTTATACGGTGGATCGGCGAATACCATATCAACAGATTCGTCAGGTATCTTATCAAGGACATTTAAAGCATCATCAAGGTACAATCTGATGCCTTTACGTTTGTAATAAGCTTTTAACAAACCAAATCCTCCTCAAGAATTACGAATTTATCTCTTCCAGTATTTTTTCTGCTGCCTCTTTTGGGTCTTCCGCTCTTGTTATTGGTCTTCCAATAACCATGTAATCGGTTCCCAGTTTCACAGCATCTGCTGGTGTTACGATTCTCTTCTGGTCATCCTTTGATGCCCAGGCCGGTCTGATTCCAGGAGTAACGGTCAAAAAGTCTTCTCCAAGGTTTTCTTTTATTTTCTTTACTTCCATTGCTGAGCAGACGATACCGTCGAGTCCCGCCTTTTTTGCCAGCTCTGCAAGTTTTAGGACCTCTGTTTCAACATCTGTATTAATTCCGATTTGTTTCAAATCCTCATTTCCCATGCTTGTGAGGATTGTAACAGCAATGAGGAGTGGTCTTTCAACTCCAATTTTTTGAGCATATTCTTTGTTGAACTCAGCTACCGATTTCATAAACTCAAAACCGCCAAGAGCGTGGATGTTGTACATCCAGACACCGGCTTCAACTGCTACTTTAGCAGCAGATTTCACAGTATTTGGTATGTCGTGGTATTTAAGATCGAGGAAAACTTTACAGTTTTTATATGAAATTTCCTTTACTACTTCTATTCCGCACCTTGAAAAGAGCTCCAATCCCACTTTAAAGTGGCTTATCTTCCCTTTTATCCTGTCAACCAATGAAAGTGCTTTTTCCTTAGAGTCAAAATCAAGTGCTACTATTATCATTTTCAAAGCTCCTCTATCATGCAAACAAATGTTGGTTTTAAAATAACGTCAAGTTTGTCTATCTCTTCAATTGCTTTTTGAACATTGCTCTTACAGGCTGGATGAGTTGTCATTACAACAGGAACACCACCGTTAATGTTGATGCTCTTTTGAAGAGCCATCTTTATACTTATTCCATAATCTGCAAGGATTTTAGAAATTTTTGCAAGAACTCCTGGTTTATCAACTGCTGTAAATCTTAGGTAAAAACTTGAGATAAACTCTTCAGGAGCTTTTATCTTAGGTTTATCACCTTCTTTAAAGAGACATTCTGGAACAAAGTATTTATTTCCAATTGCAATATCTACAATATCACTGACAACTGCGCTTGCAGTTGGCTTTTCTCCTGCTCCTTTTCCGTAGTAGAGAGTATCTCCAACGAAGTCTCCCTCTATCAGACAGGCATTGAAAACGCCGTTAACGTTTGAGAGAATGTGGTCTTCTGGAATCATTGTCGGATGGACTCTAACTTCTAACTCTTCATCGACGAGCTTTGAAATTGCAAGAAGCTTTACTTTGTAGCCAAATTCACGGGCGAGCTCTATATCAACGGGTGTAATGTCTTTTATTCCTCTAACATAAACGTTTTCAGTCTTTACCCATCTGCAGAACGAGAGTGTACTGAGGATTGCTATCTTGTGAGCAGCGTCGTACCCTTCTACGTCAAGTGTTGGGTCTGCTTCAGCATATCCCAATTCCTGTGCTTTCCTTAGAGCTTCATCAAAAGTTATACCTTTTTCCGTCATTTCAGTTAAGATGTAGTTGGCAGTTCCATTTATAATTCCGTAGATTCTTTTTATTCTATTTCCTACTAAGCCCTCTCTTAGAGCTTTTATAACAGGGATTCCTCCTCCAACACTTGCTTCAAATTTAAGAGAAACTCCCTTTTTCTTTGCTTTTTTAAATAATTCTTCTCCATAATCTGCAAGTAAAGCTTTATTCGCGGTTACAACGTGTTTTCCTTTTTCTATTGCAAGAGAAACAATGTCCTTTGCTATTGTTGTTCCTCCAATTAGCTCAACAACAACATCACACTCAATATTGAGAGCTTTAAATCCATCATCAACTATTTTCTCCTCAGGGATTCCAAGCCTTTTTACTTTTTCAACATCTCTATCTGCAACAAAAGCTATTTCTATATCCTTACCTATTCGCTCACTTATGACTTTTTTGTTTCCCGTTAAAAGTTTTACAACACCACTTCCAACGGTTCCACAACCGATAATTCCAACCTTTAAGCTCTCCATACTATCTCCTAAACATTTATGTTTCTTAGTCCATATTTTTCAAAAGCTCTCTTTATTCCTCTAATTGCCTGCTTAATTCGGAGCTCATTTTCAACAAGAGCAAATCTTACGTACTTATCTCCATACTCTCCAAATCCTATTCCTGGAGAGACGGCAACTTTACCATCAAGAAGAAGCATTTTGGCAAATTCAAGAGATCCCATCGACTGAAACTTTTCTGGAATTTCAGCCCAAACGAACATAGTAGCCTTAGGTTTTTCTACTTTCCATCCAATTCTGTTTAAACCTTCAACAAGGACATTTCTTCTTCTTCCATAGACCTTCCTGTACTCTTCAACACAGGATTGATCACCTTTTAAAGCAATAATTGCAGCTATTTGTATTGGTTGAAACATTCCATAGTCAAGATAGCTTTTCATTCTATAAAGAGCGTGTATTATTTCTTTGTTTCCAGCTGCAAAACCTACTCTCCAGCCGGCCATTGAGTAACTTTTTGAGAGTGAGTAAAACTCAACAGCAACGTCTTTTGCTCCTTTTACCTGAAGAATACTGGGAGGTACGTATCCATCAAAAGATATTTCTGCATAAGCAATATCTTGAATAACTATGAGGTTATTATCCTTTGCAAAATCTACAATTTTTTCAAAGAAAGGAAGATCAACACATGCAGTTGTTGGATTATGTGGAAAGTTTAGAATCAAAAGTTTTGGTCTTGGCCAGCTCTCTTTATAGGCCTTCACTATTGATTCGAAGAATCCTTCTTCTTCTCCAGGAATTAGTGGAACTGACCTAACGTCTCCTCCTGCGATGATTATTGAGTAAGGATGAATTGGATATGCAGGACTTGGAACAATAGCAACGTCTCCAGGATTTATGAGGGTAAGGGCAAGATGAGCAAGTCCTTCTTTAGAACCGATTGTTGTTATAACCTCTGTTTCCGGGTCAAGGTCGACGTTGTACTTTCTCTTATACCATAAAGCTAAGGCTTCTCTTAGCTTAAACAGCCCTTTAGTTTGAGAATAGCGATGATTTTTGGGATTTTGAGCAGCTTCACAGAGTTTATCAACTATGTGTTGAGGAGTTGGCAGGTCTGGATTTCCCATTCCAAGATCAACAATATCCTCTCCTGCACGTCTCATTTTAGTTTTTAGGTCGTTTACAACTGCAAAAACGTAAGGAGGAAGCCTATCTATCCTTGCAAACTGAAACTTTGACATTTTTCACACTCTCCAAGAATATAGATTTTAGAAGTAAGAGTTATTTTACCTAAAAAAAAGCGTAAATTAGTATAATCTCTCTTGCGCAGGTGAACGGGAAGTCCGGTGAAAGTCCGGCGCTGTCCCCGCAACCGTGAGCAGGGAACAAATAATGGGCTTTAACCACTGGAGAGTGTGGGTGGAAAGCTCCCTCTCTGGGAAGGTTAAAGCCTATTTAACCCTGCGAGCCGGGAGACCGGCCTGCGCTGAGATTCTTTTGTCCTGCGGGGGGTCGGGACAAGGAGGAAGGGTGAGATACTTTCTTGCTGTTTTATTAGCTTTACTTCTTGTTTTACCGGCTTATTCATTTAATAAGGTAGTTTCTCTTTCACCGGCAATAACTGAAATTATTTACTACGTTGGAGCTGATAGCAAACTTGTAGGTGATACTGTTTTTTGTGACTATCCTGATGACGCGAAAAAGAAGGTTAAAGTAGGTGGTATTGTAAATCCTAATGTAGAAAAGATTTACTCTCTACATCCTGATCTTGTAATAGCTTCAAATCTTACTCCTAAAGCAACTCTTAAAAAACTTGAAACATTAGGAATTAAAGTTATTGTTTTAAGACTTATTTCCTTAAAGGATATAGAAAATGCTATAGAAGTTATAGGTAATACTCTTTCTAATAATGGAGAAGTAAAGAAAAAGGAATTCATAAAATCTTTAGAAAAAAAAGCAAAGACTTTATCTACTTGCCTTAATGGGAAAAATTTAATCATTCTTATTTCCTTTCAACCTATTTATGTTGCTGGTAGTAAAAGTTTTATTGGAGAGATTTTTAGTTTAAGTAAGGCAAAAGTTGTTCCTGATATTTCTTTTGGAGTTGTGTCAAACGAATTTATCGTTATGAATAAGCCGGATTTAGCACTTTTGTCCTTTAAGGGAAATAAGCTTAAATTGGCAGAAAAATTTTTAAGAAAGTTTTCTATAAAGTCTATTTTTGTTACTCCTGATAATCTTTTACATCCAAGTCCCAGGATTTTAAAAAGCCTTGAGGAAGTGGAGGAAAATATTTGCAGAAAATAATATTACTGTTAATTGTGATATCTTCTTTTGCTTTTTCTTTATTTTGGAACCTTTCGGCGTTTGACAAAACTATTTTAATCGACATTAGACTTCCAGAGCTCTTATTAGCTTTTTCTGTTGGAGGACTCCTTGGAATGGGAGGGGGTATTTTCCAAGGAGTCTTTCGAAACCCTCTGGCAGATCCTTACATTTTAGGAGTTTCTGCCGGAGGGGCTTTAGGAGCAACGATAAGTGCATGGCAGGGAATAAATATAGAATTTGGAGCTCTACTTGGAGGACTTTTAACTGTTTTTCTCATTTCTATAGTTAGCTTTTTTCTCATGGATAACCTTAAGATTCTCCTTTTTGGAGTAGGAATTAATGCTTTTCTTTCTGCTTTTATACTATTTCTCTTTGCAGTAATTCCTTTTTATTCTGTCCAAGATGCTTTCTTTTTTACTCTTGGTTACATTCCCTCTATAGAAATAGAAACTGCTCTTAGATATTTACTTCTCTCTTTACTTGCTCTTTTAGTTTTTTTGCCAGTAGCTTTTAGACTTGATGCTTTAAGCCTTGGAGATGAGCTTTCATTTTTTTCAGGAATTTCACCAAATAAAGAAAAGTTTTTCTACATCATTGTTATTTCCTGTTTTGTTTCTCTTTTTGTTGCAAAAGCTGGAATAATTGGTTTTGTAGGAATTGTTGTTCCCCATGCTGTTAGATTCTTAGGATTTAGGCTTTACAAGGAAGTTTTACCTCTGTCTTTCATCCTTGGAGGTAGTATTCTTGTTTTTTCTCAAGGGTTGGCTAAAAATATCTTCTCTCCAGTTGTCCTGCCTGTAGGCGTTATAACTTCTATCATAGGAGTTCCTGCATTTCTTTACATCGTCTGGAGGTACTCTGTTGTTAGAAGTTAAAAATCTCTCTTATCGAAATATACTTTATGATATTTCCTTCAAAGTAAAAAGAGGTTCAGTAGTAGGTCTTATAGGTAAAAACGGTTCGGGAAAAACAACTCTTCTTAGGTGTATCGGAGGGTTCTTAAAGTCTTCCGGCCTGATAACTCTTGATGGAGAAGACTTAAATAATTTTTCAACAAGAAAAAGAGTTTTAAAAGTCAACTATTTCCCACAAATATTGGAAATTTCCTTTCCTTATACAGTTTTTGAATTTCTACTATCTTCACTCGTTCCGTTAAAGGGATTTTTTCCTTCTTTGGCTGATGAAGATATTAAAAAGGTTGAATCTTATCTAAAGAAATTGAATATATACCATTTGAAAGATCGACTTTTTTCTACTCTTAGTGGTGGAGAAAGAATAAAGGTTCTCATAACAAGGCTTCTTCTTATTGACCCTGACGTTTATCTTTTTGACGAACCAGCAGCTTTTTTAGATGTTAAAGTTCTTCCATTCCTTGCTGAAATAATAGAAAAATTAAAAAAAGCAGAAAAAATAGTAATTATTACAGCGCATGATCTTAATTTTCTTGTTGATATTGCAGATCAATTTTTAGGATTAAAAAATGGAAGGCTTTTCTTTACTGGTGGAAGAAAGGAATTTCTTGAGAACGTAGAACATCTTTTTGATACTAAGCTCAAAGTTTTAAAGTTAAAAGAAGAAGTTTTCATAAAATCAAATCTTAGGAGGTAGAGAGTGAGAAAAAGACTACTTGTTCTTTCTTTGTTGCTGATTTCTGGAGCTTCTGCTGAAGAAATACCGGAAGTACAGGTAACAGCTACAAGAGTAGAAGTTCCTGTTGAGCACGTTGGTGATGACGTTGACATCATTACTCAGGAAGAAATTAAAAAGTATGGATTTACAAGTATTGCCGATGTTTTAAAGTATGTTGCAGGGGTGCATATTAGCTCAAATGGTGGTTTTGGACAGACGACAAGTGTTTATATGCTTGGGCTCCCGACAAAGTACATCTTAGTTATGATTGATGGCGTACCGGTAAATGATCCAAGTAGTATAGATTCTCAAGCTAATTTTGTTTACATAGACTTAAATAATGTGGAGAGAATAGAAGTTCTTAAAGGAGCTCAAGGAGCTCTCTATGGTTCTGAGGCAATTGCTGGGGTAATCAACATTATTACTAAAAAACCAGATAAAAATGAACTTAAGCTTAATTTTGAAGGTGGTAAGTACAAAACATTTAAAGAAAACCTTTATTCAGCACTTAAGCTAAAAGATGGATATTTGTCTTTATCTTTTGAAAACTTTAAAACTAATGGATTTAGCGCTACTAACGATAAATCACCAAATTATGAATCAGATAGCGATAAGTATAGCTATAGAAGTGGTTGGATAAGTTATGGTTGGAATTTAACAGATACAGTTAAGATAACTGGAAACTTTAAGCTCAAAGAAGGAACTGTAGAGTATGATAGTAGCTGGACTCCAGATGCCTATACAACTTATAACAATTATTTTGCTGGAGTTAAAATTGATAAGATCTTTTCTGATAACTTTATGATTACAACTAAGCTATCAAATAATAAAGAAGTTAGAAATTATGGAAGAGATATTATCGGAATTACACGCTATGTTTCAATTCAGCCCATTTATTATTTGTTAGATAACCTATTTTTGACAGGTGGGATTAACTACAAACAAGAGATAACAAATACTTCAGGAGCTCCTAACCTTCACACAAAATCAGCATTTTTTGAAATTCATACAGATTATTTAGGAGTGCATAATACCTTTGCTATTAGAAGGGATTTCCATAGTCAGTTTGGAGCTAAAACTACTTATAAGGTATCTTCAGCTTACGACTTTAAAGAAACAGGAACAACTTTAAAGGGCCAATATGGAACAGGTTTTAAAGCTCCTAACATTAGCCAACTTTATGGATATGGAGGAAATCCAGATCTTAGACCAGAAATAAGTGAAGGTTGGATATTAGGAATAAAGCAAGGTATAAACTTTCAAAAACTTAATGGAAATGTTGAAGTTAACTACTTTAAAAATCACGTTTGGGATATGATTGACTGGTATCCTCCAGGTTCTTGGACTGGTAGTTATAGGAATGTTAATAAAGCAACTACAGAAGGTGCTGAAGTTAAAATTAATGCTGATATTACAGATTGGTTAAATGTTTACGGAACATATACCCATCTCCATACTTCCAAAGATTTAAGGGCTAGAAGACCTGAAATTAGCTATACATTAGGTTTCAATTCTGTCTATCAAAAAATTAAGTTTTCAGCTTGGGCTGAACACTATAGCGATAGAGAGGACTCTAATGGAAAGACTCTTCCTTCTTTTACCACCTACAACTGCTACGCTTCTTACCAGCTTAACGACAGGGTTAACTTCTACCTTAAAGGGATTAATCTGACAGATAAAGATTACGAGCTCGCCTACGGCTACAACACAATGGGAAGAGCATTCTTTGCTGGCGTTAATTTGAATTTTAGATAAAATTTTTGGGGCTTCTGCCCCGTTAATTTTAATTGTCTGAATTGGAGGAAAATGGTGGAAGAGCTCTTTCAACTTGGTGAAAAGGTTTTAGCAGATGAACTGAAAGTTGAAGAATTGAAAAGATATCCTGAAAATCTTCAGGAAAGAAAATTTTTTGAAAAGCCTTTCAGAAGGTCTGCACTTATAGTTTCTGGAGATAGGGTTAAACACTTGAGAAAAGTTTTTGGTAGGGATGCCGATATTATTATTTTTAACGTTGAAGATGGAGTTTCAGATAAGAATAAGCCTTTTGCCAGATTATTTTTGAGGAAGTTTCTAACTAACACCTCTTTTGATGGTTCAAAAGAGATTGTTATAAGAGTTAATCCTCTTGATTCACAATATTTTTGGGAAGATATAACTAAGCTTCTTCCAGCTATTCCCCATGCCATTCGTCTGAGTAAGGTAGAAACAGCAGAAGACATCGTTGTACTTGAGGGAATTCTAAAAGCTTTTGAACTATCGAAAGGATTAGAGGAGGGAACTATAAAACTACAACTATCGATTGAAACCGGAAGAGCAATTGAGAATTTAGGAGAGATTTTAAGAGCTTCTAAGAGAATTAATGCTGCATATCTTGGAATACTTGACCTTTTTGCAGACCTAAAGCTTTCCCAGAAGCTTTTAAAAACATCAAGATTTGCAGACTACATTAGAGAAAAGTTTGTTCTTACCTGTAGAGCTCATAACGTTTCTTCAATTGCCCCAGCTTATCAGGATTACGAGGATCTGGAAGGTTTCAGGAAAGAGGTAGAAAGAGAGAAAGAACTTGGATTTGATGGAAAATCTTGTATTTCAGTTAAGCAGGTAGGGATAGCCAATGAAGTTTTCTCTCCTTCATTAGAAGAAATAGAAGAAGCTAAGGAAATTGTAAAACTTTATGAAGAAGCACTAAGAGAAGGAAAGGGAGGAATAACTTACAAAGGAAAGTTTATAGATCAGCCAATTTATAAAGACGCTCTTAATAAACTTAAGTATTTTTCGAGTTAAAGAGTTTTTCTAGATTATCCCAGAGTGTTCTTGCAGCCGGAATAGGTGTAATGTCATTTCTTCTGACTGCATAAAAACTTCTTTTTATTGATAATCCTTCAATTTTTATTGTTTTTAGCTTGTTGCAGTCAAGTTCTTCTTTAATGGAGTACTTTGATACAAGACCAAAGCCAACTCCTTTTTTTACTGCTTCTTTTATGGCAGTATTACTTCCAAGGAAGGCAGTAATATTAAGAGATAGTGAGCTAATTCCTTTTTCTTTAAGAGCTCTTTCGACAGCTATTCTTGTTCCTGAATCTTCTTCCCTTATAAGGAGTGGTAGTTTTTTAAAATCTTCAAGTGTCATTTTTTCGGAATTGTAGTAAGGTGGAGCTATTAAAACAATTTCATCGTCAAGTATTTTTTTGTATTCTAACTTCTGATCTGTAATTAAAGAACCGACAAATCCTATATCGTATTCCGGAATCACTTCTTTAAGTTGTTTTATAACCTTTTTCGAATCAAAGATTTCAACTTGAACTACAACTTCAGGCATTAGGTGTTTTAATTTTAAAAGTATATGGGGGATTAGATAGTCCCCCGGAATATTACTTACTGCTAACTTTAAAGTTCCTTTTGACTTTTTTGTAACTGATAAAAGCTCAGAAAGTGCTTCTTCTTTCTTTTTTAAAAGCTCAACGGCATGTCTATAAAGAATTCTTGCTTCAAGGGTAGGAAGTATTTTCCTACCCATTCTATCAAAAAGTTTAATTCCAAGCTCATCCTCAAGATTTTGAATGTGCGCACTTACCGTAGGTTGAGAAATCCTAAGCTTTTCGGCAGCTTTTGAAAAGCTTTTGAGCTCAAAAACTTTAGAAAATACTTCTAGCTGCCTTAAATCCATTCCTTATCTATTCCAGTCCTAATATTTTAAGGATGACATCAACTGTAACAAAGAAAAGAATCCCTCCCATTAAAAGAGATATCATTGCGCCAAATCCTTGCACTATAGGAGATAACTTGAGACTTTTAGCATAGTTTACATAGAACAGAAAAGTAATAAAGGCAAAAATTATAGAAAGAACAGTTTTAAGTCCCATGTAGTGTTCTAAATCAAGAACTTCTGAAAAGATACCTAGAGGTAAAAGAATAAACATTATCATCATCATAAAACCAACGATTGTATTACCTATTCCAAGGCTTCTTGCAAGATCATCATTAAAGCTTCTCATGACTTCCTCCTTTTGTTTATTCTCTGTATTTAGATGTTGATTTTATCAAAACTTTATAACCTTATCTGAAGTTTGATTGCTCAATTCTTCTTCTTTTAATAGGTCAACGTTAACACTAAAGAGCACTCCCGAGTAAGGTTCTAAAAGTTTTTTTGCATTTTTTATTAGGTGTTCAAATCCTCTTGTATTGTAATTTGTGATGTGGTAATAAGCTACCCCAATTTGAATTAGAGCTTGCAAGAACTCTCTATACTTACCAAATTCTACCATCCAGAGCTCTTCAAGAAGTTCATGAACTTCAAAATAAAGTCCTGCGTCAAATAGCTTTCTAGCCATACGGACATTTCTTTCTATATCACTATCAACAGGTTCAAAACCGTTAAGTGAGTTAAGAAAATTTTTGTATGCTTTAACCTTTTTTGTTAGATATTCTTTAGTAAATGAATCTAACTCTTCCTGATTTAAGAGTAATTTCTCGTTTTTCCTTACAACGAGAGAAAATTCAAGGCTGATAGACTCGGCAATATCTTTTTTGGTCTTAGAACTTCCATTTTCTACTACTTCTATGACAGTTAAAAGTTTTTCTAAGGATTTTTTTTCTTTGTTTCTGAGATAGTTACATAGGTTTTGAGCAAACCAGTTTCTTATTTCGATGATATCCATTATATCCTCTAATATTAGGTTACCATTCTAAACATAAATTAAATTGTTTTCTAAAACAAATTTTTGGGAGAGAATCGTGAAAAGAAAGGCTATATTGCTGGATAGGGATAACACTCTTATAAAAGATGATGGGTATATTCATGAACCTGAGAAAGTTGAGCTTTTGCCAGGAGTTCCGCAAGGATTAAAACTTTTGAAAGAGGCTGGTTTCTTACTTATAGTGGTTAGTAATCAGTCTGGAATTGGTAGAGGATACTTTAGAGAGGATAATTTTTGGGCTGTAAATAGAAAATTACAAGAGCTCCTTAACCCTTTTGGTGTTCAGATAGACGACTTTTTTTTCTGTCCCCATAAACCTAGTGATAACTGTAACTGCAGAAAACCGAAAGTAGGGATGGTTGAAAAGGCAGTAAAAAATTGGAACATTGATTTGTCAAAAAGCTTTGTTATAGGAGATAAAGAGATTGATGTAATGTTAGCTTTTAATGCTGGTTGTAAAGGAGGAATACGTGTAGGAATTAAACCTTTTGAAAATTTTCTTATAGCTGCTAAGCATGTTATATCTATTTTGGAGGAAGATAATGAAACTTTACAACAAAATAAAGAGAGAGCCTAAAGATTTTATAGTTGAAGAAATTCCTATTTTAGAGCCTAAGGAAGAGGGAAAATATTACTTTGTGAAGTTAAAAAAATCAAATGTTTCAACTTTGGAAGCTTTGAGGGTGATTTCGCGATTATTGAAAATTCCTCTTAAAGAAGTGGGTTTTGCCGGTCTTAAAGATAGATATGCAATTACAGAGCAATATTTAACAGTTCCTATTACTTATCAAATAGAAAGAAAGTGTTTTAAATTGATTAATAATCGGTGGAAAGAAGTTAATTCCGTAAATTTTGAAAAAGAAATGGGGTTTTGTCTTGAAGTTCTTGGATACGTAGAAAAGTTTTTAAGTCTTGGTGATTTAAAAGGAAACAGATTTATTATTACAGTGAAGAACTTTGAAAAGAATATGAGGGAACGTTTTTATAAAAATCTAGAAGTAGTCAAAAGTTATGGTTTTCCAAACTACTTTGGAGAGCAGAGATTTGGAAGTGTAAAAAGTCGAGATGATTTTGTTTTAAGGTATCTTTTGAAAGGAGATTTTGATGGAGCTCTAAGAAGTTACTTCTTTGGTAAGAGCTCAGTTGATTACTGGGGAGATTGGAGAAGACTTTATAAAACTCTTTCTCCAGCTCTTGAGGAATACGAAAAGGATTTAATCAGAGGTTTAATGAGAGGACTCACAGCAGAAAAAGCTTTTAGAATACTTCCAAAAAACGTAAGACTTATGTTTAACTTTGCCTTTCAAAGCTTTCTTTGGAATGAGTACTTAAGGGAGTATATTGAAGCAAAGTATCCTTTTGAAAGAGTTCCTTTTATAAACAACTGGAAATTAAGTTACTATACTCAAGTCTACGATATAGATTACTTGAGAAAACTTGAAATACCTTATACAGGCCATCAGTTTTCTCCAGTAGATAAGACTTTAAAGAAGATTATTAAGAAAGTTCAGCAAAAATATGAAATAAAGAAGGAGTGGTTTGATAAAGAGGTTGGTGGTATGAGAGTTATGACTGATGGCTTAAGAAAGGCTGTAGTCTTTCCAGAAGAACTAAAGATACTGGAAAAAACAAAACGAACCATCAAACTCAAGTTTTCTCTTCCACCTGGTTCTTATGCAACAGTTTTATTAAGATTTTTGCTTAAAGTGTAGAAACTAATGCATGAGCCTTATTTTCAGATTCAAGACATATTTGAATAAGTTCTTCTCTATCTAGTTCTGATAGAGAATTTGGAAGCTCGATATTTTCTCCTGTAATAATACTTCCACACAAATCTATTAGTTGTTTTGCAAGTTCCTTTAGTTTTCCTAATTCGCTCTCTGAATCTGAAAGACCTAAAATTACATGTTCGGATATACCTGCTTTTTCTAAGATTTCCTTTATTGTTTCCTCTCCAACTTCCTGTTTTACAGGTTCAAAAATTCCAACCATGTAAGCTTCATCAGCATGTTCTGGCAAAATTTTCTCAGCAAGAGCCCTTAAGAGATAAGCAAATTTTAAGACTTTTTTTATCTCTTCTTTACTTTTGTTTTTCAGTAAAGAAGAAGTAAGAAGTACAAATACATAATCCTTTAGATTATTGTAACCTAGATAAGCTATTGCTTGAATGATAGATTTAATTTCTTTTCTCAGTCCAAAATAAGGGGAGTTGATAAGCTTTAAGAGTTTTGCAGAAAGATTTGGATCCATGCTTATTATATTTGCAATTTCTTCTAGTTCTTCACCATCTACGAGTGCTTTTATAAGTCTAAGCATTACTTCTCTATTTAACTCAAGTCTTTCTATATCATTTAATTCAAGTCTTTCTATGTCAGCCATTATAACCTCCTTACTTTTCAAATTTGCTGTAAAAGAAACCGTCCATATTATTTTTGTGTGGGAAGACTCTGAGAAAGTGTTTTTTTGCAAAAGATTTTAGCAGTTCTGGCAAATTATATAAAGAACTTTCTTTAAAGCCAATTTCTTGAGCAAATTTAAGAATGTCTTCGCCTTCTTCTTTTTCAAGAGAGCAAACACTATAAAGGAGGACACCTCCAGGCTTTAAGAGCTTATAGCAACTGCTTAAAAGATTTCTTTGGATTGTCTGATTGTATTTAATCAATTTTAAAGACTTGTTCCACTTACCTTCTGGATGTCTTCTTATTACGCCTGTTGCACTACATGGAGCATCTATGAGAATTTTGTCGAAACTATTTTCATGTTTTTCAATGAAGTTTTTGTCCTTTTGAATGTCTGTTAATACTAGTTCAACGTTTGATATGCCAAGTCTCTTAAGGTTGTTTTTCAAAAGTTTCATTCTCTCCTTGTTGATATCAACAGCAATTATCCTTGCTTTGTCTATAGTTAGCGATGAAAGAGCTGTGGTTTTCCCACCTGGTGCTGCACCGACATCTAAGATAATCTCTCCCTGTTTTGGATCTAAAAGATAAGCTGATAAAAAAGAAGCTGGATCCTGAATGTAGAAGAAACCTTCTTTGTAACCAGGAATTGACTCTATTGGAACTCGTCCTTTGATTCTTATCATGTATGGAATAAACGGATGGGGTTCAGCATCTATTTTGGTTTTTTCCAATAGATTTAAGAGCTCTTGTTGAGATATTTTTATTGTATTAACCCTTATAAAAAGAGGTGCAACTCTGTTTAAACCTTTTAAAAGTTTTTCAATTTCTTCTTTTCCGTAAAAATTACTCCATCTTTTTACCATCCACGTTTCAAAAGAATAGAGAATGGATAATCTTTCAAAGTAATCAGAAATTCTTTCTATTTCTTTTTTATAGTCAAAACCTATAATTTTTTTAGAAATAGCATTAACAAATCCTGCTGCTTTTTTTCCAAGAATTTTTTTTACTGCTTCAACGGTTTCATTTAGTGCTGCGTATGGTGGAACGTTTGTGAAAAATATTTGATAAGCAATAACTCTTAGGCTGTTTCTAACTGTATTCTTTTGCCTTTTTAAATTTTTTCCTGTTGCTTTTTCAATGGAAAAATCAAGGAGTCTTAAAAATCTTACAGTTCCTGAAACTATTTCTCTTATAAAAGCTCTATCCTGAGGATGTAGTCTTGAAGTAAATTTTTCTATGTGTTCTTTTAACTTTTTATCTTTTTCAAATCTATTTAATATTTTTATAGCAATTAGCCTTTCATTCCAGCCAGTCAACTTCTTCAAAGACCTCCTTTCCTCCTATTCCTTCTAATATAAGATTAACTACATCTTCAGGTTTCCTTTTTGTTGTATCTATGTGAAGAATTCTTTTTGCTTTTGATTTTTCTATCGCTTCTGTTGCAATTACAGCAAATTTTTCGGCTTCTTCGTTTTCTCTTACTTTTTCTTCTGTATAGTTCCTTTCTGCAAGTCTTTCAGGAATTTTTTTTGGATTAACTCTTAAAATGATGAGAATGTCAGAAGGAATGTAATGGGCGACAAGTCCTTCTGCTATGAAGTGTTTTTTATTGTGAAAAAACTCTCTTAGTTTTTCCGGATCAACTACAAAAGCATTTCTTTCACTATCAAACTCAATGTAAAGTTTTTCTTTTTTAACTAGTTCTGAAATGTTAAAAAGAGGCAAGTTTAGTTTTTTAGAAAGTATATTTGCTACAGTTGTTTTTCCAGTTCCGGGTGTTCCGGTTATGGTAATTTTCAAGATTGAACTCCTTAAATTAAAATAGTTCTTAAATTATAACCAGCCAAAAATTTTTCGTAAAATTTTTCAAACAAGTTGTTGGAGGATTACTTTGCCAAAGAGAACAGATTTGAAGAAAATACTGATAATAGGCTCTGGACCAATAGTAATTGGCCAAGCTGCTGAGTTTGACTACTCAGGAACTCAAGCCTGTAAAGCCTTAAAAGAAGAAGGTTATCAAGTTGTTCTTGTTAACTCAAACCCTGCAACAATAATGACCGATCCAGATATTGCAGACAGGACATACATAGAGCCTCTAACAGTTGAAGTTCTTGAAAAGATAATAGAAAAAGAAAGACCTGACGCTCTTCTTCCAACAGTTGGAGGGCAGACAGCTCTTAACTTAGCAGTGGAACTTTATGAAGCTGGAATTTTAGAAAAATATGGTGTTGAGTTAATCGGTGCAAAGATAGAGGCTATAAAGAAGGCAGAAGACAGAGAGCTCTTTAAAGAAGCTATGCTAAAAATAGGGCTGGAAGTTCCAAAAAGCGGACTTGCTCGTTCTTTAGATGAAGCTATGGAAGTTGTAAAAGAGGTTGGGCTTCCAGCTATTATTAGACCTGCCTTTACCCTTGGGGGTGAAGGAGGAGGCGTAGCTTATAACATCGAAGAGTTTAAGGAAATTGCAAAAAGAGGTTTAGATGCAAGTCCAATTAATGAAATTCTCATTGAAGAAAGTGTTTTAGGTTGGAAAGAATATGAGCTTGAGGTTATGAGAGACCTTAATGATAATGTTGTGATTATTTGTTCTATTGAAAACATTGATCCAATGGGTGTTCATACAGGAGATTCTATAACTGTTGCTCCTGCTCAAACACTGACAGACAAAGAATATCAGGTACTAAGAGATGCTGCTATTGCAATAATTAGAGAAATTGGTGTCGAAACTGGAGGTTCAAACGTTCAGTTTGCCGTTAATCCGGAAAATGGACGTGTAATTGTAATAGAGATGAATCCGAGAGTTTCCCGTTCTTCAGCTCTTGCATCAAAGGCTACAGGTTTTCCGATTGCAAAAATTGCTGCAAAGTTAGCTGTTGGATATACGCTTGATGAGCTTCCAAACGATATTACTAAGAAAACTCCAGCTTCCTTTGAACCGGCAATTGATTATTGTGTTGTCAAGTTTCCAAGGTGGGCTTTTGAAAAGTTTCCAGAAGCAAATTCAACTCTTACAACAAGAATGAAATCTGTCGGCGAAGTTATGGCAATTGGTAGAACATTTAAAGAAGCTCTCTTAAAGGCTATAAGATCTTTGGAGATAGGTAGATATGGACTTTTAATGAAAGGTGTAGACAAACTTTCTGATCAGGATCTTGAAAGCAAAATTGCTGTTCCAAATGCTGACAGAATTTGGTATATCGCTGAGGCTCTTAGAAGAGGTTGGAGTTTAGATAAGCTCTATGAGCTTTCAAAAATAGATAAATGGTTCTTGCATAATATTAAGCAGCTGGTAGATCTTGAAAACGAAATTAAAAAATATTCTCTCGATACTATTCCTCCTATTCTTTTCAAGTTTGCCAAGAAGTGGGGATTTTCAGATAAGTACATTGCAGACCTTGTAGGCGTTTCTGAAAAAGAAGTTAGAGAAAAGAGAAAACAAGTTGCACAAGTTCTATACAAAACAGTTGATACTTGTGCTGGAGAGTTTGAAGCTTACACGCCGTACTATTATTCTACCTATGATGGAAGGGAATGCGAAGCTAATCCTTCTGACAAGAAAAAAGTTACAGTCTTTGGTTCTGGACCAAATAGAATTGGCCAGGGAGTTGAGTTTGATTACTGCTGTGTACATGCTGTTTGGGCTTTAAGAGAACTAGGTTACGAAGCTCACATGGCAAACTGTAATCCTGAAACTGTTTCTACTGACTATGACACTTCTGACAAACTCTTCTTTGAACCCCTTACTCTCGAAGATGCTCTCAATATTGTTGAAAAGGAAAAACCTGAAGGAGTTATTGTTCAATTCGGTGGTCAAACTCCGCTTAAGCTTTCAGTCCCTCTTGAAAAGGAAGGCGTAAAAATCCTTGGTACTTCGTCAGAAAGTATTGACATTGCTGAAGATAGAGAAAGGTTTAGAACTCTTCTTAACAAGTTAGGGTTAAAACAACCCCCTTCAGGGATTGCAAGATCTCTTGAAGAGGCTGAGAAAATCGCTGAAGAAATAGGTTTCCCTGTTCTTATGAGGCCTTCTTACGTTCTTGGTGGAAGAGCAATGAGAATTGTTTACGATATAAATGAACTTAGAACATATATGACAGAAGCTGTTGAGGTTTCTGAAGATAGGCCTGTTCTCATAGATAAGTTCCTTGAAGATGCCGTCGAATTTGACGTTGATGCTGTATGTGATGGTAAACGAGTTGTTATCGGTGGAGTAATGGAGCACATTGAAGAAGCTGGTATTCACTCAGGAGATAGTGCTTGTGTTCTTCCAACTTTTTCAGTTCCAAAAGAAATTGTTGAGGAGATAAAAGAAATTACGAGAAAAATAGCTCTTGAATTAAATGTAAAAGGTCTTATAAACATTCAGTTTGCTGTTAAAGATGGTGAAATATACATAATTGAAGTTAATCCGAGAGCTTCAAGAACAGTTCCTTTTGTAAGTAAAGCTACTGGAATTCCTCTTGCGAAAGTAGCTACAAAAGTAGCAATAGGTAAAACCCTTGACGAACTTGGAATAGAAGAAGTTGAACCTAGATACTACTCAGTTAAAGAAGCTGTGTTCCCATTTAACAGATTTCCAGAAGTTGATCCAGTTCTTAGTCCGGAGATGAAATCAACTGGAGAAGTAATGGGAATAGATGATGATCTTGGAATTGCTTTTTACAAGGCTCAGCTTGCGGCAGGTTCAAGACTTCCTGTTGATACATCAAGAGGGAAAGTTTTTATAAGCGTTAAAGATAAAGACAAACCGAAAGTTTACGGAATAGCTAAGAAGTTAACAGATATGGGATTTAAAATCGTGTCTACAGAAGGAACTTATAAGTTCTTAAAGGAAAAAGGACTTCCTGTTGAAGTTGTCTTTAAGATTCAAGAAGGAAGACGTCCAAATGTTGGAGATTTAATTAAGAATGGAGAAATCATTCTTATAATCAACACTCCTTCCGGTACAAGGTCAACAAAAGATGCTGTTAGTATAAGAAGACTTGCAGTTAACTACAACATTCCTTACTACACAACGATAAGAGGAGCTCAAGCTGCTGTAATGGCAATAGAGTCTATGAGAAAAAGGCAGTTAGAAGTTAAGCCTCTTCAAGAGTATTATTCGTAGTTCTTTTTTGTTATCCCCCTTCTTGTGGGGGATATATTCTTAGGATTTATTGCTACAGTATAGCTTTACGACTCTTTCAATGATTTTACTCGTTGATATATCATACTCAAAAGGAATTCTTTCAACTCTTTCAGCAAATTCTTTTCCCACAATTTTTTCAATAGGCCAGTCTGTACCTTTCACAAGAACATGAGGTTTAATAATTTCTATAACTTTATAAGGGGTATCATCTTCAAAGATAAAAACGTAGTCAACAGCTTTTAAAGCAATTAAAACTTTTGCTCTATAATCTTGAGAAACTATAGGTCTTTTTTCTCCTTTTATTCTTTTTATGGAAGAATCACTATTCATTCCAACAATTAAAACATCACCTAAAGACTTTGCTTTTTCAAGATAGTCAACGTGACCTGCATGGAGTATGTCAAAGCAACCATTTGTAAAGACTATCTTCTTTTTTTCTCTTTTCAGATTTGAGACGATTGTTTTTAGGTTTTCTAAATCTTTTAAAATTCTATTCAAAGCTTGCTCCTTGACCTAAATTTGATTTAAAAATTTATACAAAAAGGAGAAAAAGTGAAAGAAATTATAAACGTAATTGGGGCAGGACTTGCTGGAGTTGAAGCAGCGTATAAAGTAGCTAATAAGGGACATAAAGTTAGACTTTTTGAAATGAGGCCAAAGAAGACTACACCGGCACACAAAACTAGCCTATTTGCTGAGCTTGTTTGTAGCAATACCTTAGGAGGAAAAGAAGTAACAACTCCGCGGGGACTTCTTAAAGCCGAAATGGAACTTCTAAATTCTTTAATAGTTGAAGCTGCAAGAAAAACAGAAGTTCCAGCAGGTGGAGCTCTAGCTGTTGATAGAGAAAAATTTGCCGAGTATATAACTGAAAAGATTGAAAATCATCCTAACATTGAAGTAGTTAGAGAAGAGGTTACAGAAATTCCAAAAGAAGGAATAACCATTGTTGCAAGTGGTCCGTTGACTTCAGATAAGTTTTCAGAATATCTAAGGAATTATCTTGGAGAAAAAGAACTCCACTTTTACGATGCTATCTCTCCAATAGTTTATGCAGATACTATTGATTACTCAAAGTGTTTTTGGGGTTCAAGGTACGGGAAAGGAGGAGATGATTATCTCAACTGTCCTATGACTGAGGAAGAATATGAAAGGTTTTACACTGCTTTAATGGAAGCTGAAAAGGTACCTTTAAAAGATTTTGAAAAGGCCTGTTACTTTGAAGGTTGTATGCCGATAGAGGAAATGGCAGAAAGAGGAAAACAAACTCTTCTTTTTGGTCCTTTAAAACCTGTTGGATTGATAGATCCTAAAACAGGGAAAAGACCTTTTGCGGTTGTTCAGTTAAGGAAGGAAAATAAAGAAGGAACTCTTTTAAATCTTGTTGGGTTTCAGACAAAGCTTAAGTATCCTGAACAAAAAAGGGTATTTAGACTAATTCCAGGCCTTGAAAATGCTGAATTTGCAAGATTTGGAAGCATTCATAGAAATACTTTTATAAAATCTCCAAAACTTCTTTTGAAAACTCTTCAACTTAAGAAAAATCCTAAGGTCTTTTTTGCTGGACAAATAACTGGAGTTGAAGGATATCCAGAATCAGCAGCAACTGGAATTATTGCAGGTATAAATGCTGTAAAACTAGCTGAAGGTAAAGAGCTAGTCTATCCACCGGAAACTACAATGATAGGAGCTCTTTTAAAGTACATTACAACTGCTGATCCAAAAACTTTTCAACCGATGAATGCAAACTTTGGAATTCTTTTACCACCTGAAAAGAAGATAAGAGGTAAAAGAGAAAGAAGAAAATATCTTGCAGAAAGAGCTTTAGAGGATATGAAAAAATGGTTAGAATTAGTTTATTGATTTTTTTTCTTTTTACAAAGCTTGTGTTTGCTCAAGTTTACGAGATAAAAATTATCAAGCATATAAAGGAAGAAAAACTTTCTAATCAAAGTGTTATTATTTATAAAGTTAAACGAGGAGATACCTTATCTGGCATAATATCTAAGTTAGGATTATCTCCTAACATACTGGATAAAGTAATAAAATTAAACAAGATAAAAAATCCAAATTTAATATATGCTGGGCAAAAGCTTAAGCTACCTATAGGAAAAAAAGGAAAATTTTTAGATAAACGAAGAAGGAAAATAAAAGAAAGTATTCTTCCTGCTGTTTCTATGCTAGGAGGGAAAGTAGAGAAAAAAGGTTCTCTATTCTTGAAAAACGGTAAAGTAGATTTTAAAAAAAATCCTAAAATTTCTATTAATGGTAGAGAATATATCTTAGATTTTGATAATGGTTTGAATAAAGAGATTAAAGACGAGCTAAGTAGTCTTGGAATAAAGGTAATAACTTCCCAAGAGCTGAAAAAACTTTTAGAAAAGCTTATTGAATCAAACTTTGGTGTTATTGAAAAAAATGGCAAACTTATCTTAGGAATTAAAGATGTACTTACTTATAGATATGATTATTTAAGTTACGACGCTACTACGGGAAATAGAGTTATAATAAACTTAAAAAGAGATACTCCTACTGAACTTGTGAATCTACTTAAATCTTATAACATAAGAGTTTTGCAACCAGAAGGAAAAGAACTTGAAGGAAAAGAAGGAAAACTTAAAATTCTAACTGGTGGTGGTATTGAAAAAATTTCTGAACTGCTGAAAATTGTTACTGGCGAAAAAGGAGTCTTTAAAGAAGATGGGATTGAATTTGCAAAAAATCATTTGTTCATAGCTTTTGATTTTCTTGATCCAGAAAGAAAAGTAAAGTTAGAGCTAAATGGTTATAAAGTTGTAATACTAACTGGAAACTTTTTAAAGGATTTAGAAAATATTCTTTCTAGTATTCCTATTGTCAACAAACGAATAAATCTTATGGTAGTTGAACCACCTGGAAGTAATGGAGAAAGGTCAAAGTTAGAAGTTCCAGGACTTTTAATTTCTACGGAAAAAGGTGATTGGTTTGTTGTTGACTATGTAGATAAACCTGAAGAAATTCCTTATCTTAGAAGTAAAGGAGTGAATTTAATTGTTTATTAAGGGAAAAGGAAGGACAAAAAGTCCTTCCTTAACAATTTTTTTCTTATTTTTTGTCTGTCAAAGCCATAACACCTGGGAGCTCTTTTCCTGCAAGAAACTCTAAGAAAGCTCCACCGCCTGTTGAAACATGATCTATCTGATGCTCAAGGCCTAGCGCTTCTACAGCTGCAACACTGTCACCACCACCTACAATTCTTAAAGCTTCAGCGTGAGAAGCAACAATTCTTCCTATTTCCATAGTACCGTATCCAAATTTTTCAAATTCGAAAACTCCCATTGGACCGTTCCAGAGAATTGTCTTGGCATCTGAAAGAGCTTCTTTAAATAGTTCTACAGTTGCTGGACCAATATCAAGTCCCATCATGTCGTCTGGAATTTCCTTATAAGTTGTTAACTTAGCGTGTGCTGTAGGAGAGAATTCATCAGCATTATTACTATCAACAGGTAGGTAAAACTTAATGCCATTTTTTTCGGCTTTTTCCATTATCTCTTTTGCTGTGTCAAGGAGCTCTTCTTCAACAAGAGATTTTCCAACATTGTAACCAGCTGCTTTTAAAAAGGTATAAGCCATTCCCCCACCGATAAGCATCTTATCAACAACTTTTAAAAGATTTTCTATTACTTCTAATTTTCCAGAAACTTTAGAACCGCCTATTATTAAAACAAGAGGTCTTTCAGGATTGTCAAGAGCTTTCTGAAGGTACTTTATTTCTTTTTCAAGCAAGAATCCTGCAACTGCAATTTCTACATACTGAGCAATTCCATAAGTTGAAGCATGTTTTCTGTGAGCAGTACCAAAAGCGTCGTTTACGTAAATATCTGCAAGTTTTGCAAGCTTTTTAGCAAATTCAGGATCATTTTTTGTTTCTTCTTTATAAAATCTTACATTTTCAAGGAGTGCAACTTCCCCTTCCTTTAAGTTGTTAACTTCCCATTCAACTTCTTCACCAACACAATCTGGAATGAACTTAACTTCTTTTTCAAGAAGTCTTGAAAGTCTATCTGCAACTGGCTTTAAAGAAAGTTTTGGATCCCAACCTTCAGGTCTATCAAGATGAGAACAAAGAATAACTTTGGCTTTATGGTCTATAAGGTAATTGATTGTTGGAAGTGCTGCTCTAATTCTTTTGTCGTTTTGAATTACGCCATTTTCAAGAGGAACGTTAAAGTCAACTCTTACAAAGACTTTCTTTCCTTTAAGCTTTTCCGGAGAGATATCTCTAAGAGACATCTTGTTGCATATCTTTTTAAAAGGCATTTTTCCACCACCTCCTTAATGACTTTTCAGCTTTGTCTGGGAGAAGATACCTTATACTTTTGTTTGATTTCAAGCGGTTTCTAATTTCTGTTGAGCTAATTTCTACCAATCTACCGTTATATATAAGGATATCAATGTCATTAAGAACGTTGCTATCAACAGACTTCTCTTTATCAACTTCTGAAAACTTAATTGAATAGCCTATTTTCTTAGCAATTTTGTCAACGTCAATTTTATATCTAGGTCTTTTAACAACAATAATTTTGGCTAGTTTTAAAATTTCTGTTGGTTCTTTCCAAAGATGAAATGATTCAAAAGAATCTTCTCCTATTATGAAAATGGGTTTTTCTTTGTAGATTTTCCAAAACTCCCTTAATGTATCAACTGTGTACGAGATTCCTTTCTTTCTTATTTCATAGTCCCAGATGGAAAATCCTTTTTCTTCCTCTATTGAAATCCTTAAAAGCTCTAAGCGGAGCTCTGGAGGTAAAAACAGTTTATCCTTTAAAGGCTGCAAATATGCTGGAACGAAAATAATTTCTTCAAATCCAAAAGTTTCAAGGATATCCCTTGCAACTATCAAGTGACCTATGTGAACCGGATTAAAGCTTCCTCCAAAGAGAGCCTTCAACTTCTCCTCTTAGACTTTTTTGCTGGCGGTATTATAAATGTTTTTAATACTCTTTTCTTTTTAATTTTTTTGAAAGATAGAACCATCCAACAAGCGCTAGAATGCCGGACATTAGGAGAAGGAGAAGGTGAAAATAAAAAGCAATCGTTAAAGCGTAGCTAACTTTAACTCCTATTAAAGAAAACCCTCCTACAAGTCCTGCCTCATAAGTTCCAAATCCTCCAAAGCTGTGGATTGGTAAAATTGTTGTTACTTCTCCAAAGGTTGAAACAAAAACAGTCTTAAAGAAATTAAGCTCTATTTTTCCTGCTTTTAGAATAAAAAAGAAAGAAACAAACTTGAAAAGCCACGTTAGAAAAGAGTAAGAGAGGATTTTTCCAACTGCTCTAAAGGAGATGAAAGTTTGAACAAAGGAAAAAACTGTTCCAATGATAAGGAAACGACCGCGAAACTTTTTGAGCAGTTTAAATCCTAAATAAAGGAGAAGAATTAATATGGAGATTGTAATAACAGGAATCCAGAGGAGCTCTTTACTTTTAGTAGCAACAAAGAGAACAGAAGTAAGGAAAAATAACGAAAGGACAATAAGGTCTAATATTCTTATAAAGAGAAGAGCTACTGAAGAAATTGTTGCATCGACTCCAAAGAGTTTCTTAAGAATTATAGGAAAAGATGCTTCTCCAGATCTAAAGGGAAGAATATTGTTAAAAAAGGTGTGAATTCCCATAACGGCAGCAAGATCTTGAGTGGAAATAGATGGAAAGATAATACTAAACCTTTTAGCCCTAAAAATGTATGTGAGAAGGTAGAAGAAAAGAGAAAAAATTAAATAAATTGGATCAAGGTTTTTGATTATCTCTTTCAGCTTGAAAAAAACATCAAACCTATATAGAAAATAGGCAAATATAATCAGTATAAGCGTAGGGAAAAAAAGGCTATTCTTCTTCAACGTTTATAGCTCTCCCAACAACGTAAGGTTTTTTATCCTGAGCTTCAAAGTATATTCTCATGAGAATTTCACTGATAATTCCCGTTGTAAACATTTGAATTCCCGAAAGTATAAATAAAACTGAAATAATTAAAAGAGGTCTTCCGCCAATAGAATGTCCAGTTAGCTTAAGTCCTATAAGGTATAAAAATGGAATTAAACCTACTAAAAAGAGAAAGAGTCCAAAGATTCCAAAAAAGTGGATAGGTTTTTGCATGAATTTTTTTAAAAACCATATAAAGAAAAGATCTGCAAGAACTTTAAAGGTTCTTGATATACCGTACTTTGATTTTCCATAAATTCTCGGATGATGCTTTACTGGTATTTCTATAATCTTGCTTACAGAAGTAACAGTTGAGGCAAGAGCTGGAATAAATCTATGGAGCTCTCCATAAAGCCTTACCTTCTTTATAACGTTACTTTTATAAGCCTTTAAAGTACAACCGTAGTCGTGGATTTTCACTCCTGTTATCTTTCCTATTAACCAGTTAGCTATCTTTGACGGTAATTTTCTTGAAATTGCAGCATCCTGCCTATGTTTTCTCCAACCACTAACTACGTCGTAGCCTTCTTCTATCTTTTCAAGAAGTCTTGGGATATCTTCAGGATCGTTTTGAAGATCTCCGTCCATTGTTACTATTACGTCTCCAGTAGCATAGTCCATTCCGGCCATCATTGCTGGAGTTTGTCCAAAATTTCTTGCAAATTCAATTACTTTTACCTTTTTATCTTTAGAAGCAATTTTTTCTAAGAGCTCTTCTGTCCTATCAGTACTTCCATCATCAACAAAGATTATTTCATAATCGTAAGGTAATTTTTCAAGAACTTTCTTTAATTTATCGTAAAGTATAGGAATGTTTTCCTCTTCATTGAAAACAGGAATGACGATGGAAATTTTCTTTATGCTATCCATCTATTTTCTCCTTAGGATAGTTTGAGATAATAACTATACTGTGTTTAGTGATGAGTTCTTTTTTCTTATCTAAAATATAGAAACTTTCTCCTTTTAGTTTTTTCAGTCTATTTTCTCTTGTCACAATAATAACCGGTTCTTTTGAGCGCAGTAAAGCTTTTGCTCTATTTGAATCTATACTTTCAAGTTTTCCTTCTTTAAAGTAATAGACAATTTCAGGACTTGTATAGTCTAAAAAGTAGAATTTACACTCTTTACACTTTTTAGCAAGTTGTTGAATTTCTTTTCCAACAGCAGGTTTAGCTCTATGAAATTCAAGAGAAGGAAGTGTTATCCACTTAAAAAGCACCATAGTTCCAATAAAGCCAAATGTAAGGGGTTTGAGATAATCTTTCTTAAGGAAAATAGTAGCTAAGAGTACCGGTAAAAGCATTACAAGAGAAAGAAGAGGCCATCCTTTTATCTTAAAGAAAATAAAAGCTATAACGGAGAAAACTATAAAAATAGCAGCTGTAATGTAAGCTGGTATTTTATCTTTAAACTTTGAAAGATACCAACTTGTGATAACAGCAAAAGCAGGAAAAGAAGGAAGGAGATAGTGGGCAAGTTTTGTATGAGCAATTTGGAAGAAAATAACAACAGTAAAAAACCACACAAGGGAAAAGTTAAGGACATTATCGGTAATTGATTCTTTTCTTTTAAACACTCTATATAGAGCAAAGGGGAAAAAGAAACTCCAAGGAAGATACAACCAGAAGTAGTTTGCAAGATAGTACCACCACTCAGTTGGATGACCCGGTACTTTTGAGGTAAATCTATGGATGTTGTGGAATATGATAAAGTCTTTAAAAAATTGATAACCGTGCTTTTTAAAAATTGCAACGTACCACGGAGCTACAATAAGAAGATAGATACCAAATCCCTTAAACCAAGGAATTTCTTTAAGAGTTTTCAAAAGGTCTCTTCTAAGTAAGAGATAGATTATGGCAACAAGACCAGGTAGAGCAAGACCAACAGGACCTTTAGTTAAGGTTGCAAATCCTGAGGAGGCAAAAGCAAGAAGGTAAAACTTTTCACTTTTTCTGTGGTAGGCTTCAAAGAAGAAGATCAAAGAAGCTGCAAAGAAGAAAGTCAAAACCACATCGGGCATTGCAACAGAAGACATGACTATGAAATCTAAAAGTGAAAGGAAAACGAGAGAAGTCCAGAAGGCAAGGTCTCTTCCTTTCCATCTTGTAAGCCACCAGTAAAGAAGAAGAACAGTAAAAACTCCAAAGATAGAAACAAAAAACCTTCCACCAAATTCGTTAATACCAAAAATCTTGTAACCTAAGGCTATAAGCCAATAAACAAGAATAGGTTTGTCAAAACGGTATTCATAATTGTAGTAAGGGGTAATGTAGTCTCCCGTTTTAACCATTTCCCAAGCTGCTTCCATGTACTTCGGTTCGTCTTTATCAAAAGCCGAATAGAAACCGTTGGGTAAAAGAAGGAGAACTGTTGAAATTAAAGCTAAGAGCCAAAAGCGTCTATCCTGCATCTTTTCATCCTCTTAAAGTTGCATTTTGAAGTATAACAGAGAAATTATTGTTTGTAGAAAAATTTTTTAAAGAGGTATCTATGTACAAAAGGCTTTTAAAGTGTAGCACTTGTGGAAATACAGGAGAATTTGAATATGTAGGTTCTAGAGACGTAAATAAAAAGGGAGATGTCAAAGATATCATAGGAAACAAAGAAATGTGGATAAGCTATTTTAAATGTCCTGAATGTAGTTCTATTGAGGTAGAATTTCACCCTGTAGGTGAAAAACCAGATATTCCAGAGGAATTTTTCAGAGAGGTGGCTGTTGAAGAAGGAAATGATAGATAGAACTTTTAAACTTTTTCTGGTTTTTCTTTCATTTGCTCTTTTAATAAATATTGGAACATTTGTTCTTTACCATGAAGAACCAAGAAGAGGAATAATTACCTTTGAAATGTTAAAAACTCATAATTTTTTTCAGCCAACAGTTCTTCTAGAGCCATATTTTAGAAAGCCACCTTTTCACAATTGGATTTTAGCTATTTCCTCAGAGATTTTTGGTTCTGTATCTGAATTTTCATTAAGATTACCTTCTCTTATTTCGGTTATTTTAACTTCCGTTTTTCTGTTCTTTTTTTCTTCCAAGCTCTTTGAAAGAAAAGTAGCTCTTTTTTCAGCAGTTATATTCCCAACATTTTTTATGGTTCTTTTTGGATATTCTACAAAAGCTGAACCAGACACTCTTTTTACTTTTTTAGTTTCGTCATCCATAATCTCGTGGTATTACTTTATAGATAAGGGAAAAGAAAGAATTGCTTGGTTTTTAGGATACTTCTTCACATCTCTTGCTGCTTTAACAAAAGGCTTTCCAGCTTTTCACTTTTTCTTAGTAGCTATATTCGTTTACTTTTTCTTAAAAAAAGATTTAAAAGGACTTCTTTCCCTTAATCATATAGTTGGCTTTGTTTTAGGAATTATTCCTTTTGTTGGATGGATACTTATAGTTCCAACAGAACAAGCTTTAAAGACGCTTTTTTCAGAAGTTATTTCTCGTGCTCCTACTCAGTTTGATTTGTTAGAAACTATCAAAAGATTTATTTCCTTTCCATTTAGATTTCTGTTTGCAACTTTCCCGTGGTCAGTAATTGTTCTTTTTTATCTATATAGAGAAAAGGAAGGTTATAAAAAGCTAATAAGCGATAAAACTACTCTTTTTTTAATTCTAACATTTATTGGAAACTTTCTTATCTATTGGTTTTTCCCGGGTTCAAGAATGAGATATACAATGCCTTTACTTCCGCTTTTGTCAATTCTAATTGCAGTTTATTTAAAAGATAAATATTTCATTCATAAGAGAGCAAAAAATATACTCCAATTTACGTTAGAGCTCATAGTTCCCCTAGGGATTGTTGTGGGTGTAATTATTACTGGTAACTCATCTCTCATACTTAAGGAAACGATTATATTTTTAATATTTGCTTATCTTTTCTATTTCTACTTTCTTCCAAGGATTAACTTTACTCCTATTGTAATTCTCTTTGCTTTATTAATGCTTTTGTTTAGAGGATTTTACAGTTCTTATTATTTACCAATTGCAGAGTCTAAATATCCTCCAGTTAGAGAAGTTGCAAAAGAGATTGCAGATTTAACTAAAGAATATCCTCTCTTTACAAAAACAAAATACCTTCAACTCTGTTTTTATGTTGAAAAGTTTAAGAATTCAGTTTTACCTTATTCTTCAAAACCTCCAAAAGATTCTTTATTCCTTTCTGAAAGACCAGAAGGCAATGTTTTAAAAGAGTTTTCCCTGGGTAAGCATAAATTTTACTTATGTTCTTTTAGTATTGAAAGAATAGAAGGTAAAACTTTAGAAGCTGAATCTCGAAAAACAAAGTTACAATAGGAAGATATAAGAGTTTTATCTATATTGATCTCAACAAGAACTGCTCCCTTTTTCTTTGCAATTAGCGGCAAAGAAGCTGCTGGTTGAACCAATGCTGATGTTCCAATGGAGAAAAAGATTTTGCTTTTCTCTGCTGCTTGAAAAGCTTTCTGGAGAGCATCTTCGGGGAGATTTTCGCCAAACCAGACAACTCCGGGACCAACAAAGTTTCCACAAATAGAACACTTTGGTAAATCTTTTGCCTCTAAACCCTCTAAAATTCTTTTTCTGAAATCTTCCTCTCTTAGTCCTTTCAGGAATTTCCTATCTGCAAGGGGAAATAGGTTGAAAAGTTCTTTCTCATTGTATCTTTTACCACAGTACCTACACTTTCCTTCAAAAATGTTGCCGTGGAGCTCTACAAGTTTTTTAGAACCAGCTATTTTGTGAAGACTGTCTACATTTTGAGTTATGAGAAGAAAGTCAGGAAATAACCTTTCCATTTCAGAAATCGCATAATGAGCGTGATTAGGTTTTGCGTTTGCTATGAGTCTCATTCTCCATAGGTGCCATTTCCAAACTCTTAAAGGGTCTTCTTCAAAGGCTTCAAATGTCGCAAGTTCTGTTGGATCGTACTTATTCCACAGTCCATCTT
Organism: Desulfurobacterium thermolithotrophum DSM 11699; assembly: GCF_000191045.1. Taxonomy (NCBI): domain Bacteria; kingdom Pseudomonadati; phylum Aquificota; class Aquificia; order Desulfurobacteriales; family Desulfurobacteriaceae; genus Desulfurobacterium; species Desulfurobacterium thermolithotrophum. The sequence goes on from NC_015185.1 coordinate 120,568, forward strand.
TTCCACGAAACGTAGGAATGCCGCTTTCGGCACTTACACCAGCACCTGTAAGAACGGCAACTGATTGGAAACTTTTAAGTATTTCTGAAAGCTTTTCTATGTCTTTCATTTTTACTATTCCTTTGGTGCCCGGGGCGGGATTTGAACCCGCACGGGATTGCTCCCACAGGATCCTGAGTCCTGCGCGTCTGCCAATTCCGCCACCCGGGCATTTAAATTAAAGAAAAGTTATTTCTTTTCAAGGCTTTTTAACTATAATATATGCAATTTATCTTTAGCTGCATAAATTGACAGCAGTAAGAAAAAAGTTGAGGTTAAGAATGGAAAATCTAAAGATCCTTTACGATAATAGAGCTCTCCCTGACTATAGAGAAGATTGGGGATTTGCTGCTCTTATAGAGCTCTCAGACGAAACTATACTTTTTGATACAGGTGCAAAACCGGAGGTTCTTGCAGAAAATTTAGAAAAGTTTGGTGTAAATATTGAGGAAGTAGATGTTGTTTTTATATCTCATAACCACTGGGATCACGTCGGAGGATTACCGTACATTTTGAAGAAAAATAGGGACTTTGAGCTTTTTGTTCCTGAGCCAGATTGTGTAGAGTTTGAAGAAAACCTGCCAGAAAGTGTTGTGTGCGTTCCAATAACTACACCGACTTACATATCAGAAAGAGCAGTCTCTACGGGTATAATGGAAACGGGAATTGAAAAACCTTCCTTTGAGCATTCTCTAATAGTGAGTACAGCAGAAGGTTTTGTCTTATTAACAGGTTGTAGTCATCCTGGAATAGTCGAGATAGCTAAGAAAGCTGTGACAATCTGTGGAGAGGAACTGTTCCTCATAGTTGGTGGATTTCACCTTTATAGATCACCAGATGAGAAAATCATCGAAGTGGCTGAAGAACTTAAAAAGTTTACTCGCTTTGTTGCTCCCTGTCACTGTACAGGAGAGAGAGGAATAGAACTTTTCAAGGAAATCTTGAAAGATAGATTTGTAGAAGCAGCAGCTGGTGTGGAAATCCCGCTCGAATAGGAGGTAGTTGATGTTTGATGCTTTAGCAGAAAAAGTTCAATCTGCAATAGAAAAAATTGGCAGAAAAGGAAGAATAGATGAAGAGACTCTAGAAAAAGGTCTTAGAGAAATAAAACTAGCTCTTCTTGAAGCTGATGTTAACTACAGGGTTGTTTCAAACTTTATCAAAGATATTAAAGAGAAAGCCCTAGGAGCCAAGGTAATAAAAGGGGTAAATCCAGCACAGCAGCTTGTAAAAATAGTTCACGACGAGCTTGTTCAAACTCTTGGTGGAGAAGCAGAAAAACTTAACTTAAAAGGAAAACCTTCTGTTATTCTTTTAATTGGTCTTCAAGGTTCGGGTAAGACTACAACGGCAGCAAAGTTAGCAAATTACTTGAAAAAACAAGGGAAAAGAGTACTTCTGACATCTGTTGACGTTTATAGACCTGCTGCAATGCTTCAGCTTAAAAAGCTTGGAGATCAGATTGGGATTCCGGTATTTCTTGAAGAAAAAGAAAAGGATGCTGTAAAGATTGCAAAAGATGCTCTCTTGAAGGCTAAAGATGAAAGCTATGATGTTCTCGTTGTTGATACAGCTGGAAGACTTCACATTGATGAAGAGCTACTTGAAGAAGCAAGGAAAATAAAAGAAGAAGTTGTTCCTGATGAAACACTTTTTGTTATTGATTCAATGACTGGTCAGGAATCTGTAAATATTGCAAAAGCTTTTGATGAAAGAGTGGGAATGACAGGAATTGTTCTTACAAAGATGGATTCAGATGCAAGAGGAGGGGTAGCTTTATCTGTTAAAGGTGTAACAGGTAAACCTATAAAATTTGCAGGTGTGGGTGAAAAAATTGATGACTTTGAGCCTTTTTATCCAGATAGAGTCGCGTCACGAATCCTTGGAATGGGAGATATTGTTTCCTTGGTTGAAAAGGCACAAGAAGTAATAGATGAAAAAGAAGCTCTTTCTATGCAGGAAAAGCTTTTGTCTGGTGAGTTTACCTTAGAAGATTTTAGACAACAACTTAGAATGATACAGAGATTAGGACCTCTTCAACAGATAATTAGGATGATTCCAGGACTTTCCAGTCAAAAAATGTTAAAGCAACTTGAAAAAGCAATAGATGATAAGAAGCTAAAAAGGATTGAGGCTATAATAAATTCAATGACTCCGGAAGAGCGTAGAAATCATGCAATTATAAACGCTAGTAGAAAAAGGAGAATTGCAAAAGGTAGTGGAACATCGGTTAAAGAGGTTGATGCTCTTATAAAACAGTTTGTTCAAGCAAAGATGGCTATGAAGCAGATGAAGAAAATGCAGAGGAAGATGGCTAAGAAAGGTGGAAGATTTCCATTTCCTTTTATGTAAGCTGTTGAAGTTCAGATAGAAGGTGGACACCCTACAATAACCTTTGAATACCACAAGGAGGTGTCCACCGATGAAACAATTGAAAAGATTCAAAGGAACATCCCTCCATATATCAAGCACAAATACAGCATTCAAAGAAACCCTGAAAGAAGGAAGAAGAGTAAAAAAGAAACTTGACCTAACAAAAGACAGAAACGTTAAAAGGAGACTCAAATGGATAGAGTACTACCACAAAACAGGCAACGCCAGAAAAACATGCAGATACTTTGGCATCAGTCCAACAACCTTCTACAAGTGGAAAAAAAGATACGACAAGTACGGGATAGAAGGACTCCAAGACAGAAACAAAAGACCTCATAAAGTAAGACAACCCCAAACAGAACCTGAAATAGAACACATCATCGTCACAATAAGGGAAAAATTCCCAACCTGGAGCAAAGAAAAGATAGCAGCCTTCATGGAAAGATACCTAAATGTAAAAATATCATCCTCTACAGTTTACAGGGTCTCAAAAGACACGGACTAATAGAAAGAACGGAAAAACTAAAAAGTACCTACAAGAGGAAGAAACAGAAAGGGAAAAAGAACCGCACCAGAAAAGGACTAAGAGCAGACAAACCAGGAACAATCCTCATGGACGTTAAATACCTCTACTGGTGCGGTAAAACCTTTTACCAGTTCACGGCAATAGACAAGTTCACCCGAATAGCATTTGCCAAGGTTTATTCTACAAAAAGCAGCAGGAGCGGAAGAAGGTTTTTTGAAGAACTTGAAAAATTTCTTCCCTTCAAGATAGAGAAAGTTCAAACGGATAACGGGAGCGAATTTTTAGGGGAGTTAGACGAATATCTTAAAAGAAAAGGGATAGAACACTACTTTAGTTATCCGAAATCTCCCAAGACTAATGCGCATGTAGAAAGGTTTATTCAAACGACAGAAAGTGAACTATGGATGATAGAAGGAACAGAACCGACTGTTGATGAGATGAATAAAAAACTTTTTGAGTATTTAAAGATTTACAACTTTCTTAGACCCCATCACTCTTTAAATTACAAGACTCCCGCTGAGAAGTTTGAGGACTATATTAGAAGTCATCAAGGTGTCCACCATGTATTGAACTCGAACAAACTAGTTGATAATCCTGATGCTGTTTACGTTGTAGAGACAGAAGGAGAAAGAACAATTATTATTGAGCTTAAGGTAGATCCAAAAGATCTTGGAAAAGTAATTGGTAGACAAGGAAGAACTGCAAAAGCTTTGAGAACTCTTCTTTCTGCAGCTGCAACAAAGATAGGAAAGAGAGCTGTTCTTGAGATAATTGAGTAGCGGGTACCCGCTACTCAAAGTTTTTTAATCTTTATTCAAAAATAGAATCCTTTCCTGGTACTTTTGCCCAATCTTCCAAAAATCTTTCTAGTCCTATGTCTGTTAGTGGATGTTTTGCTAACTGCTTTATTACTTTAAATGGTATTGTTGCAATATCTGCACCAAGAAGTGCTGCCTGAAGAACATGTTGAGGGTGTCTTATACTGGCAACGATAATTTCTGTATTAAATCCGTAGTTATCATAAATTTGAACAATCTGAGATATTAATTCCATTCCATCATGTCCAATGTCGTCAAGTCTTCCAACAAATGGAGAAACGTAAGTAGCTCCAGCCTTTGCTGCAAGAAGTGCTTGAAGAGGTGAAAATACAAGAGTGACGTTTGTTTTTATTCCTTCCTTAGAAAGTGTTTTTACTGCTTTTAAACCTTCTGTCGTCATTGGTATTTTTATGACAACGTTATCTCCAAACTTTGCAAGTTGTCTTGCTTCGTTTATCATTCCTTGAGCGTCTAAGCTAACTACTTCTAAACTCACAGGACCAGGAACTGTTTCTACTATTTCCTTTGCAACCTCAAGGAATGGTCTTCCCGTTTTTGAAATGAGAGTTGGGTTAGTTGTAACCCCGTCAACCATTCCCATTTCCATTGCAGCCTTTATTTCGTTTATGTCGGCAGTGTCTATGAAAAACTTCATCCTCTAACCTCCTCTATTAACTTTTTTAGAACTTCGAGAATATCTTTGTCTATGAATCCTGCGTAGCTAAGTTTTCCTGAATCTACAAAATAAATCAGCATTACAACTAGCGTAAGTATAACAAAAATTTCACCAAATTTTCCTGAACGAACAAGTTTTAAAGATAAACGAGGATAGTACTTAAAAGAGAATGGAACTCCAAGAGGATTTAGAATATCAAGAAGAATGTGAGAAGCGTAACCTATTGAAAAAGAAAGGAAGTAGCGTCCTATTTCGTAGCTGTAATGATCTCTAAGATATAGAGAAAGAAAAACTAAGACTATTGGTATAGCAATATGATGTGTAATTCCTCTGTGAGAGTTAAAAAGGGTTCTATTTTGTCTAAATGGCAATCCCTTTTTCAAGTCAATATCTGGTAAAACACTTCCAAAAGCTGCCGGAATTATGGGTAATTGAAAAAACGCAGCAAGGAGAATTCCTCCTAAGATATGAGTACCTGCTGTCATCCTATAAACTCTCTTATAAAAGGATTGTTATTTATTTCTTCTTTTACAGTTGTTCTAGGGCCGTGTCCTGGAATGATAAGCGTATCAGGATTTAGCTGATTTAAAACTTTTACTACTGAACGTTTAAGTTCATGGCGATTACTCATAGGAAGATCGTATCTACCTATACTTCCCTTGAATATTAGGTCTCCAACAATTGCTACATCTGCTTTTGGAGAAAATAAGACAATACTTCCAGGAGAATGACCAGGAGAGTGAATAATTTTGAAATTAAAGTTTCCAAGTTTTAGCTCGTCTTCATCTTTTAAAGTTTTTTCTGGAGATGGAGAATACTCTGCACCTGCAAGTTCTCCGATTTCACTTTCAACCCAAAAGTTTAAATGCTTAGCTGCTTCTTCGTGCATTATTAAATCGGCCTTAGGAAATTTTAGCTTTGCCCATGCATTTGCAGCTATGTGATCAGGATGTTCATGAGTGTTTATTATGTACTTTACGTTAAGGTCTTTCCTAGAAAGTATGTCCTCTATCTCTTCAATAGACTTTTTATCACCAGGATCAACTATAGCAGCACACTTACTTTCCTTATCCCAAACAAGTAAAGTGTTAACCAAAAAAGGACCGGCTGGAATTGCTAATATCTCCATTTTCCTTCTCCTCTAAAACGATGTAGTCTCCTATTTCACCAAGATCAATGTATTCATTAGCTGCGTGAATGAGTTCTTTTGCAGTTATAGATCTAAAAGAAATAACTTCCACCTTTATTCCCTTTGCTTTGAGAAAGTTTATTAAATCAACAAAATCACCATCTCCGCTCATTAAAACAACAACGTCAATCTTTCCATTTTCTGCCATTGCAATAGCATCAATGGCTATTCCCATATCCCAATCAGCTTTATATTCTATCTTATCCCAGCTATAAAACTTTTTAGGTTCTTTTAGCTTTACTTCGTAACCAAGACTTCTTAAAACATAGATAAAACTATCCTGATTTACCTTATCAAGATCAACAAGATAAGCAATTGCTCTATAAAGAGTTCTTCCTCTTACTCCTAGCTCCAATAATCTTTTAAAGTCAACTTTTTTCTTCAGAGTATTTTTAGCGCCGTAGTAAATATTTTGCATATCAACAAAAACAGCTACTCTTAAATGGGAAGTTATTTTATCTCTATCTATTAGCTCTTGTGCCTTCACTAGAACCTCCGTTAGAAATATCACAGACAAATCTATTCCATATAGCAAGAGGAGGCTCACAAGTTGGCTCTTGTTTTAGTTTTTCGATAAAAACAGATAAATCTTCTTCTGGTATTAACTTCATTCCTACTCCATAGTTTGATAGAGCAAAAATTACTCCCTTACCTAAGGGAAGTGAATTTACAGCTATGCAATTAACTCCTTTAGAAATTAAAAACTCTACTAATTCGATACATTTGCCAAATTGCATATTGGAAGCAGGATTTCTAAAAATTGCTAATTTTTTCAGTTCATTTTTTTCTTTTTCTAATAGAAGAATCTTAGGACATTCGCCAAACCTTCCGCACACTCTCTCTTCATTTTCTTCTATTGGAATAGCATAGATAAGTTTCTTTTTTTCTTCAGGTTCAAAATGGATAATTATCTTTTCTATAAATGGGATGTCTCTTTTTATTCTTTCTTCAATTTCATGTATGAGACTATGAGCTTTTTCAAGACTGTCTGTAGAAACACAGACTTCTGCTTCAATAAACTTATAGCTTCCAGAACTTCTTCCTGTTACTGACTTGACACGGGAGATTAGAGGATAAGAAAGCATTATTTTCTTTATTTTCTCAAGAGTTTCCCTATCTATAGAAGCATCAAGAATAACTTTTAAAGATTCTAACATTATTTCAAAACCTGAGTGAAAAATGAATAGTACAACTATAAGAACAGCTATTTTCTCAATTATTGGATAACCAAAGTAGTTTCCAAGAATACCGGTAAGAACGATAATAGAAGAGAGCATATCAGTCTTTATATGTTCAGAATCTGCAATAAGACTAGGAGAATTCAGTTCTTCTCCTTTTTTTCTTTCGTATTTTGAGAATAAATAAGTAAGTGTAATCGTAGTAATAATAGCTCCGATAGCCACAGGAAGATTTTCTATTTCCATTTTGCTTTGGCTAAATAAAACGTCTCTTGCTATTTCATAGCCTGCAAAGAATATTGCAAAAGCACTAACTAAAGAAATTACATTTTCTACTTTGTAAAGTCCATAAGGAAAACCATTTACTTTTTTATTAGCTATGACTATACCTGCATAAACTGATAAAGCAGCTGCAAAATCAGCTACAGAATGAACTCCATCTGCAACTAGTGCCGCAGAACCAGAGATTATTCCGGCAATAATCTTTAAAAGAGATAAAAAAAGGTTTAGAAAAACAGAATAAAGGGCTATTTTCTTTTTCTCTTCTACCATCTTTAGCTCCGTAAATATTTCTTTAATCAAAATTTAAGCGTGAATGATATCAAAGGGTAGAAGAATTTTTAAAATACAAAGTCGAAATTATGAGTTTTACTGATTAGGTTTTAAGGATTATTAAATATTACCTTTTACTTATGAAGTTGACACTTTCTATTAATTTTTTTAGAATTTGTATTATGAGAATTGATTATAAGGAGGAAGTAATGGATAACAAGGTCTCAAGAGTAGCCACTTTTCCCCCACCTCCAGACGCAAGAGTAAAAGGACATTCACCGTTAGGTACTTATAGACCAGGAGAACTAAAAGGAATAGTAAGGATCAATCAAGATAAGTGTGTAGGATGTGATACTTGTAAAGGACACTGTCCTGCAGATGCTATAAAAGGAGGACTAGGTGTAGCTCATTCAGTAGATATCATGAGATGTATTAATTGTGGTCAGTGTTTAGTTAACTGTCCTTTTGGTGCTATTGAGCAAATGAGTTTTGTTGATGAAGTGGCTAAAAAGCTTTCTGATCCAGAAGTAACTGTTGTAGCATTAATAGCTCCAGCAGTTCGTGTGGCAATAGCAGAAGAGTTTGGAGCTCCTCCTGGAACACTAACAGTTGGGCGTCTTCATAATGCGCTAAAGAAATTAGGTTTTAAGATTTATGAAACTAACCTAGCAGCTGACCAGACAATAATGGAAGAAGGTTTTGAGTTTATAGCCAAGGTAAGATACTGGCTTCTTGGAGAAAGGGATGAAGAGCTAAAGGAAATAGCACATCATCCACTTCCTCACTTTACAAGTTGTTGTCCTGGATGGATCAGATATGCAGAAATATACTATCCACAGCTTCTTCCACATATATCCGGAGCAAAATCTCCTCAACAAATGGCAGGTGCTTCAGCAAAAACTTGGGCTGCCCTAAATATTTGGAATGTAGATCCAAGGAAGGTTTATACAGTTGGAATAATGCCTTGTACAGCTAAGATATTTGAAGCAAGCAGACCAGAATTTAAATCAGCTTGGGAGTTTTTGAAAGAAAAAGGTTCTATTCCAGAAGATACTCCTCCATTTCCAGATGTTGATGCAGTACTTACAACAAGAGATTTAGCAACATTGTTCAAAATGAAAGGTATTAATCCTTTAGAGTTACCTGAGAAAGAAAAAGAGGAAGAACCAGGAGAAATTTACACGGGAGCTGCAACCATATTTGGTAATAGCGGTGGAGTTATGGAAGCAGCTCTTAGAACAACTTATTATGTTCTTTCCGGAAAGAAGCCACCTAACTGGAATATTTATGGAGTAAGAGGACATACAACAGGATTAAAGGAAATGGAAATTCCAATTCCTCTTAAGTCAGGTGAGACAATAAGGATAAGAGTAGCAGTGGTTAACGGAATAAAGAATCACCTAGATAAAATCGTTGAAGATGTAATAAAAGGAACATCGCCGTATCACTTTATAGAAGTAATGAACTGTCCAGGTGGTTGTATAAACGGAGGAGGACAACCAATTAATCCAATGGGAACATCCTGGATAGACCCATTACTTCCTTTAAGATTGAAAGCTTAAGAGAACTTAAGTAAGGAGGAACAAAATGAAAGAAGAAAGAACGCTCCCTTATCAGTATGAAGAAAAACCAGCTTCGACTTTAATAAGTAGAAGAACCTTCTTAAAAGTTACAGGAGCTATAGTATCAGTTATAGCAATAAGTGGATACGCTATAACTGATCTTTTAAAGAAGAGAAATAAGTATATAAAGATGAGGCAGGCTGGCCTTTATAAAGATGACCAAAGACTACAGAAAAAGGGATTAGCAGCATCATACGAAAACCCTGTAGTACAAAAGTTTTATAAAGAATTTGCAGGTCATCCTTTAAGTGAAGTTTCAGAACACCTTCTTCATACAAAGTATGTTGTGAGATCTAACCTCAAAATAGGTGGAGGAGAACATGGCTGCTAAAGAAGAAAGGGTACTAAGATTTCCGGCTTCTGAAAAAGTGTTTCATAACATCAATGCTATTACCTGGTACATTTTAGCTATAACAGGAATTCTTGCCTTTTTCAAACTAGTTCCTAAAAGTACAGCAGAAACTTTAATGCAAATTCATATTTGGGTAGGAGTGATTTTTACAGTAAACTTTATTGCCTTTGTTTTAATAGCTCCAGATAGGTTCTACATAATGCTTAAGAACCTTTTGGAGTGGGATAAAGATTCATTTGCTTGGTTTAAGAATTTAGGTGGTTATCCAAGAAAGTTTGGTATTCCTTTTGGTGCAAAAGAAACTGCTCCACAGGGTAAGTACAATGCAGGTCAGAAAATAGCATATCTTCTATTTATCTTTATGATATTCGGTTTAATTGTAACAGGATGGGTGCTTTATTTCCTTAAACATGCACTTGGAAAAGAGCTCTTTCTTCTAATGTTTTACTTCCATGTATGGGGTTCAATAATTACTACTCTTCTTGTGACTTTTGTTCATTTACCTCTTTCTTTAATTAACATAGAAGACTTTAAGGCTATGTGGAGATTTGGTAGCGGATATATGCCTTTTGAAGCTGCTGAGCACCACTCACCTAAGTGGGTAGAGAGAGATTTAGTTCAGATTGAGCCCATGAAAAAACAGTAAAAAGTCTATTTAAGGAGGAGTTAGGCTTTTTCTGCTCCTCCTTTTTATTTTGGATTGATTAAGAGATAAATAGAGGTCAACACTAATAATGTTTAGAGAAGAAAAAGATTTCCTTGGATCGTTGAAAATTCCAGCTGATAGTTACTACGGCATTCATACTGCACGAGCACTAAAGAATTTTCCTCTTTCTGGATACAAAGTTCCAAAAGAACTTATAACTGCCTATGCGTTAGTAAAAAAAGCTTGTGCAATTGCTAATACAAGGCTTGGGTATATTGAAGAGAAAATTGGAAATGCAATAATAAAAGCGTGTGACGAAATATTGGAGGGGAAATTTCAAGAAGAATTTATAGTTGATGCTCTTCAAGGTGGAGCTGGTACTTCAACGAATATGAATATAAACGAAGTAATAGCAAATAGAGCAAATGAAATACTCGGATACAAAAAAGGACAGTATTATCCTGTACATCCGCTTGAGCATGTAAATCTTCATCAATCAACAAATGACACCTATCCAACAGCTTTAAAAATAGCAGCTCTTTTTATGCTTGAAGATTTAAGCGAAGCTATAGCAAGACTTCAAGGTGTTTTACAGGAGAAAGAGAAAGAGTTTGCCTTTATTTTAAAAATTGGAAGGACAGAGCTCCAAGAAGCTGTTCCTCTTACACTCGGAAGAGAGTTTTCCGGTTTTGCAGAAGCTATTTCAAGAGACAGATGGAGAGTTTGGAAGTGTAAAGAAAGAATAAGAGTTTTAAATATTGGTGGCACTGCAATAGGTACTGGTTTAACTGCTCCAAGAGACTACGTATTCTTTGTAATAGAAGTTTTAAGAGAACTTACAGGTCTTAATATTTCACGGGCAGAAAATCCAGTTGGTGTGACGGCATTTGCAGACGATATGGTTGAAGTTGTTGGAATTCTCGATGCTTATGCTTCAAACCTATTTAAAATCTCAAATGATCTTCGCCTTATGAACCTTTTAAAAGAAGTAAGATTAAAACCTGTACAACCTGGTTCTTCAATAATGCCTGGAAAGGTAAATCCTGTTGTACTTGAAGCTACTATGCAAGTAGCTTTAAAAGTTAAAGCTAACTCTTATATAGTTAGAGAATGCGCATCCTCATCAACTTTCCAAATCGTTGAGTTTATGCCTTTAATAGCATTTAGCTTTTTAGAGTCTTTAAGACTTTTGCTTAACGTAACTACTGTTTTGAAAGAACATCTTACAAAGCTCAAAGCCGATAAGGAGTTTTGCAAAAAATATTTTGAAGAAAGTTTTTCTATTATTACAGCCTTACTTCCTTTAATAGGTTACGAAAAAGCAGTAGAGATAGTACAAGAAATGAAGACAAAAGAGGTAAAAAACATAAAAGAATTTCTGCAACAAAAGTTTGGTAACAAAATTCTTAAGTTGTTATCCCCTGAAAGCCTCAATTCTCTTGGATATGATGAATATGAGTTAGAGGAGCTACGAAATGATAACAACTCCTAAGGGTTTAAGACTCCACATTGGTGTCTTTGGAAGAACAAATGTTGGAAAATCAAGTTTTATAAATCTTGTAACTGGTCAAGAGGTTTCTATTGTTTCAGACATTCCAGGAACAACTACAGATGTTGTTGAAAAAGCAATGGAAATTTTGCCGATAGGTCCTGTTCTTTTCCTTGATACAGCTGGAATTGATGACGAAACGCTTTTAGGTAAAGAAAGGGTTAGAAAAGCTTTTGAAGTTTTAAGACGTTGCGATGTTGCGCTGCTTATGCTTGAACCTAATGTTTTTACTGAATTTGAAAGCAGTCTTATTAAGCTTTTTGAAGAAAAGAAAATACCATACGTTGTAGTTATTAATAAAATTGACGTTCAAAAACCAGAAAAAGAGTTTTTGAAAAATTTTGAAGAAAAGAAAATTCCGGTAATAGAGATTTGTGCACTAAAGAATAAAAGGGAAGATATTCTTGCAAAACTAAAAACGGCACTTTTAAAGGTTGTACCTGAAGAATTTTTAAGAGAACCTCAGCTTATAGGAGACCTTGTTCCTCCAGGTGGTATTGCTGTACTTGTTGTCCCTATAGATTTAGAAGCTCCTAAAGGTCGTCTAATACTACCTCAAGTTCAGACAATTAGAAATGTTCTTGATAGTGATGCAACAGCTATAGTTGTAAAAGAAAGAGAACTACCTTATCTTCTTTCTGTTCTTAACAGAAAATCTGATGTTATCGTCTGTGATTCTCAAGTTGTCTTAAAAGTGGCTGGAGATGTCCCTCAAGGTGTTAAATTTACAACATTTTCAATCCTTTTTTCCCGATATAAAGGAGATATTGTTGAATTTGCAAAAGGACTTCATGCTTTGAAAAACTTAAAAGAGGGAGCCAAAGTTTTAATAGCCGAAGCATGTACGCATCATCCTATAGAAGACGATATAGGAAGAGTAAAAATTCCTCGCTGGATAAGGCAGTATACTGGTTTAAAGGATATTAGTTTTTCTTTTCATTCAGGAAGAAGTTATCCTGAAGACCTTTCCGAGTACGATCTTGTTGTTCACTGTGGAGCTTGCACACTTAATAGAAGAGAAATGCTTTCAAGAATTGAGTTAGCAAAATCTAAAAATGTTCCTATTACAAATTACGGTATGTGTATTTCTCTTGTTCAAGGAGTTATTGAAAAAGTTTTAGAACCATTTCCAGCAGCCTTGCTTGCCTTTAGAAATCAGTTTGGGAGGAAAAAGTATGATTACCGTAACAGAAGAAGCTGTAAAATCTTGGATGCATAATGTTATTAAAAGAGAGCAGTATGAAAAGTTTATGGAAGGAGGAAAAGATTTTATAAATGATGAAGAAATATGGGAAAAACTTAAAGAAAACTCAAAGCCTGAGCCTTCAAAGGTAAGAGACATTATAGCGAAAGCTCTTTCTCTTGAAAGACTAGAACCTGATGAAACTGCAACACTTCTTAATGTGGAAGACAAAGAGCTCTGGCAGGAAATTTTTGAAGCTGCAGGAAAGATTAAAGAAAAGGTTTATGGAAAGAGAATAGTAACATTTGCTCCTCTTTACGTTTCAAACTACTGCGTAAATGATTGTGAATACTGCGGTTATAGGATATCAAATAAGCACATAAAGAGAAAACAACTTACAGAAGAAGAGTTAAAAGCAGAAGTAGAAGCACTGGTAAAGCAGGGACATAAAAGGCTAATAATGGTTTATGGTGAACATCCTTCTTCTGATGCACGATTTATAGCTAAAACCTTGGAAATAACCTATGGAATAAAAATAGAAGGCGGTGAAATAAGACGTGTAAACGTAAATGCAGCACCAATGAGTATTGAAGATCTTGAGTTACTAAGAGATATAGGCATTGGAACGTATCAAGTATTTCAAGAAACCTATCATCACGAAACTTACAAAAGACTCCATAAGGGTATAAAGGCAGACTATCATTGGCGTCTTTATTCACTTCACAGAGCTATGGAAGCTGGAGTTGATGATGTTGCAATAGGAGCTCTTTTTGGACTTTACGACTGGCGTTTTGAAGTAATGGGACTTCTTTACCATGCAATTGATTTAGAAAAAAGATTTGGAGGAGTTGGTCCTCATACAATTTCGTTCCCAAGGCTTGAACCAGCTGTTGGAACACCATTTTATGAAAAGAATAAAAAGTACATCGTAAGTGATGAAGATTTTATGAAACTAGTTGCAGTTATAAGGCTTTCTGTTCCTTACACTGGAATGATTCTTACTGCAAGAGAGCCGAAAGAAGTTAGAGAAAAAGTTTTACCACTTGGTGTTACGCAGCTTGACTTTGGAACAAACATAGGTGTTGGAGCTTATAGTAAAGGGGCTTATAGTCCCGAAAAGCAGCAGTTTCTAATTAATGATGAGCGTTCTCTTGACGAAGGAATAAGGTGGCTTGCTGAAAAAGGCTTAATTACAAGCTTCTGCACTGCAGGTTATAGGTGTGGTAGGACAGGTAACTACTTTATGGACATAGCAAAGAAAGGGAAAGTACATAAACTCTGTATGCCTAATGCAATACTAACGTTTAAGGAATATCTTCTTGATTACGCAAGTGAAGAAACAAGGAAGGTAGGCGAAAAACTTATTGAAAAGGAACTTGAATCCTTAGATCCTAAGATTAAAGGAATTATTCAGGATTACCTAAAGAGAATAGAAAAAGGAGAGAGAGATCTTTATGTGTAAAGAGAAAGTTGTGGAAAGATTTAGAGAACTTCAAAGAAAGCTAAAAGAAGTATATCCAGATGTAGATGTTGCCCTCTGCGAGCTCCTTGGTAGAAGGTGGTCTTTCGTGGAGGGAGGTTCTTCTAATCTTTCTCCTTTTGTTAAAAGAATTAAGGTTATAGAACGTTTTGGTATTTCTATTTTTTATGAGAATTCCCAGGATAATTTAAAAGAAATTATTGACTTTATAAGAGGATATTTTAATGGAGATTTCTTCAAAGAAATTACTAAATGAACTATTTTCCAATGGTATTAGCCGTTCTCTTCTTTCTTTAGCTGATTTAATAAGAAAACAAAAGGTAGGAAACTACGTTTACTTTAGAGGTCTTATAGAAATATCAAATGTATGTCAGAAAAATTGCTATTACTGTGGCCTTAGAAAAGATAACAAAAACGTCAAAAGGTATACTCTAACTGAAGATGAAGTCGTTGAACTTGCTCTTTTAATTTATAAAAAGGGAATAAAATCTCTTGCTCTTCAATCAGGAGAAATGGAAAACGAAGCTTTTTTTGAAAAGCTTTTAAGGATTATTCGTAAAATAAAAGAAAAAACAAAGAAGATAGACATTCAAAACGGAGAAGAACCAAAAGGTGCTGGAATAACCGGATCATTTGGAGAGTTAGAAAGAGAACACTATGAAGAGCTCTTTAAAGCAGGAGTTCATAGGTATCTTCTAAGGATTGAAACGTCCAAACGGGAGCTTTATGAAAAACTGCATCCTTCAGATCATTCTTTTGAAAAAAGACTTAAATGTTTAAAGTGGTTGAAGGAAATAGGTTACCAAGTTGGTACTGGAGTTATTATTGGGATTCCCGGACAGACTTATGAGGATCTTGTGAATGATCTACTTTTCTTTAAAGATTTTGACATAGATATGATAGGAATGGGGCCTTACATTGAACACCGCGACACTCCAATTTTTTGTTGGTATAAAGACTTAATAACTTCTAACGGATTTTATAAAAAGGTCTTTGAGCTATCCATAAAGATGATTGCCTTTGCAAGGATTCTACTTGAAGATGTCAATATTGTTGCTTCAACAGCTCTTCAGAGTGTTCCTGGATGTGAAAATGCACTTGAACTTGGCATAAAAGCTGGTGCTAATGTTGTAATGCCAGTTTTTACTCCTTATTCTGAAAGGAAAAACTATAGAATTTACGAAGGAAAGAAAAATCTTACTCCAGAGGAAATGAGTCAAAGAATAAAAAAAGCAGGATATGAACCTGTGTGGGATAAATGGGGAGATCCATTACATTTCTTTAAAAGAAATAAAATGTCAAATTCTCTTCTTTGCAATTTCGTAAACTTTTCTTCGATGAAGAATAGCTAAGATATATATCTCTTTTTCAGCACAATTAATTTTAAAGACTATTCTATAATCTCCTACTCTTAGTTTCCAAAAACCTTTTAGATTTTTTCTAAGTGGAATTCCATATTTTTCAGGAAAAGTCATTAGTTTATTTTCAATTGCAGATTTAATTCTCTTTTTTGTTTCTGATGATATTTCTCTTAAATCTTCCGGAATTTTGTGATGATAAAATACCTTATAATTCATTCCATATTTCCTCATGAGTTAGAGCTTTTTCTCTATCAAATGAGTAGTCTCTTTCTTCTGCTGTTTTTACAAGTACAACATCTTCTCTAAGCTCGAGAGCTTCTTTAATAAGTTCTCTAGCTGTTCTAGATAGAGAAAGTCCTGATTCTTTTGAAAGTTTTTTTAAAGCTTCATATAAACTTTCTTCAAGAACGATATTAATTCGAGGGTTTTTTGTAGGCATTTCTTACCTCACACGGATTAGGTTCATCATTTTTGTACAAATTATATAAGATATATTAATTTTCAAGGTATTTGGTTCTTATAGTTAAAATTCTGTATCTCCGAGTTCAAGGAAATTGCTTAAATCTTTTTCAGAAATTTGAGTACTTTCTTTATACTTTTTCCATTCACTAACAGCACTTATGTCATTTCCACCTTTCTTTGATCTTGCAAGTTTAATCTTCACAAGTGCAGGAATGGGAATCATTTTTCCCATAATAAGAGCTTCTCCAACATTAAGAGATGGGAGCTGGTCTACAAGATCTGAGCTCAAAGATTCTGAAGCTTGTTGAACGTGCCTTTGATCTCCAGGTTCAACTAATCTAAGAATTATCATGTTGTTAGCCTGAGAAAGAGCATTTGAATCAAGAGCTTTGGGTCTTTGAGTAACTAAACAAAGTCCTAAACCAAATTTTCTTCCTTCCCTTGCAATTCTTGAAATCCAGTATCTTGATTTTGTGTTAATTGTAGATGATGCTAAGATATGAGCTTCTTCTAAAATCATAAAAACTGGAAATTCAAGCCCCCCTGTTTCATTTCTAACATGAGCTTTCCTCTTTTCCAGAATATTCCTTAAAACGTGGCTTACGACAATGTCGGCTATTTTTTCATCAACGTGGGATAGGTCTAGAACGTTGAGTTTTCCAAATTCAATTTGATCAACTATTGGAGTCTGGAGAAGATTAAAAAGATCTGAATAAAATTCTTGCATATCTTCAACTTTGTTTATTACACCTGTTATCGACTTCCAATCTTCTTTGTATGCTTCATCAGTTTTATAGGCTTGGAGCTCCCCTAAAAGCCTTCCCCAAAAGTTTGAAGCTGAAATCTGTCCGTTTTGAATTTCTTCTACTGTTATTTTAAAGGCTCTTCTTAAATATCTATCTTGGATGTAAGCACTATCATCAACGTTGGCAAAGAGTCTGAATTCATGGTAACTTAATCTTGTTGGATTAAGTTCAAGGTCTATTCTTCTTACACACGGTTTTCCATTTCTTTTATAATCAAAATTTACGTATTCTCCATGCATATCAAAAACCAAAATCGTTCCAAACTTATCAAGCATACCCTCAAGGATTACTGAAACTGTATTTGATTTACCTCCACCTGTAACTGCAAGAATTGCAAGGTGTCTACTGACTATACTATCTATATCAATGAAGACATCCACATCTTCTCTTGTAAGTAAATGTCCTATGTGAATTTTTCTATCGTCATTTTTTCCAAATACCTTTTGAAGAGTTTCCTTAGAAGCTCTAAATATGTTTGTTCCCGGTTCTGGAGGAATTCGCGGAATAAACATCTTCTTATCTACATCTCCAAGAAGGGATATTTTTCCCAAAAAGAAAGAGTTTTTACCTATTAATGTTTTAAGGTGTTCAACATCTTCAGGTTCAAGATCTTCAGTTAAAGATTTATTAACTCTCTTTATTTCCTTTACAAATCCTAAAACTTTATAGCCTTCATACTCAAGTTCTACATAATCTCCAAGTTGAATGATTTCTGAACTTATAAAATCAACTTCTCTAGTGGAAGGTTCTCCTATACATACTCCTATTGGTTTGACCATAGAAGCCTCCGATTTAATTGCAAGTGAACTATTCCGCCCTATTGGCCGCAAGAGGATTCCTGCTTCAACGAGGGATAGCTAACACTCTCTTTAGAGAGTGCCCCGCCATTGCCCTCTCCACGAGGCTTTAGTTCGGGTCTCCGCTATAAATATTATAGATATTATAGAACAACCAACGCCTCAACAGTTCGCTCTGTATCTCCTCCCTTACGTAAAGGGACTTAGAGCGTATTTCAAAGTTAAATTTAAAAAAAAGGAGGTCCGAAGACCTCCTAAAGAAGATGGGAAGGTTTAAAAGATGGCTAAAAGAGTGCTTTTATGGAAAGAGAATAGTTTCTTCCTGGCATTTCATAGTTTTCAACGTAGTAATATTTTTTGTCGAAAAGATTGTTTATTTGGAAGTTAAAAGTGATGTTTTTTACAGGAGATATAGAATAAGAGACATCAATAACTCCCAAACCTGGAAGTTTTTCTGTATAGCCATTCCTTTTTGAGTAGAATGTACCTGTCAATTTTAGAGCATCTCTTTTAAGTAAGTTCTTCTTGGTTATTGCTGTTGTTAACTTATGTTTTGGAATTAAAACTGAAGGGTCAGGTGTTTTATCAGGAGTAAATTTAGACTTAGAAGTTTTTGTATCTTGGTAGGAATAAGCAGTATATACTGATAAATTCTCAAGGAGTTTCCAGTTACTACTTATTTCAAGCCCATTAAGCCTGTAGTAATCAAGATTTTCGATTATTCTATCGGGAAATGACTTATTTAAAACATCTTTTGCCGCTTCAAAGTTGCTTACAATGAAGTCTCTTATTTCATATCTATAAATTCTTGCAGTAAGTTTTAAGTTAGGAAACTTCTTTCTAATTCCAACCTCGTAGTCCCAACCTTTTTCTGCTTTTAAGTCGTAATCATAACCTTTACTTTTTATATCTGAATATTCTTTACTGTACCAAAGGATTTCTTCTGCTCTTGGTGGTCTATAGACCCTACCTGTACCAGCAAAAAGTTCTACACTTCCTAATTTTTTGCTTAGGGTCAGAGAGGGAAGAATTTGTGTACCTTTGATGTTTGGCGCATCAGTAATGCTATTGCCTTTCCAGTTTTCCACTCTTAAGCCAGTTTTAATTGTTAACAAAGGTAATTCTTTTTTAAACTCTCCAAAAAGAGCAAATCTTCTTAGTGCATTGTGATTTTTGGCCACAAAAGGTTTTCCATTTTTATCTATTTGACCGTATCCAGAATTTTGAAACTCTATTCCTCCAATTCCTTCTCCATTTAAAATGGAAAGATTTTCGTAAGTTGTTCTAAAGCCATAGGTTCTATCATCTTGACCGTTAAACCTAAGATAAGTTAGTTTTATGCCTGCTGGTGTTTTGAAGAAACCGTAGTATCTTTCTTTTTTGTAACTTTTATTTGTATAAATTGCAAGGTTTAAAAGTCCAATGTCAGTATCTTTTGATAGGGAAACTCCAAATCTATCGGTTGTTCTTTCTATATAGTTTTCACCTTCCTTTTCAATAAGTTTAAGCTTACAGTAAGGGGCACAAGCTAAGCTAAAGTAGGTTTCTTTAACTACAGGATAATCACTATCGTAGTTTGTTTTAGCATTGTTAGGATCATTAAGAACGGGTATTCCGTCTTTTATTCTGTATCTTCCAGCAAAAACTTTTATAACGGTAGAATCTCCTATTAAATGGTAAAAGGTTACTTTTCCATTTTTGCTATCCATGAAGTCGTTTCTTAGATATCCATCGCTTTTCATTCCTCCAAAGGAGAGCTCTATTCCGTTAGTTTCCCAGCTTCCAAGATAATTCACACTGCCTTTAATAGTTCCAAAAGAACCGGTTAGAGAATTAATTTCCAAAGTATTTTTTGTAGGAAATCCTTTTGTTTTAATGATAATATTTCCTCCCGGATTTGAACCGTAAATGACAGAAGGTCCATAGATAACTTCAAGCTTTTTTATTTTCTCAGGGTCTAATGTTGATAGGTCAATGTAAAAGTTACCTCTTATACCAGAACCATTTAAAGGAAATTCATCAAGGTATATGTACACTCTTTCAGGACTAAAGCTTCTAAGAAAGATTTTGTCTCTTGGAGATACAGAACTACTGAGACTTGCAAGATTTAGTCCAGGTAGTAAATCGATATCTTTTTTTAGTGAAAGATATTGAGAAGTTATTTTCTGCTCAGTTTTATCTATTCCTACTGCTGAAGATGCTTCTATTACAACTTCTTGAGCCGTTGCTGGTAGACAAAAGAAAGTTGATAAAAGAAGAATCTTTCTTATCACTTTATTGCTCCCTACTCAAGTAGTATGAAAGTTTTATGTATAAATCATATCAAATATTCTAAAAAAATCAATAGTGAATAACAAATAAAAAAGCCCCGCTTTTAGCGGGGCTTAAAGTTTTTTTTTAAGAATTACAAATTACTGGTTTTCTTTTACTTTTTCACAATAATCCCATGTGACTTTTCTATACTCTTTTCTTCCCGTTCCAGCAGGAATGAGTCTTCCAATGATTACGTTTTCTTTGAGACCTCTTAAGTAATCTTTCTTACCGGCAATAGCAGCTTCTGATAGAACTCTTGTTGTTTCCTGGAAGGAAGCTGCTGAAATGAAGGAATCTGTAGACAGAGCAGCTTTTGTTATACCTGTGAGAACAGGCTTTGCTTTTGGTGGTTTCTTACCTTCTTTAAAGAGTTGCTCTCTAACTTTTTCAAACTCTTCTCTATCAACAACTTCTTCTACTAAGAAGTTACTATCTCCAGAGTCTTCAATTCTAACCTTAGAAAGCATCTTTTTAATAATTACTTCAAAGTGTTTGTCGTTAATATCTACACCTTGAGCTCTATAAACGGATTGAATTTCATCAAGTAAAAATCTTGCAACTGCTCTTTCTCCAAGAATTGCGAGAATGTCGTGAGGATTTAGCTGACCATCTGTGAGAGGCTCTCCCGCCTTAACAAAATCTCCTGTTCTAACGTAAATATACTTTCCTTTTGGAACTTCGTATTCTCTCTTAACTCCTGTTTCAGGATCAAGTATTGTAATCTTTTTCTTGTTCTTTTCAGTCTCTACATACACTTTACCGCTAATTTCTGCAAGGATAGCAGTATCTTTTGGTCTCCTTGCTTCAAAGAGCTCTGCAACCCTTGGAAGACCACCTGTAATGTCCTTTGTACCTCCAATTCTTCGTGGAAGTCTTGCAAGCTGAGCTCCGATTTCAACCTTTTCACCTTCTTTAACCATTATTCTTGCACCAACTGGAAGAGGATAAAAGTCTATAACTTCTCCATTTTCATCAAGAAGTTCTATTGTTGGTTCGTATGGAAGTGTTCTGTATTCAAGAACAACAGGTTCAGTTTCAGAGACGGTAATTCCTGGAAGAATATCTTTGTACTTAACAGTACCATTTCTTAGAGCAAGAATAGGTATAGCGTGTGGATCCCACTCAGCAAGTATTTGACCTTTCTGAACTTTATCACCATCTTTTACTTTGAGAACAGCAGCATATGGAAGGTCATACCTTTCAAGATGCTTTCCGTTCTTTTCATCAACAACAGCAATTTTTCCAGCTCTGTTAATAACTATTATGTTTCCTTCCTTATCCGTAATTGTATTAACATCAAATATTCTTACGATTCCATCGTGCTTAGCTCTGTATTCAGAAGCTTCAGCACCACGCATAGCGATACCACCGATGTGGAAGGTACGCATTGTTAGCTGAGTACCAGGTTCACCAATAGACTGAGCAGCAATGATACCTACCGATTCTCCAATCTGAACCGGTCTTCTTCTTGCAAGGTCTCTTCCGTAGCACTTAGCACAAACGCCAAATGGTGCACGGCATGTGAGAACTGATCTTATTTTTACTGTATCTATTCCAAGATCTTCAATTCTCTCAGCAGTTTCATCTGTAATCTTTTCGTCTTTTTTAACTAGAATTTCACCTGTTACAGGATCAACGATATCTTCAGCAGCATATCTTCCGGCAATTCTCTTAGATAGAGGAATAACTATTTCACCAGCTTCAATAAGAGCAGAAACTTCTATTCCGTCATCACATCCACAGTCTTCCATTGTTACAATGACATCTTGAGCCACATCTGCAAGTCTTCTTGTAAGATATCCCGCATCAGCAGTTTTTAAAGCAGTATCGGCAAGACCTTTTCTTGCACCGTGGGTTGAGATGAAGTATTCAAGAACTGTCAGACCTTCACGGAAGTTTGAAATAATAGGCGTTTCAATAATTTCACCGGAAGGCTTGGCCATAAGACCTCTCATACCGGCAAGCTGTCTAATCTGTGTCTGACTACCACGAGCTCCAGATTGAAGCATCATGAACACAGGGTTGAAAGTACCATCGTTTGGAAGTCTTCCACGAGAATTAAGGTCGTGACTTTTCATGTATTCCATCATGTCTTTTGTTAGCTGTTCTGTTACTCTGGTCCAAATATCAACGATCTTGTTGTAACGTTCGTCTTTGGAAAGGAGACCTTTTCTGTATCCTTCTTCAATTTCAGCAACTTCTTTCTTAGCTTTTTCAATAAGTTCTTTCTTAGAAGGTGGAATATGAAGGTCATCAATAGAAATTGAGAGTCCGCCAAGTGTTGCTTGAATAAATCCAGCTTCTTTGATTCTATCAAGCATATCAACAGTAACTTCATTACCAAGCTTTTTATGTATATCTCCAATAAGCTCGGCGACTGCTTTCTTTGTCATTACTTTATTTACAAATGGATAATTTTCAGGAAGAAGAGTGTTGAATTTAACTCTTCCAACTGTAGTTGTGATTATTTCTGGCTTACCGGATTCTGTTTTATTTTCAGGTATTCTTACCTTGATTTTTGCATGGAGCTCTACTTCTCCAAGGTCAAGAGCTTTAAGAACTTCATCTATGGATGAAAATACTTTTCCTTCTCCTTTCGCTCCACTTTTTTCAAGAGTCATGTAGTAAAGACCTAAAACCATATCCTGAGATGGAACTGCAAGTGGCTTTCCGTGAGCTGGAGAGAGTATGTTTTGTGTAGAGAGCATGAGAGTATAAGCTTCAAGTTGGGCTTCTAAAGAAAGTGGAACGTGGACAGCCATCTGGTCGCCGTCAAAGTCTGCGTTAAACGCAGTACAGACAAGCGGATGGAGCTTAATAGCTTTACCTTCAACAAGAACCGGCTCAAAAGCTTGAATTGAAACTCTGTGAAGTGTTGGAGCACGGTTTAGAAGAACTGGATGCTCTTTAATAACTTCTTCAAGACATTCCCAAACTTCTGGTTCTTGTCTTTCAACCATTTTCTTAGCTTGTTTTACAGTGTTAGCATAACCCTTTTCTTCTAGTCTCCTGTAAATAAATGGCTTGAAGAGTTCAAGTGCCATTACTTTTGGAAGACCGCACTGGTGCATTTTGAGTTCAGGACCTATAACGATAACAGCACGACCTGAGTAATCAACCCTTTTACCAAGAAGGTTCTGTCTAAATCTACCTTGTTTACCTCTTAAAACATCAGATAGAGACTTAAGAGGATGTCCTTTAGAACTCTTTACAGGTCTTCCCCTTCTTCCGTTGTCGATAAGTGTGTCTACTGCTTCTTGGAGCATACGTTTTTCGTTTCTAATAATGATGTCTGGAGCATCAAGCTCTATAAGTCTTTTTAGTCTGTTGTTTCTGTTGATAACTCTTCTATAAAGGTCATTAAGGTCAGAAGTTGCAAATCTTCCACCTTCAAGAGGAACAAGTGGACGGAGTTCTGGTGGAAGAACAGGAAGAACTTCAAGAACCATCCATTCAGGCTTGTTATCGGAATTGAGAAAAGATTCAACTACTCTTAACCTTCTTACAAGCTTTTTAAGCTTCGCTTCTGTTGTGTCTTTTCTTGTAGCTCTTCTTATTTCTTCTTTAAGGAGTTCTTTACTTTGAATTTTTCCTTGTTCAACTAAGAAATCAACATACCAATCAAGAGCTCTTCCACCTTTTTCTACTTCAATGTTTACTTTATCCTTTAAAACTTTGTATTCGTTGTACTCAATTATCTGTCCTTTCTCGAGGTTTGAATCACCTGGGTCTGTAACAACGACAAGGACATTTTTCACAATACCAACAATTGTGTCTTCAGAAAGTCCTGTGTAGTAGGAAAGTGTTTCAACTGCAGTCTTAAATACGTTAGGAAGTCTTTTCTGAAGGTCTGCGTTGATAGAACTAATTTCTCCTGAGTACATTCTTATTTCTTCACGGAGCTCTTCTGCAAGCTCTTCAAGGTCAACTCTTTTTAAGGCTTCTTTTATTCCATCAGCACCAATTCCAACTTCGAAAGCATCTTCTCCAAGTTCTTCTACTTTTTCTCTATACTCCTCTTCTGTAAGAATTTGGAACTTTTTAAGACCTGTTTCTTCTTCATCACCTGGATCTAATACAATGTAGCTTTCAAAGTAAACAACTCTTTCAACTTCTCTAACAGAAAGTCCTAAGAGAGCTCCTATCTTACTTGGAACAGACTTTACGTACCAGATATGTGTACATGGAGCAGCGAGCTCTATGTGTCCAAATCTTTTTCTTCTTTCTTTTGAAAGGGTTACCTCAACTCCACATCTATCACAAACAACACCTGCATATTTTGAACCTCTATACTTTCCACAAAGACATTCCCAATCTCTAATAGGACCAAATATTCTTGCACAGAAAAGGCCATCTCTTTCAGGTTTTAATGTTCTATAGTTTAGAGTTTCAGGAAGCTTTACCTCACCGTGAGACCATTCTCTTATTTTCTCTGGAGAAGCAAGTCCAATTTCTATTGCATCAAAGTCAAAAGTTTTAGGCTCTTCAGAGAAGACAATTTCTTTCTTCACTACTGAATCCTCCTGATGGGGTTTAAATGCCCCCTGGAAACGGGGGCAGAAAGATTATTCTTCCTCTTCAACGTTTTTGATGAACTTAACATCAAGAGCAAGTGCTTTAAGTTCTCTTACAAGAACGTTAAAGGACTCAGGGAGTCCTGGTTCAAATGAATATTTACCTTTAACGATAGCTTCATATACTCTTGATCTACCTTCAACGTCGTCAGACTTAACAGTTAGCATCTCCTGGAGCGTATAGGCAGCGCCGTAAGCTTCAAGCGCCCATACTTCCATCTCACCAAATCTCTGTCCACCAAACTGCGCCTTTCCACCAAGAGGCTGTTGAGTGATGAGAGAGTAAGGACCAGTAGAACGAGCGTGAATTTTATCGTCAGCAAGGTGAATGAGTTTTAGCATGTACATATAACCAACTGTTACATCTTGGTCAAAAGGTTCACCAGTAAGACCGTCGTAAACTTTAAGTCTTCCAGTTTCAGGAAGACCAGCACGTTTTAAGAGTTCTTTGATTTCTTCTTCTTTTGCACCATTAAAGATTGGAGACTCAAACTTTATTCCTTTGCTAAGTTTTTTGGCAACTTCTTTAAGTTCATTATCAGATAGAGAATCAATGAGCTTACTTATTCTTTCGTCGTTGTAGATAGCCTTAATTTCTTCTCTAACTTGCTTGAGTCCAGCTTTCATTAGCTTTTCAATCTTTTCACCAAGAGCTTTTGCAGCAAGTCCAAGGTGAACCTCAAGTATCTGTCCGACGTTCATACGGGATGGAACACCAAGTGGGTTAAGAACTATATCGATAGGTGTACCATCTTCAAGGAATGGCATGTCTTCAACAGGTCTAATCTGGGAAATAACACCTTTGTTACCGTGGCGACCTGACATCTTGTCGCCGATTGTGAGCTTTCTCTTTGTAGCTATGTAAACCTTAACCTTCTTATTAACTCCTGCTGGGAGGTCATGTCCCATTTCAAGAGCAGCTTTTTTCTCTTCATAGATGTTTTCAACAAGAGCGATCTTGTCAACAGCTCTAAGTCTTATCTTCTTGAGTTCTTCAGTTGCTTTTTCATCGTCAATAACAGATGGCTTTCTAAGAGCAAAGAAAACCATTTGCTCTACTTTGTCTTCTGTAATTGTCTCTCCTGCAGAAAGAACAAGGTTTCCAGCTGCATCGTAAACATCTTCCCTAACTTTCTTTCCAAGAATAACCTCAGCAGCCTTTCTGTCTCTATCTTTCTTAATAAGAGCAATCTCCTCTTGTTTTTCTCTTTCAAGTCTTGCTTTTTCTTCAGCTTCTATAAGTTGAGTTCTTGGATCTTTCTTTTCACCTTTTCTTGAAAGTATCTTGACGTCTATTACAACTCCTTCAACACCGTGAGGAACATATAGGGAAGAATCCTTAACTCCCTTAGCTTTTTCACCAAAGATTGCTTGAAGGAGTTTTTCTTCTGGAGTTAATACTTGTTCTCCTTTAGGAGTAACTTTACCAACAAGTATATCTCCAGGTTTAACGTAAGTACCAATTCTTACAATTCCAGATTCATCAAGATTTCTAAGGAGAGATTCAGAAACATTAGGAATATCTCTTGTAATTTCTTCTCTACCAAGTTTTGTTTCTACAGCCTCACACTCAAATTCCTGTATGTGAATAGACGTATAGACATCATCCTTTAAGAGTCTTTCACTAACAAGGATAGCGTCTTCAAAGTTGTAACCTCTCCATGGCATAAAGGCAACAAGTACGTTCTTTCCAAGGGCAAGTTCTCCGTTTTCCATAGAAGGACCATCGGCAATAATCTGTCCCCTCTTAACTCTGTCACCCTTTCTAACAATAGGTCTTTGATTAATACAAGTTTTCTGGTTGGATTTCTGGAACTTCTTGAGTTCATAAACATCAAATCCTGTATCTACAGAAATTCCCCCTTCTTCTATCTCTTCAGGATCAACTCTTACAATAATTTTATCTGCAGTTACGCTCTCTACAATTCCAGATCTTTTAGCAACTACTGCACTACGGCTATAAAGTGCCACTTCTTTTTCCATTCCGGTTCCAACAAATGGTGCCTCTGTCTTAATAAGAGGCACAGCTTGACGCTGCATGTTTGAACCCATGAGGGCACGGTTAGCGTCATCGTGCTCAAGGAATGGAATTAAAGATGAAGAAACAGAGAATACCTGCTTTGGAGAAACGTCCATGAACTGAACTTCTTCTCTCTTTACGAGTTTAAATTCGGCCTTATGCCTTGCCATTACAGTGTCGGCGGCAATGTAGCCGTTTTCATCAACAGGAGCGTTAGCCTGAGCAATTACGTAGTTTTCTTCTTCCTCTGCTGTCATGTAGACTATTTCATCTGTAACTTTTCCGTTTACAACTTTTCTATAAGGCGTTTCAAGGAATCCAAGCCAGTTTATCCTTCCATAAGTTGTTAAGGAGTTAATAAGACCAATGTTTTGACCTTCTGGAGTTTCAATTGGACAGATACGACCGTAATGGGATGGGTGAACGTCACGAACTTCAAATCCAGCTCTCTCTCTTGTAAGACCTCCAGGACCAAGAGCAGATAGTCTTCTCTTATGTGTTGTTTCAGCAAGTGGGTTTGTCTGATCCATAAACTGACAAAGAGAAGTGAGTGTGAAGAATTCCTTAAGTGGATTTAAAGCAGTTCTTGGATTGATTAAGTCTTGTGGCATTACAGAATCAACATCGGCAACGGCAAGTTTTTCCTTTACTGCTTTTTCAAGTTTAAATAGACCTGATTTAAATGCAATTTCTGCAAGCTCTCCAACACCTCTAACTCTTCTATTTCCGAGGTGATCAATGTCATCGTATTCTCTTAAACCTGCGTGAACTTCAAGTAAAGCTTTAACCGCACCTATAATGTCGGCTTTATGAAGAATTCTTCCTGCATCGTCATAATCTGGTTCAACAGGAATCTCTTCTATGTTAAGAGAAGCTAATTTCAAAGCAACTTCGCTATTGATAAGTGTTCCTTTTGGAACAACGATATCTCCTTCTTCGTTATAAATATCTTCAGCTACTCTTAAAGGAGGTAGCCATTCTATCGATTTTAAGTCTTCTTTAGTAAGTTTTGAAAGTTTTTCTTTAGGATAAACTTTCTCGTTTATTTTTGCTCTACCAACTCTTGAAAGGTCATAGTTTTTGGTACTAAAGAACATGCTTTCAAATAGTTTTTTAGCCCCTTCTACAGTAGCAGTATCTCCAGGCCTTACTTTTCTAAAAATTTCAACGTAAGCAGCGATAAGAGGATCGTCTATTTTCTCTCTTACCCTGTCTCTTTTTTCTTTTCTAAGAGTATTAACTATGACTGCACCATAAGGAGTTGCTTTGCTGTGAATTGCTTTAAACTCAGCACCTTCAGGAAGTTTTCTAGAACTTGTAGAAAGTTCTTCGTAAGCTTCTTGTACAATCTCTCCTGTTTCTGGATCTATGACATCACTTACAAGGTAGTAACCTGTAAGTTCTTCTTGTGTTTTGATTTCTCCTGTTTTAATATTTACAACTTCTCCATTTTCTACTTTTACAACTTCTCCATTTTCTACTTTGAAAGTTTCGATAGCATCGCCGTAGAAAAGATTGAGGATTTCTTCATCAGTTCTTATTCCAAAAGCTCTTAATAGATAAGTTCCAATAAATCTTCTTTTTCTATCTATCTTAGCATAGAGAATTTCGTTGTAGGGAATTTCAAATTCAAGCCATGATCCCATTGCAGGGATTATGCTTGCAATATCAATAATTCTTGCAACTTGAGTTGTTTTTGATACTTCACTTTTAAAGAAAAGTCCTGGGGATCTATGAAGCTGACTAACAACTACCTTTTCGGTTCCATTTATGATAAAAGTTCCCCTTTCTGTCATAAGGGGAATTTCACCAAAGTACATTTTGTTTTCTTTAATAATTGGAGCTATTTTTTCTCCTGTTTTTGGATCTTTTTGCCATATATGGAGCTCAAAAAGAACTCTTAAAGGTGCGCTATAGTCAATACCTCTTTCTTTACATTCATCTGGAGAATATTTTGGTCTAAATACTACTTCCATTCCACACTTTGGACATACAACTCCCTTTCCGCCGAGCCCTTGAAACTTTCCACACTTACAATACCAATCTCCTATTTCATAACCTTTATAATGAATCTCAACTCCTGAAGATTCGTCAACGATGGGAAAAGCCTGTCTGAAAGCAGATTCAAGACCAACATTTTCTCTTTTATCTGGAGCTTTGTTTAACTGTAAGAATCTTTCATAAGATTCAAATGGAAATTGGAGTAGATCTGGAATAGGGAATGTCTCTTTTCTCTTTGCAAAACTTTTTCTTGGAAGAGAGGTTATTTTTTTAGTTTCTACGGAAGGGGCTGCTTTTTGGATTTTTCCCATACTGACCTCTTCTCTAAGGATTATTTTGGGTTCAAAGGAACTTAAAAATTACCTATTCCTCAAATGCGATAAGGGAGACTACCCCATTGGCAGTCTCCCAGCAGAAATTATATACCTTTAGGATAAACTTTCAAGAGTTACTTAACTTCTACTTCAGCACCAGCTTCTTCAAGTTTCTTCTTAATTTCTTCAGCTTCTTCTTTAGAAACACCTTCCTTAACTGGCTTTGGAGCATTGTCTACAAGTTCCTTAGCTTCCTTAAGACCTAATCCTGTAACTTCTCTTACAACTTTAATAACGTTGATTTTCTTAGCACCTGGAGACTTAAGAATAACATCAAATTCTGTCTTTTCTTCAGCAGCAGCACCTGCAGCAGCACCTGGAGCAGCAACAGCACCTGCAGCAACTACAGGCATATCAGATACGTCAAACTCTTCCTTGATAGCGTTGATGAGGTCAACAAGCTCAAGAACTGTCATGTTTTTGATAGCTTCGATGATTTGTTCTTTTGTGATTTCTGCCATTTCTTTAAACCTCCTTTTTTACTTTATGCTGATTCTTTTTCAGCTTTAACATTTTCAAGAACTGTAACAAGCTTTTGGAATAGATTGTCAAGAGACCATGCAACAGCATTAACAGGATACTTAAGAGTAAATGCGAGCTGACCAAGGAGTTCTTCTCTTCCAGGAAGAGAAGCAAGTTGTTTGATCATTTCAACATCAGCAACTTTTCCTTCTACAACAGCTGCTTTAAACTTAAGCTTGGAGTCTTTTTCCTCAAAGAACTCCTTAAGAGCTTTTGCAGCTGCTACTATGTCATCAAAGGCAAAAACAATTCCAGTTGGTCCAGTAAAAGCATCTTTAATTTGCTCTACAGGTGTGCCTGGATAAGCATACCTCATAAGAGTATTCTTAACAACTTTGTATTCTGCTCCTACTTCTTTAAGAGACCTTCTAAGTTTGTTGCTTTCTGCAACTGTCATTCCGTCAAAATTTGTAAGAATAACAAGAGAAGCTTTTTCAAACTTCTCTTTAAGTTCTTTTACTATCTGTTCTTTAGCTTTTCTCGTTTTCAAAGGAGTTACCTCCTAAATAATTAATTTCCGGCGGGAGTGTAGAGGGAAGGGCATAGTGGAGGGAGAGAAAAATTACGCTCTCTGGTCTCAGTAGGCTGCCTTTTTCAGGCATTTAAGCTATGCACCTACCCTCTACGACCACCGCAAACTGCAACGGTAATTCTATTCAAAATTCTTTTATTGTCAACCTTATTCTGCTGATTGAGCTCTGTTTATTGCATCAAAAATGTCAACCTTAACACCAGGATCCATTGTAGCTGAAACAGCAATGCTCTTTACATACTGCCCTTTAGCTCCTGATGGTTTGACAGCTAAAATAGCCTTTAAAAGAGCAACTGCGTTTTCAAGAAGCTTTTGTTCATCAAAGGATACTTTTCCTATTGGAGCATGGACAATACCAGCTTTTTCAACTTTAAAGTCTACCTTACCGCTTTTAGCCTCTTTAACTGCCTTTGCAATATCAAAAGTTACAGTACCTGTTTTAGGGTTAGGCATAAGACCTCTTGGACCTAAAATCCTTCCGAGCCTTCCCACCTTACTCATCATGTCTGGAGTAGCAATTAAAATATCAAAATCTAGCCATCCTTGCTGAATCTTCTGTATAAGATCATCTCCACCGACAAAATCTGCTCCTGCTTCCTGAGCTTCTTGAAGCTTTTCACCTTGAGCTATTACTGCAACTTTTCTTTCTTTACCAAGACCGTGAGGTAAAACAACACTACCCCTTACCATTTGATCTTGGTATTTTGGATCAACGTTGAGCCTTACTGCCATCTCTACTGTTTGATCAAAGTTTCTCTTTGTCACATCAGCCATTTTCTTTACAAGGCCGATAGCTTCATCAAGTGGATAAAGTTTGCCCCTTTCAATAAGGGCTAGAGCGTTCATATACTTCTTTCCGTGCTTTGGCATTTTCTCCTCCTATCGGCACAGTTTTCTCAAAATGCCTCCCACCGCTCGGTGGTTAGTTAATTGGTTGAATCGTTAAGTAGTTCAACTATTCAACTACTTTTACTCCCATGTTCTCAGCTGTTCCAGCTATGATTTTCATAGCTGACTCAATGTCATAGCAGTTAAGATCCTGCATCTTCTGTTCAGCTATTTGTCTTAACTGTTCCTTAGTAATCTGTCCAACCCATTCTTTCTTTGGTTGGTGAGCTCCCTTTTCTATACCTGCAGCTTTCTTAATAAGAACAGATGCAGGAGGTGTCTTGAGAACAAAAGTAAATGACCTGTCTGCATAGATGGTAATAACTACCGGAATAACGAGTCCTTTCTTATCAGCTGTAGCTGCGTTAAATGCCTTTACAAACTCCATGATGTTTACACCATGTTGTCCCAATGCTGGTCCAACAGGAGGTGCAGGAGTTGCCTCACCGGCAGGCAGCTGCAGCTTCACTTCAGCTACAACTTTTTTTGCCATTTCTTCCTCCGTTTAAGTCCTTAGCTTATTTTCTCAATCTGGTCAAACTCCAGCTCGACCGGAGTTTGTCTATCAAAAATGTTAACCAAAACTATAATCTTTTCACGCTCTGGGTCAATCTCTGAAATGCTACCTTCGAAGCCAATAAATGGTCCTTCTTTAATTTTTACCTTATCTCCAATATCAAACTTAAGTTTCTTGATTTTTGGAACTCCTTTTTTGAGTCTTTCTCTCATAGCTTGAATTTCTGCTTCTGGAACAACAACAGGTTTCCCCCCCGCACTTACAAATCCAAGTACTCTTGGAACACGTCTTATTGTACTTTGAACATTCTTATCAAGATCTGCTTTGATAAATATATATCCAGGATATAGTTTATCTCTTAATTCTATTTTTGCCTCTACTTTATTTTCTGGACATTTTATTTTTTGACCAATTTTTTCTATTGGTTTATCAGGAATACACTTTTTCTTTTCGCATTCGCAAGATTCTACCCATACTTTTCCGTCTTCTATTTTAAATACGACTTTTTTTCCTTCTTCTCCTTCTATTTCATGAATTCGAGGTTCACCTCTTAAAGGAATTTCCCCCTTTTCTTTTCCTGCTACTTTAAAAATAACTTTTTCTACCGCTGGAATAAATATTTCTTCTACTTTATTTTCTAGTCCTTCTTCTTTTAGAGCTTTAAGAATGTTAGCTTTAACTCTGTTTTCAAATCCAGACTGAACATGGAGTGAATACCACTTTTTCTCTTCCATTGAATCTACTCCCTTATTTCTCTATTATCAGTTTAAGTAGTTCGGAGAATACAAAATCTAAAGCCCAAAAGTAAACGGCAACAACTATGCAAAAAATAACAATACCAGCAGTTGCTTCTATGACCTCTTCTTTAGAAGGCCATGTTACTCTACTGAGCTCTTCCCTTACCTCTTTTAAAAATGTTATGGGTGACATATCTGCTCCGCTTTTTTATTTAGCGTCAAAAATTAAAATAAGTTTATTATAAAATTTTTGGGATTTTAATTAAAACGAAAAGATAAAAATAATAAATGGCAGGCCAGGAGGGACTCGAACCCCCAACCGCCGGATTTGGAGTCCGGAGCCCTGCCAATTGGGCTACTGGCCTACCAAAATTGCAGAGAACAATATAGTCTATTTTACCTCTTTGTGCAAGGTATGTTTATTGCACCATGGACAGTATTTCTTTAGCTCAAGTCTATCTGGAGTGTTTCTTTTGTTTTTAGTAGTAGAATAATTTCTTCTCTTACACTCTGTACATGCAAGCTGTATTATCTCGCGAGGTCCTTTTTTAGCCATTTCTATCTCCTCATTATTTTGTAATTTACTTAGTCAAGAATTTCCGTAACAACGCCAGCACCTACAGTTTTTCCACCTTCACGAATAGCAAATCTAAGCCCTTCTTCAATAGCTACTGGTTTTAGAAGTTCTACTTCAAATGTAACGTTATCTCCAGGCATTACCATCTCTACGCCTTCCGGAAGCTTTACCTTTCCTGTTACATCTGTTGTTCTAAAGTAAAACTGTGGCTGATATCCATTAAAAAATGGTGTGTGTCTTCCTCCTTCTTCCTTGGAGAGAATGTAAACTTCTGCCTTAAACTTCTTGTGTGGATTAATTGAGCCAGGCTTTGCTACTACCATTCCTCTCTCTACTTCGTCCTTTCCTACACCTCTTAAAAGAATTCCTACGTTGTCTCCTGGAAGTGCTTCGTCAAGTACTTTCCTAAACATCTCTATTCCTGTTGCTACTGTCTTGATTGGTTCTTCTCTTAGTCCTACTATCTCTACTTCTTCTCCTACTGTGAGCTTTCCTCTTTCTACTCTTCCTGTTACTACTGTTCCCCTACCAGAAATGGAGAATACGTCTTCTATTGGCATGAGGAATGGCTTGTCTACTTCTCTTACTGGCTCAGGTACATATTCATCTAATGCGTTTACTAATTCATAAATTGGCTGGCAGTCAGGACAGTCTGGAGATGTACATTCAAGAGCTTTAAGAGCTGATCCTTTAATTACTGGTACTTCGTCTCCTGGGAAGTCGTATTCGTTAAGTAGTTCTCTTACTTCAAGCTCAACGAGTTCAAGAAGTTCTTCGTCATCTACCATGTCTACTTTGTTTAAGAATACTACGATGTATGGAACGTTAACCTGTCTTGCAAGAAGAACGTGTTCTCTTGTTTGTGGCATTGGACCGTCTGCTGCTGATACAACAAGGATAGCTCCGTCCATCTGAGCAGCACCAGTAATCATGTTCTTGATGTAGTCTGCGTGTCCTGGGCAGTCTACGTGAGCGTAGTGGTACTTGTCAGATTCGTACTCAACGTGAGCAGTAGCGATTGTAATTCCTCTTTCTCTTTCTTCTGGAGCTTTGTCAATTTGGTCGTAGGCTACTTCTTGAGCCTTTCCTTGGAGAGCAAGACAGTGTGTGATTGCTGCTGTGAGAGTTGTTTTTCCGTGGTCAACGTGTCCGATTGTTCCCACGTTCTTGTGGGGTTTTGTCCTTTCAAACTTTTGCTTCGCCATAGCTATTCCTCCATAACTATTAAATAGTTAAATATTTTGTGAATTTTTAGGCAAAAATTTAACAACATCTAAACGGAAATTCAAGATACGTTAAGAGGAAGTTAAAGAAAACTTTAATTTTTTGTTTTTTTAACTACTTTTCACTATTTACAGTTCACTATTCACTCTTTATCGTATGAGCAATGGTGCCCACGGGCGGAGTCGAACCGCCGACCTCACCCTTACCAAGGGTGCGCTCTAACCTCCTGAGCCACGTGGGCAAATTTTTAGATGAAAAATATAGGATAAAAAAACTTACTTGCAAGAAGTTGTTCGAGTTCAATACATGGTGGACACCTTGATGACTTCTAATATAGTCCTCAAACTTCTCAGCGGGAGTCTTGTAATTTAAAGAGTGATGGGGTCTAAGAAAGTTGTAAATCTTTAAATACTCAAAAAGTTTTTTATTCATCTCATCAACAGTCGGTTCTGTTCCTTCTATCATCCATAGTTCACTTTCTGTCGTTTGAATAAACCTTTCTACATGCGCATTAGTCTTGGGAGATTTCGGATAACTAAAGTAGTGTTCTATCCCTTTTCTTTTAAGATATTCGTCTAACTCCCCTAAAAATTCGCTCCCGTTATCCGTTTGAACTTTCTCTATCTTGAAGGGAAGAAATTTTTCAAGTTCTTCAAAAAACCTTCTTCCGCTCCTGCTGCTTTTTGTAGAATAAACCTTGGCAAATGCTATTCGGGTGAACTTGTCTATTGCCGTGAACTGGTAAAAGGTTTTACCGCACCAGTAGAGGTATTTAACGTCCATGAGGATTGTTCCTGGTTTGTCTGCTCTTAGTCCTTTTCTGGTGCGGTTCTTTTTCCCTTTCTGTTTCTTCCTCTTGTAGGTACTTTTTAGTTTCCAGGTTCTTTCTATTAGTCCGTGTCTTTTGAGAACCCTGTAAACTGTAGAGGATGATATTTTTACATTTAGGTATCTTTCCATGAAGGCTGCTATCTTTTCTTTGCTCCAGGTTGGGAATTTTTCCCTTATTGTGACGATGATGTGTTCTATTTCTGGTTCTGTTTGGGGTTGTCTTACTTTATGAGGTCTTTTGTTTCTGTCTTGGAGTCCTTCTATCCCGTACTTGTCGTATCTTTTTTTCCACTTGTAGAAGGTTGTTGGACTGATGCCAAAGTATCTGCATGTTTTTCTGGCGTTGCCTGTTTTGTGGTAATACTCTATCCATTTGAGTCTCCTTTTAACATTTCTGTCTTTTGTTAGGTCAAGCTTCTTTTTTACTCTTCTTCCTTCTTTCAGGGTTTCTTTGAATGCTGTATTTGTGCTTGATATATGGAGGGATGTTCCTTTGAATCTTTTCAATTGTTTCATCGGTGGACACCTCCTTGTGGTATTCAAAGGTTATTGTAGGGTGTCCACCTTCTATCTGAACTTCAACAGAAGTTGCAAGTTTATATAAAATACTCTATATATAGCATGATATTATTTTAACTATTTTTGCAAATTTGCAAAATTTGAGCTTGGTAGAGCAGTTGGAAGACTTGACACTTTTTTAAAAAAGGTATTAAATTAGCTGGTGTAAAGTTAAAGTTTAGAAAAAATTTCATGGGGAGGTCCCGAAGATGAGAAAAGCACTAAAAGTAGCGACCTTAATGGGTCTCGCAGCAGCACTTATAGTACCTAGTACACCTTCAAAAGCTGCCGATGATATGGAAATGGGTAACACGAAGGTAACTATCGGCGGTGAGTTAAGAGAAAGAATTGAATGGTATGCAAACGATGTAGGAACAGGAGAGGGAAGAGACATTTATATTCCTATGAGAGCAAAGCTTAAACTTAAAGCTGAGCTCTCTGATGGTGTAAGTGCAGTATTTGTTCCAGAAGCAGCATTTAATGCTGGAAGCCATTTTCATGGAGTAGGAACAAATGGATTAGATCTAAATAAGGAAGTAGCTCAAGACTCTATTAACATCCATGAAGCTTACTTCCTTTTATCAAATCCATTTGGAATCAACAATGTAATTGTTAAAGCTGGTCGTCAGGAAGTTAACCTTGGAAACGAAAGACTTGTATCTTCTAACGATTGGTTCCAGGAAGATAGATCTCTTGATGGTATTTTACTTGGCTATGTAGCAGGTGATTACGGACTTGCTGGATTTTTCTATGGAAAGCTTGAGGATACAAAGGGTAAGGTAGGTACTGATAAAAATGGAGAGCCAATTTATGATATAGATCTCTATGTAGCCACATGGCAAGGTTCATTTAAGCCATTTGGATTTGGTGGAACTTACGAGTTAACAGATGTATATATTAATCCAACTGTTGCAAACTTTGATCTTAACACTATTTATGCAAGAGTAACTCCAGAAGTTGATGTTGAGTTTGGTAAAGTAAAAGCAAATGTTGAAGGCGCATGGCAAAGCGGTAATGCTGATCAAGTAGCAGTTGCTGGAGCTAACTTTAAGGGTTACATGTACAGCGTTGGAGCTGGTGCTGACCTTAACTATGCATGGAATCCAAGTGTATTTGTAGGATATGATGTATACTCTGGAGATGATGGAAAGGGAGATTTTAATGCTTTCCTTGCTCCAGTTCCAAACGTTGATAAGTTCTTAGGTGCTTACAACCAGTTTGATCAGTCTCTAGGAGCTTATTTAGGAATGTCAGATGCTAAGTTTGTAAAGGAAGGTATCAAAGATCTTTACTTTAAAGTTGGTGCTAATCCAACAGAAAAGATCGGACTTTCATTTGGTTATCACTACCTTAAGTCTGATAAAGACTTCTCAAATGGTGGAAACAACATAGGATGGGAAGTAGACCTTGGTGCTTTTTATGAGTACAGCAAGAACCTTTGCTTTGAGGCTGGATGGTCTCACCTTGATCCAGATAAGGACTATGCAAACGACTATCTAAATGGTGAAGATAAAGCTGGAGACTGGATCTATACTCAAGCTACAGTTAAGTTCTAACGAAGTAATTAAGATTGTCAATAAAAGGGAGGCTTCACGCCTCCCTTTTTTATTTTGGATAAGAGAAAATTTAGAGCTATAAAGAAGGGACTTCCATGAAAGGAAGTCCTTCTTACTTACAGGAAGGCATTTCTATTAGTCCTACGTTTCCATCTTTTCTTTTATATACAACTGCTGCATTCCCTGTTTCTACGTTACAGAAGACAACAAATTCTCTATTTGAACCTAAAAGTTTAATTACAGCATCTTCTACGGAAATAGGTTTGTAGAGCTCAGGTTCTACCTCAATTATTTCAACAGGCTTTTCTACAACTTCTTCCTCTACAAAGGTAATACTTCTTTTAAAAGAATTCTTTTGAGCATCTCTTTTAGCTTCAGTTACAACTTTGTCTTTTAGTCTTCTTAGCTGTTTTTCAGCTGCATCTACAACGTAGTCAATAGCAGTATAAAGATCGTCTGTCTCTTTCTTTATTCTGAGTGTATGGTCGAAAACGTGATATATAACGATTTCTACAGAAGCACGATACTTTTCTTTTTTTACAACTATATCAGCAGAGATTTCTCTTTCTTCATCATCTCCAAGATATTTTTCAAGTTTCTTGAACTTTTCCTCCAACGTGTTTTTTATAGCTCCTGTTAAATCAATACCGTCGCCTGTTAGATGTAGTTTTAGGGTTGCCATCCCTTCCTCCTTTTTCTCTTGTCTCTTATCTTTAAATTAAACCAAAATAGGGGTTGTGTCTATGGAAAGAAAAAAAGTTTATCTGCTTTTCTCAGGAGGACTTGATAGTATTATTGCGGCAAAACTCTTGAAAGATTTAGGATTTGAAGTTATAGGAGTTCATATTACATCTCCCTTTTTTCAAAAAAACTTAGAAGATTTAAAAAACTTAGCTAAAGAGCTTGGAATAAACTTAGAATTTATAGAAGCGGGAGATGATTACCTTGAAATGTTGAAAAATCCCGTTTATGGATATGGAAAGAACATAAACCCTTGTATTGACTGCAAAGCTTACATGCTAAGAAAGATTAAAGAGTTAGCTAAGGGTAATATTATTGCTACAGGAGAAGTTCTTGGACAAAGGCCTATGTCTCAACATTTAGATGCTTTTAGAAAGATAGAAAAGCTTTCAGGATTAAAAGGAAAAGTTCTAAGACCTTTATCTGCCAAGTTACTTCCTCAAACAGTTTATGAAGAAGAAGGAATAGTAAAAAAAGAAGAACTTTTGGATTTGAAGGGACGTTCAAGAAAGAGGTATCCCGAAATCTTAGAAAAACTAAAGATAAACCTTGAAAATCTTCCAACTCCTGCAGGAGGATGTCTCTTAACAGAACCTATTTACGCAAAGAAAGTAAAGGATTTGATGGCACATGATGAATTAACATGGGAAAATGTGAAACTTTTAAAAATAGGAAGACATTTTAGAATTGGAGACTGTAAGCTTATTATTGGTAGAAATAGAGAAGAAAATAGGTTCTTACGAAAACATAAAAAAGAAGAAGACTGCGTTTTATGGACTCCTTCTATTCCTGGTCCAACTGCTCTTTTAAGGTGTAAAAAAACGCCCGAATCTTCCTTTCTTAAGATAGCAGCAGAAATTGTTGCAAGGTATTCTGATGCGAAAGATAGACCAAGTGTTGAAGTAGCGGTTGAAAAAAATGATAAACTAATAGATAGATTAACTGTAAAACCAAACTTTAATACGGAAGAGTTTTCTATCCGTTAGGGGGGAGAAATGCCGTTATTTGAAAAAATTCTTTATTCAACAGACTTTTCTCCACTTGCAGAGTATGCTCTTGATTATGTTAGAAAGCTAAAAAATGCTGGAACGAAAGAAGTAATAGTTGTTCATGTAGTTGATGATGTATCAATTGAGCTTCCAGAGGGAGCAGATCTTATTAAAGAGAAAGAACTTTTTAAGATTCTTCCGGACCTTGATCAGGAGTACGTAACTACATTACTTCAAAAACTTGAAACTATTAAAAATAAGTTAGAAAGGGAAGGTCTATCTGCTAAAATCTATCTTAAGTACGGAAACGTTTCTAAGCAAATAGTAAACATAGCAGAAAGCGAAAAAGTCAGATTAATTATTATG
This sequence comes from Desulfurobacterium thermolithotrophum DSM 11699, assembly GCF_000191045.1. Lineage (NCBI taxonomy): Bacteria > Pseudomonadati > Aquificota > Aquificia > Desulfurobacteriales > Desulfurobacteriaceae > Desulfurobacterium > Desulfurobacterium thermolithotrophum. The sequence continues at coordinate 159,497 of NC_015185.1, forward strand.
GGAGCTCACGGTAAAGGTTTACTTACGGAGATACTTTTAGGAAGTGTGTCAACCGATGTAATAAGAAATGCAAAATGTCCAGTTTTAATTATTAAAAAGGAGGAGGGATAATGCTATTTCAGAAAATTCTTTATCCAATAGATTTAGAAGAAGCAAGTTTAGAGGTTAAACCTTATATATTCAAGTTAAAAAATGCAGGTTGTATGGAAGTACATCTTTTATATGTTATGCTTCACTCTGAATGGGGATTAATTTCAAAGGAAAATTATAATTCTGAGGAGAAGATAGAAGCTCTAAAAGCCTCTTTAAGTGAAGGCTACGTAGATGGTCTAAAGAGGAGATTTTTAAAACTAAAAGAAATTGCTAAAGAATTTGAAGAAAAAGGAATAAAAACGGTTATTTCTTTAATTCCGGGAGAACTTGAGGAAGTTATAGCTTCTTATGCTGAAGAAAATGATATAAAGCTCATAGCCTTGGGAATTTCTGCTGAATCCCTTTCTTTCTTCAATGTTGGTGAGATTTTGGGTATTATAAAAGCTTCAACTAAACCTATTTTAATAGTCAAAAGTAAGAAAAAAGAATAAAGGATTAAGAAAAAAAGGGGGATTTTTCCCCCTTTTTATGCTTTTTGAAGAGCAGCTTTTCCTAATTTTACTCCTTCCATAAAGGCTTTCTTATTAAGTTCAACAAATCTTGAAGGAACGTTTTTCTCAATTGCTCTAAGGAAACTTTCTTCAGAGATTAGAGATTTTCCATCAAAGTGGAGAGAGCTTGCAACCTGGAAAACTCCAAGAGCTAAAATGTTCATTACTTGTCTTTTCCCAAGAACTTCTGTTGCTGTTCTTGCAATAGGAGCGGAAACAATTCTATACATGTTGCAATCAGCATTACACTGAACGAGGTCTTCATCAACTATGACGAGACCTCCAGGCTTTACATTTACAAGAATATCTGCATCCTGCTCGCCACACTCTGGATCAAACTTTACAGGGTTTCTTTTAACCATATCGTCGTAAGCTTCCTGGGATTGAATGATCACAGCATCGAGGTTAATAGTTTTAGGAAAGTCTATAGGCTCAGTAGAAATAACTACATCTCCCAAGGAAACACCGCTTCTCATTGCAGCGCCGTATGTAGCTGTTTGAGTTGCATTTAGCCCTTCTTCTGCTGCAGCATTTGCAAGAACTACAGCAGCAAGAATAGAACCCTGTCCTGCTGATCCTATAACTCTAACCTCGTATCTCATTTTTGACCTCCAGATAGCGCTTTGACCTGATTCCAGTAAACTTCTGTGTATTCTGGTCTTGAAGTGTCATGGTAGAGTACACCTCTTGGTATCTTTCCTGCTCTTTTTTCTTCAGGGAGTTTTTCCCAAGCCTTTACAGGAAGAGTATTTTCCTTGAACCAGAAGTACATTTCCTCAATAGACATTCTGTTCTTTCTTCCGTAGATAATCGTACATGGAGAAAGAACTTCAATGAGAGAGAAACCTTTGTGCTTAATTCCATCAGCTATGAGTTTTGCTAATTCTGTTGCGTGGTAGGCTGTTCCCCTTGCCACGTAGGTGGCTCCTGCAGCAATTGCCATTTTTGCAATATCAAAGTTAGGTTCATAGTTACCGTAAGGAGTTGTAGTTGCATAAGAACCTTTAGGAGTTGTAGGAGAAACCTGTCCACCTGTCATACCGTAAATCCAATTATTAATAAGAACAAGTGTTATATCAATGTTCCTTCTTGCAGCGTGGATAAAGTGGTTTCCTCCAATGGCAAGGGAATCACCGTCTCCTGAAAAGACTATTGTTGTAAGTTCAGGTTTATAGAGCTTTAATCCTGTTGCTGCTGTTAGAGCTCTACCGTGTGTTGTATGGAGGGTAAATCCATCAAAGTATCCTGGGGTTCTAGAAGAACAACCGATACCGGAAACCATTGCTACTTTATCATTAGGAATTCCAAGTTCATGAAGAGCCATACATGTAGCTCTAAACGCTTGACCAATACCACAACCAGGACACCAGATAGTTGGCATTTTGTTAAGTCTTAGATATTTAAAGTAAGGCTTTTTTTCTACTATTTTTTCCATAGGAATATTCATTTTTTACCTCCTACTTAGCGATTTCCTCTAACTTTTCAAGGATTTCGTGAGGATAGATAACATGTCCATTAGCTCTATTCATTCTAAAGACTTCACATTCTCCTTTCGCACACCTTTCAACTTCAAGGACATACTGTCCCATGTTTAGTTCTGGAACTAAGATTGCTTTTACATGTTTTGCAAGTTTGTTGAGAGTCTCCTCTGGAGATGGCCAAATTGTAATAGGTCTAAATAGTCCTGCTTTTATTCCTTTCTCTCTTGCAAGTTGAACAGCTGTTCTTGCAGATCTTGCAGTAGTTCCAAAAGCAACAATTGCGATTTCTGCATCGTCAAGCATATATTCTTCGTTCTTTTCCATTTCAGGTTGGCATCTTTTTACTTTTCTTATGAGTCTTTCAATTAACTCTTGACACATTTCAGGGTTTGTTGTTGGGAAACCTGTATAGTCATGATGAAGACCTGTAGCGTGTCCTCTGTAGCCTGGTGTTCCATAATCTGCTATTGCAGGAACATCATCTTCAAGAGCTTTATATGGAAGGTATTCTTCAGGTGGGACTGCTGGTTGCTTTCTTTTCCAAACTTCTATCTTATCAGGAGTGAATCTGTCTACGTCAACTGTTTCTCTCATGTGTCCAAGAACTTCGTCAAGTAAGAGAACTACAGGTGTTCTTAATTTTTCTGCCCAGTTGAAAGCTCTGATGGTTTCTTCCATGATTTCTTGAACATTTCCAGGATAAAAGACTGGAATAAGCTTGTCTCCGTGTGTTCCCCAAAGAGATTGCATAATTTCTTGCTGACCAATTTGAGTTGGAAGACCTGTAGATGGACCACCTCTTTGAACGTTAACAATAACGCAAGGAGCTTCTACCATAAAAGCAAGTCCTATGTTCTCTTGCTTTAGAGAAAAACCAGGACCGGAAGTAGCTGTCATTGCTTTTGCTCCAGCCATAGAAGCACCAACAACTGCTCCCATTGCAGCAATTTCATCTTCCATCTGAATAAAAGTACCGTTATTTTTTGGGAGGAGTTCAGACATTTTTTCAGCAATCTCAGAAGATGGAGTGATTGGATAACCTGCATAAAAATCACAACCTACAAGGATTGCAGCTTCCGCACAGGCATGGTTCCCGTACTTTAATTCCAATTTCGCCATTTTTTCCTCCTTAAGCGCTTTGAATTTCTTCATATTCTTCTGGAGTGAAGACGTAAATGCAGAAATCTGGACAAATCATTTCACATTGCTTACAGCCAATGCACTTTTCAGGAGCAACTACTTTCATTACAGCTTTTACCTTATCAAGCTCAAGAACTTTTGTAGGACAAACAGCTGCACATATGTTACATCCTTTGCACCATTCTTCTTTAACTACAACCACTGCTTTTGCTGCCATTTTTTCCTCCTTACTTAGATTAAGCCTCTTTCTTTTAAAGCTTTCTCTACAGTCTCTCCAATTACTGCAGGGGTTTCGCAGACATAAGCTCCTGCAGCCCTTAGAGCGTCCATTTTACTCTTAGCATCTCCCTTACCACCAGAAATAATAGCACCAGCGTGTCCCATCCTTCTTCCAGGAGGTGCAGTTACACCAGCGATGTATGCAATTACAGGTTTTTCAACATTTTCTTTTATGTACTCAGCAGCTTCTTCTTCCATTGTTCCACCAATTTCTCCAATAAGAACAATTGCATCGGTTTCAGGATCGTTATTAAACATTTCGATAGCTTCTTTGTGAGTTGTTCCTGGAACTGGGTCTCCACCAATTCCAATAACTGTTGACTGACCTATTCCCCTTTGAGTTAGCTGGTATGCAGCCTCGTAAGTTAAAGTTCCACTACGAGAAACAATACCTACTTTTCCTTTTTTGAAAATATGTCCAGGCATAATTCCCATTTTACACTCTTCTGGAGTAATAACACCTGGACAGTTTGGTCCTACGTATCTTACGCCTGTTCCTTCTAAAGCTCTCTTAACTTTCACCATGTCATTTACAGGAATTCCTTCTGTAATACAGATGATGATCTTTATTCCTGCATCAGCTGCTTCCATAATTGCATCTGCAGCAAAAGCTGGAGGAACAAAAATTAAAGATGCATTAGCTCCTGTTTCTTTTACAGCTTCTTCTACTGTGTTGAAGACTGGAACCTTATGTCTCTTTTCATCGTCTTCCCAAATCATTCCACCTTTACCAGGCGTAACACCTGCAACAACTTGTGTTCCATAATCAAGACACTGCTTAGCATGGAATGAACCTTCTTTTCCTGTAAGTCCCTGAACAACTACTTTCGTATCTTTATTTATAAGTACGCTCATTTCTATCCTCCCCTTATTTTATAGTTTACCTTTGGCAGCTTTTACAGCTTTTTGTGCACCGTCAGCCATGTCTTTTGCTGGAATGATGTTTAAACCACTTTCTTCAAGCATTTTTCTACCAAGTTCAACGTTTGTTCCTTCAAGTCTTACGATGAGAGGTCTATCGAGTTCAACCTGCTTTGCAGCTTCAATAATTCCTCCTGCAATCCTATCGCACCTTACGATTCCACCGAAGATGTTTACAAAAATTGCCTTAACGTTTGGATCGGAAAGAAGGAGCTTAAATGCTGCTGCTACTCTTTCAACTGTTGCAGTACCACCAACGTCTAAGAAGTTTGCAGGTTCTCCGCCGTAGTACTTGATTGTATCCATAGTAGCCATTGCAAGACCTGCACCGTTAACCATACAACCGATGTTTCCATCAAGCTTAACGTAGTTGAGATCCCACTTTTTAGCTTCAAGCTCAAGAGGATCGATTTGAGTTGTATCTTCAAGCTCTTGTATGTCTTTATGCCTAAAGAGTGCATTGTCGTCAAAGTCAATTTTTGCATCAAGACATATAAACTCTCCCTCTTTTGTCTGAACAAGCGGGTTAATTTCAATTAATGATGCGTCAAGTTCAAAGTACATTTTGCTTAAAGTCATTGCTATCTTTACAAACTGGGAAAGAAGATTCTTGTCTGTAATTCCAACCTTATAAGCGATTTTCCTTGCCTGATATGGAAGAAGACCAATTGCAGGATCAATGTGTTCTTTAATAATGAGCTCTGGATTTGTTTTTGCTATTTCTTCAATTTCCATTCCACCAGCAGCAGAAACCATTAAAACAGGTCTTGAAACTTCTCTATCAAGAGTAAGACCTACGTAAAATTCTTTGTCTATATTTACTCCGGCTTCAACTAATACACAATTTATTGGAAGACCTTCTGGATTTTGATAAGTTCTAAGGCGGTTGCCTATCATTTCGGAAGCAATTTTTCCAGCTTCCTCTGGAGACTTTGCAAGTTTGACTCCTCCAGCCTTTCCTCTTCCTCCAGCGTGGACCTGAGCTTTTACAACAACTACAGGTGTTCCTAATTCTTTAGCAGCTTCTTCAGCTTCTTGAGCGTTGTAAACAACTATTCCATTAGGAACAGGTAGTTTATACTTTTTGAAAATTTCTTTTGCCTGATATTCGTGTATCTTCATTCTTTTCCTCCCGCCTTTGAATTGACAATTATTTTAACAAAACTTTTACAACTTTTTAACAATAATGAAAAAGATAAAAAGACTCTCAGAAACTTGAAAAACAAAAGCTGTCTTTAGCAATGATGATGAAAAAACTTTCAAGTGCAAATATCCTTAATTTATAATTCTATTCTTGTAAGTTCTTTTTTTAGATCTTCTATATTTTCTACGTTATGGAGCTCTACAAAGCTTAATTGAATGTCAAGTTCTTTTTCTATCTCTTCTATTCTTTTTCTTACTACAGGTTCTTCTACAGTTTCATTTATAAAGAATACAAAGTTGTCTCCTGCATATCTTACAATATAGCTTGGCTTAAATTTTTCTTCAATCATAGAAACGACTCTCTTAAGGATTTCATCACCTTTTTTCCAACCTTGGGAAATATTTATTTCTCTCAGCTTAGCAATATCTACTACGTAGACAGAAAATGCTTCTTTTTTATCTTTCATGAGATTGTAAACATACTCAAGAGCATTCCTATTAAAGACACCAGTTAGAGAATCTCTAAGGAAGTAGTCTAGCCTCCTTTCTTCTATTTCTCGAATTATAGATAAATCTAAATACTCTTCTGTTAGTCCTACTGGTTCTTCATACATAAGTATAGGTAAAGCTACTTCTACAATTTCAGGATCGTAGAAAATTCCTGCTTTTTCTTTAATTTCTTTTATAGCCTTCTTTTTATCAATAGCTTTTCTATAAATTCTGTTGCTGGTCATGGCATCAAATGAATCAGCAATTGCTATAATTCTAGCCTCAATAGGTATTTCTTTTTCTTTCAATCCTTTTGGATAACCACTTCCGTTCCATCTTTCGTGGTGGTACCTAATTCCATCAAGAGCTCCTTCTAAAAGTTCTATATGTTTAAGTAACTCATAACTGAGGATAGGGTGTAACTTGATTATCTCGTATTCTTTATCTGTTAACTTTGAAGGTTTTAGAAGAATGCTATCTGGTATTCCTATTTTACCGATATCATGGAGTATAGCAGCCATATATATATTGTTGATTTTTTCTTTTGAAAGATTTATTTCTTCGGCAATGCGTTTTGAATAAAAAGCTACTCTTTCAGAATGTCCTCGTGTATAGGAGTCTCTAATTTCAATACCTCGTACAAGTGTCTTAATTATAGTTTCTGTTAGTTTTTCTTCTTTCTTTAATTTTTCTTGTAATTCTGATATTAACTTCCTTGTTTCTACAGAAATTGCTATAGATTTTGCTATATTTCTTATATAGTTCTTATCTTCCTGAGGAAGAGCTTTAGGACTTTCTTTAAAAAAGAGACAAAAACCGAGTTTATGAGAGAATACTTTCATTGGTAACCCAAAAACATACTGAATACCTAATTCTTTTTCTTTTTCTGATAAAATATCTTTTTTTGTAGTTTCTACTTCTTTTTCTAATTCAAGAATATAAGGTTCTATTCCTTCTAGCTCATTTAATTTTTTCTCTAATTCGAACTTATCGCTTTTGGTAATAGTTTTTAAGTTTATATTTTCGTTATCTTGAATAATTCCTATTATTATGCCATCAGTTTCTGTTATTTCCAATACTTTTCTCATAAGAGAAACAAATTCATCATTAAATCCTTTTCCCACTGTTAAAAGAGAAATAAACTGAGATATTATATCTGCTCTAGTATCTTTTTCTTTAATACTGTCGATCATTTTATTTATGCTTTTTCTTATTCTTCCAAATTCATCACTTCCTTTTTCAGAAAGTTTTTTTAGTTTACCTTCATAAATGTCTTTAATATCTCTTTTTATTTCTTTTAGAGGAGATAAATAAAGCTTTCTTATCAAAAGAAGTAAAACAATTTGAAAGAAAGTAGAAATAAAGAAAACGATTACTGCTATTAACTGAGTTAAAGATTTTGCCTTTCTTGATATTTCTTTTTTATTTAATGTAACAGTAATTTCTGAAGTTCCATCGGGAAACAAAAGTTCTTTTTTTAGCTGAAACTTTCCAATGGGATTTGTAGACGAAAAAGAAACTTTTTCTATATATGGAGCTCTTTCTAGAATCTCTTTTAACTCTTTCTTTTTCTTTGAAGAACCTATTGATGTAGCAACTACTTCTATGTAGTTTTGAGCATTCTTAATACTATCCTTTAAGAAATAGTCTTTTGCTATTGACATTGTTGAAAAGTAACTGAGAGTAGTTACCAGTCCTGATATTAGTAACGATAGAACTGATAAAATCCAATATTTATCAGTATTTTTTAACATTATTCTACCTTTCTATGCATAGAATAAACTTTTTATTTCGAGAATATTTTAATCCTTCTTCCTTTAAGAGAAAATCGTAAAAAAAAGGATCTTTTAATAAATAAACTCCTTGATTCCAACCTTTAATTAATGTTACTATCTTTTTTTTATTATTTAGCAGAGTTTTTTTCACTAATAAGTAAAATTTCGTTTTAATTTCTGGAGTATTAGGTGTTTTCTCTATAGCAATCATACAAAGCTTTATCCAGCTTTTTGAATTGGATAAAATGTAGTTTGTTGTTTTTTTATCTGTTATTATAGAATTGTACTTACTAAAATTTATAAATCTTACCAGTGCTTTTTCATTTTCTACTGAATCCATTTGAATTCCAATTTTATTCTTCTGAAAATAACCACAAAAGTTAGCAGCTTTTAGAGGGATTAATAAATACTTGTCGTTTGTAATAAGTGTTATATCGTCATTAGAGTTACATCCGCAAATTATAAAAATCGAAAATAAGCTTAAAATAAAATATTTTATTGTCATGAAGTAATTTTATAAAAATTGCAACTTAATTTCAATCTATACATGTTGCTAAAATGTCAGCAATGTGTAAAGACTTAATATTGGAATTAATCCTTTCTAATCCTTCAGCAATATTCATGACACATCCAGGACATTCAGTAAGAACAAAATTACTTTTTGTCTTTTCTATATTTCTTACTTTTTTAAGTTGAATTTCTTTTGAAATTTCTGGATGAGAAAGCTTGAATGAACCTCCCATTCCACAGCAATTGTCTGCCTCTTCTAGATTTACAAATTCGATGTTTTCAATGACCTTTAAAACATCTAACGGATAATTTTTTGGAATTTTCTGTCCCCTAACAATGTGACATGGATGATGCCATGTAACTATTACTTTTTGCGGAAACTTCCACTTTCTTAATTCTTCAAGATTTTCAAAAAGTACTTCTATTAATTCTTTTGTTTTGAAGCTTGGTTCATTGTATTCTTTTTTCAGAATGTGTCCACAAGTGGCACAAGCTGTTACTACAAAATCAACGTTTAAGTTTTGGAATGTTTTAAGGTTTTTTTCCTTCATTTTTTCAAAGGTTTTAAGATCTCCTGCAAAAAATGCTGGAGCTCCACAGCAATATTGATCACGAGGAACAAAAACAGAGTATCCAAGGGCATTTAAAACTTTTACGACGTTTTGGGCAGTTTCAGTATAAAAATTATTAAGCATGCAACCTGAAAAAAAGGCTACTTTTCCTTTTTCTTTTCCCTTTGCACTGTACCATCTATCTTTATCGTTAAAAGGCGTTGATTTTATTTCAGGAAGAAGAACTTTTCCAATTTTAGGAATATCTATTGGAAAGAGTCTATTTTGAGGACTTTTGGAACTCTTGGTAAAAATCTTTGTTAGTGGTGCTGCAACTTTTCCAAGTGCTTTGAGTAATTCTCTGTTTGAAAATAGAAAAACAGCTGCTTTTTTTTCAGGTGACAAACCAAACTTTTCCACACAGAGAGCTCTTGCAGAAATAATTATTTTTTCATAGTCAACTTTCAAAGGACAAATTTCAGCACATCTAAGACAAGTTGCACAGAGATTAAAAATTCCAGCAGCTTCTTTGTCAAGTTTGATATTCCCTTTATTTATCATGTTGGCAAGGAAAATTTTACCTCTGGCAACAGAAGGTTCTTCGTGAGTAACGTTAAATACGGGACAGACAGTTCTACAGGAACCACAGCGAACGCACTTTTCTATAACTTCGTCGCTGATACCAAGTATTTTCTTCTTACTTTCTTTTTCCGTCATTAAGTTCTCCAATAAGTTACTAAGAACTAATGAAATGACTAGTCAAATAAAACTATCTTAGAGTTAAATATAGGACCTTCTACACAACACCTTTGGTAGCCTTTGGTTGTTTTTACAGTACAACCAAGGCAAGCACCAACTCCACAGGCCATTCTTCTATCAAGAGAAAGAAGACAATTGACATCAAGTTTTTCAGCTAACTCCTTGATAGCTTTAAGCATTGGAGTTGGTCCACAGGCAAGCCATTTATAATCTCTATACCTTTCAAGATCGGCAGTTACAAGTCCTTTTTTTCCATAGCTTCCATCTTCGGTATAGACCTCAAAGTCGATGTTGTATTTTTTCAAGAATTCAAGTCCTGATAGGTTTTCTCTATTTCTTTCTCCATAGAGAAACTTAACTTCTCTTCCTTTTTCTGAAAAGAGCCTTGCAGTGTAAAATAATCCTCCGATACCAATTCCACCTGCAATGAAAAGATATTTTTCACTATCGTCTTCAAAGTAATTTCCAAGTGGAAGGAGAATAGAAATCTCTTCTTTAACTTCTGTGAGAAGTTCTGTTCCTCTTCCATATACTCTATACAAGAAAGAAACTTCGTTCCTTTCAACATTAAAGATTCCTAGGGGTCTTCTTAGAAGAGGATCAAGTTGCCTTTTGTCCCTTACCTGAACCATAGCAAACTGACCAGGCTTTATTTTCTCCACAATATTTTTGTCAACTTCAACAGTTAGAAGATAATCTTTACCAGTAACACGTTTATTTTCAACTATTCTAAATACGAACTCCATCTTAATCTCTCTTTGGACAGATTTTTCCTTCTGATATTTCCATAAGAGCAATAACAGTTTTTTTGTGTTCTTCTCCTTTTTCGTCTTTTTCGAAAGTGTATGAATCAACAGTGTAAAGATGTCTTGCTCTTTTTGCTGCTACGTGAACAGTTTCATAGTAATTCCCTACTTTTTCAACAACCGGTTCTAGAGGAATTCTTTTAGCCATTTTCAGCCTCCTTTAAAAGCAATACTATTTCCTTATCTTTTACTACCTTTTCTACTTGACTTTTAAGTCTTTTAACCTGACACTTTTCAGCCGTAATGATAGACCTTAATTTTTCAAAAGCAACCTCAAGATCATCATTTATTAGCAGATAATCATAAAAGAATGCTTTCTTAATTTCTTCTCTTGCAATTCTTAATCTTTTCTTTATTGTTTCTTCATCGTCAGTTCCTCTTTTCCTTAGTCTTTTTTCCAGTTCTCTTAAAGAAGGTGGTAAAATGAAAATTAGAACAGCTTCTGGAAAGTTCTTTTTTACCTGAAGAGCTCCTTGGGTATCTATATCAAGAAGAATGTCTTTTCCTTTCTCAAGAGCTTTCATAACCTGACTTTTTGAAGTTCCATAAAGATTTCCGTAAACTTCAGCCCATTCTAAGAAGTCTCCTTCTTTTATCATACTTTCAAAAGTTTCCTTATCAACAAAGAAGTAGTCCCTTCCATTAACTTCACCTTTTCTTGGCTTTCTTGTTGTATACGAAACAGAAAACTCCATACTTGGAAAAGTTTTCAAAAGTTTATGGCTTAGTGTTGTCTTTCCTGTGCCTGAAGGAGCAGATATAACTATGAGAAGTCCTTTCAAGTTCTCCGACAAAGCTTCCTCCAATTCTTACTCAATGTTTTGGACTTGTTCTTTCAACTTTGCTACTTCCGTTTTTATCTTTAGCACAGGCTCTGTGATGTCTACTTCTTTTATTTTATTTCCAAGAGTATTTATTTCTCTATGTATTTCCTGACAGAGAAAATCTAAGGTTTTTCCTACAGGTTCATTAAATTCTAAAAGTTCTCTAAATCTTGCAATATGAGTGTGTAACCTTGATATTTCTTCTGAAACATCCTGCTTTTCTGCAAGAAGAGCCACTTCAAGTTCAATTCTTTTTTGAAAATCTTCAGAAAATTCTTCTATAGATAAAAGTTTTTCAACTTTTTCTTTTAATCTTTCAAAAAGCCTTTTTTCTATGTCTTTTATTTGTGATTGGAGCTCTTTTAAGACTTCTTCTATAACCTTAAGTCTTTCTTCACAGTAGGCTTTAAGTTTTTCTCCTTCTTTTCTTCTTGCTTCTTCAACTTCTTCAAGAGCTCCTTTTAAGGCTTCAAAAAGGATTTCACTATGAGAAGTAAGATCAATTTCTTCTTTCATAAATAGGTCTGGAATTGATAAAAGATCTCTTAAAGAAACTTCTATCTTTCTTCCAGAAAGAGCGCCAATTCTGTCAGAAGCTTGAATGTATTTTAATGCTTCCTTGTAGTTTATCGTCACAGGGACTGTAGTATTAGGAGAAAGTCTATAGCGAATATGAAGATCTACTTCTCCTCTTTTAATGTAATCCCTAATAATGTTGTTAATTTCATTTAAAAAAGGATTAAAGGCTCTTGGTAAAGAGTATCTGACCCTTAGCGACTTTCCGTTTAGTGTTCTGATTTCTACTGAAACCTCTATTTCTTCATTTGCTTTTGTGCACTTACCAAATCCTGTCATGCTTTTCAAGTTTCACCTCTACTTGAAAAACTTCTCATTTACCTTGATGTTTGCTTTCTGTCTTAAAAGATTTAAAAAGTTTTGGTAATCACTTTGTTTCTTGGCATCCAATATAAACTGTTTAAGTTTTTCTATTTTTTCCTTTTCCATCTTTTCAACTTTTAAGTCAGTAATAGGCTCAAAAATTCCATAACCGTTTGTAAGAACTAGTAAAAATCTTTTTCCTTTTTTACTACTGAAAATATTTTCGATTTCTTGAGGGTTAATAGGTTTAAACATCTCAAAGAATTGATCTCTATCTAAAGGTTTGGTTTTTTCCTTAGGTTCAAGCCCTTTCTTTAAAAATTCTTCGGCAGACTTCTTTGCTAGTTCAACAGCTTTTTTCTCTTTAAGAGTTTTTTCTATGTCTTTTTTAACCGTTTCAAATGGTTTAGCCTTTTCTCCTTCTTTTTTAAAGAAGACATAATAGTTACTTTCGTCGCTATAAAAACCAAAATTTTTATCTTTGAATTTTTCAGAAATAAGTTTTTTATCGTTTACCTGTTGGGGATGAAAATCGTTTAGTTTTTCTACTTTTCCTAATTTTGCAAGATTATATACCTTTCTTGCTAGTCCTTCAGAATCTTTTTGGCTCTTAGGAATTTTTATAAGAAAGTATTTTTTACCAGTTTTTTCCTTGAATTGACTGATATTTTCTCTATAAAATTCTCTTAATTCCTTCTCTGAAATGGAAGGTTTATAATCTTTTTTTAGAAAGAGTTTGTACTTAAATTCTCTTTTTCCAAAGGTCTTTCTATAAAGATTTTGAAGTTCAAAAGTAGTTACTGAAGGAGCTTTATCAATAACAGCCATAATCTTTTCAATTAAAAGATCTTCTCTTATTTTATCTTCAAAAACTTTAGGAGAGAGTCTATTTGCTTTTAAAAACTCTTTGTAGAGTTCTTCAGAAAATTTTCCATCCTTTTGCAAGAACGGAAACGATCTTATTCTTTTTGCAACTGCCCAGTCACTTACCTGTATTCCTTCTTTTTTTGCCTCTTCGAGTACAAGTTTTCTGTTTATCAACCTTTGAAGAGCGGCAATTTTTATTTCTTTATCGGGAAAGAGCTTTCTATAATTTTCTCCAAACTGCTGTTGAAGTTGGTTAGTTAGTTGGTTATATTCCCTATTAAATTCTATAAGGTCTATTGGTTCTCCATTGACTGTTGCTACTTCGCTTCCAGAAGGTCCTGTTAGCGAACCTTTTCCCCAAACAAGAAAAATAGTACCAACAAAGGAAGCAGCCACTATCCATAAGGGAAGGCTAAAAGCTCTCATGTTTTTCCTTATCTTTGAAAGCATGAATCCTCCAGTTGAAATTTTATAAGAGTGATTTATACTTAAAATTAAAGTTTATCTCAACCTTTTAGTCAAAGGAGAGTTTTTTGTGAAGAAGAGCTTTAAGGAAAGTAGATTAGAAGTAAAATCAATTTTAAAAAAAGCTGAAAATCTTATCAAATCAAAAAACTTCAAAAAAGCAGTTGAAGAACTTGAAAAATATAAAAGTAGTATAAGAAATGTAGATTTTTATCTTCTCCTTGCTGAAGCTTATGAAGGTCTTGGAAATAAGGAAAAAGCAGAGACTTACTTTGAGGAAGCAAGATTCTTGGATACAGAACTTCGCTCAAAGGAAAAACTAAAAAGGGGCGTTTCTTTTGTTGCTTCAAAAAACTTTAGAGCTGCAGAAAAAGAGCTTCTTGAGTCTGTGAGATTAAATCCTTTTGAGAAAGATGCTTACTTAGAGCTCTATAGACTTTACAGAGAGATGGGCAATTATAAAGGAATGGTTAGAGCTCTTGAAAATCTTATAACCATAGATCCATATAGTGTTTTTCCTTATCTTGAACTTTCAAGAATTTATGGAATAAGAAGACAGTTCAAAAAGGCTGAACAGGTTCTTATTTCAGGAATTTCAGTAGTAGATTCTCCAGAACTTCGCTTTGAGCTTGGAAAACTTTATGCTGATATGGGTAAGTTGGAAGAAGCAAAGGAAGAACTTTCAAAAGCTTGTAGAATGGACTTTAAAAATATTGAATACAGGCAAAAGCTTGCTGAAGTTATGGTAAATAACGAAGAGTATGAAGATGCTTTAAAAGTTGTAATGTCAACTTTAGAACTTTACCCTGATGCGGTTTATGTTATCCAAAGTGCTGCTGCTCTTTACGATCTTCTTGGAAAGGAGGAGATTGCCGAATATTACTATAGACTTGCAATTTCAAAGTCAGAAGGTTTTGTAAAAGAAGATGCAAAAAAGCTTTTTGTTGAGTTTCTTATTGAAAAAGGAAAGTTTGACCAGGCAGAAGAAATTCTAAAGGAACTAATTGAAAGTACCGATAACGTTTGGATTCTCATAGATTCCTTTTCAGAATTAGCAATTCTTTTGATTGATCAAGAAAGGTTTAGAGATATAGCTGAGTTAGGAAGTTTTGTACTTAAGAATCCTGAGCTTTCAGAAGAAGAATACTGTGAAATTGCTGAAATAGTTGCAGATGCTCTTTTTGAAGAAGGAGATTATGAAGAAGCTATAGAGTATTATAGAGAAATAATAAATTATTCAAAGGACGAAAAACTGATAAAAAGAGCTTATAATAAACTTAAAGAAGTTGAGGAAATAGAATCTTTAGAAAGAATGCTAAAATTATCGTGAGGTACTTTACAATTTAATTTCTCTTTGTTAAATTTCCTTTTGCCTTTTGCCACCGGTGAAAAGTTTTTAAGGAGGTTGTTTTAATGCCAGTAGATAAGGATATTAAGCAAGAAATTGTCAAGAAGTATGGGTTTCACGAAAAGGATACAGGTTCTCCAGAAGTTCAAATTGCAATTCTTACAGAAAGAATTAGAAACTTAACAGAGCACTTTAAAGTTCACAAGCACGACAACAACAACAAGAGAGCTCTTCAAAGACTTGTTGGTAGAAGAAAGAAGCTTCTTAGATATCTTAGGGAAAAGGACTTTAACAGATATCAGAACATTGTTCTAAAGCTTGGTCTTAGAAAGTAACATCTGGAGGCGTTCTGCCTCCTTCTTTATTTCTTTTCTACTGCCTTAATCCTTCCTTTCCTTTATGTTATCATTTTGTCAAATTGATTTAATTTCTTAATTTTGGTAATTAAGAATTAATTTTGGAGGTAAGAATGTCAATATCAGAAGTAGCAGTGGAGGTCGGGGGAAGGCCTTTGCGTTTTCAAACTGGAAAACTAGCAAAGCAAGCTGATGGTGCTGTTATTGTTTCTCAAGGCGATACTATGGTTTTAGTTACAGCTGTAATGAGTGATGAACCAAGGGAAGGAATAGACTTTTTTCCTCTTTTAGTTGAATATAGGGAAAGAGCTTATGCAGCTGGAAAAATTCCAGGAGGTTTTGTAAAGAGAGAGGGAAAACCAACCGATGAAGAAGTTTTAAAGTCAAGGGTAATTGATAGATCGATAAGGCCAATATTTCCAAAAGGTTTTAGGAATGATGTTCAGGTTGTAGCTTTTGTTATTTCTGCTGATCAGGAAAACGATCCAGCAGTTTTAGCGATAAATGGCGCTTCGGCAGCTTTGCACATTTCAAGGATTCCCTTCGAAAAGCCTGTTGGTGCTGTAAGGGTTGTAAGAGTAAATGGAAAACTTGTTGTAAATCCTTCTTATGAGCAACAGCAAAATGCTGATATAAATCTTGTTGTTTCAGGTACAGAAGATGCTGTTGTCATGGTTGAAGGAGGTGCAAAAGAGGTTCCTGAAGAAGAGATTCTTGATGCTATAGAGCTTGCCCATGAAGAGATAAAAAAGTCTATAAGAGCACAACAAGAACTCAGAGATCTTGCTGGTAAGGAAAAGTACGAATTTATAGCTCCTTCTCTTGACGAAGAAACAAAGGCAAAGATAGAAAAATGGGTATTTGAAAGAATAGAACCAGTTATTACTATTTCGGATAAACATGAAAGAAGAGAAAAACTTAGAGAGCTTAGAGAGCTCATGTTTATTGAGTTAAATATTCCTGAAGAAGAACAATCTCTTGCTAAGGAAGCTTTCGCAGAAGCTGAGAAGAAGTTTGTAAGGCAGTTAGTTCTTGAAAGAGGAATTAGAATTGATGGTAGAAAGCCTAATGAAATAAGGCCAATTACTATAGAAGTTGGACTTCTTCCAAGAGTTCATGGTTCAGCTCTTTTTACAAGAGGTCAAACTCAAGCTCTTGTTACTACGACTCTTGGAACTCCAGAAGAGTATCAACTTGTTGAAGGTTTAATGCCTGAAGAGCAAAAGAGATTTATGCTTCATTACAACTTCCCACCTTTCTGTGTTGGTGAGGTAGCTCCTTTAAGGGGACCTGGAAGAAGAGAGATAGGGCATGGAGCTCTTGCTGAGAGGGCTTTAGCTCCTGTTATTCCGGAAGAAGATGAATTCCCTTACGTTATAAGAGTGGTTTCCGATATTTTAGAGTCAAATGGTTCTTCCTCAATGGCAACTGTTTGTGGTGGTAGCTTGTCTTTGATGGATGCTGGTGTTCCAATAAAGGCACAAGTTGCCGGTATTGCTATGGGATTAATTCTTGAAGGAGACAAGTTTGTTGTTCTTTCAGACATTCTTGGTGATGAAGATCATCTTGGAGATATGGACTTTAAGGTTGCTGGAACAAGAAAAGGTGTTACAGCAATACAGATGGATTTGAAAGTAAAAGGAATAAGCCGTGATATTCTCATGACAGCCTTAAAACAGGCAAGAGAAGGAAGAATGTACATACTTGATAAGATGGATGCTGTAATTTCTTCCCCAAGAGAAGGAATTTCTCCTTACGCTCCAAGGATAGTTTCAACGAAAATAGATCCAGAGAAAACAAGGGATCTCATTGGACCTTCTGGAAAAACAATAAAAGCAATTATAGATAAAGCAGGAGTTAAGATAACAATAAAAGAAGATGGAACTGTTTTAGTTTCAGCTCCATCTGAAGATGCAGCTGCTCAAGCAATAAAAATGATTGAAGATGTTACAAAAGACCTTGAAATAGGAAATACCTACTTAGGAAAGGTTACAAGAGTAGAAAACTACGGTGCATTTGTAGAACTTGCTCCAGGAAAAATTGGACTTATTCACATTTCAAAACTTCCACCAGAGATGAGAGAAAACATTTTTGAAAGTATTAAAGTTTCAGATATTATTCCAGTTAAGATTATTGAATTCGATCAAATGGGAAGACCAAAGCTTAGTCGCATAGATGTTACTCCAGAAGAAGAAAGAAAACTGAGAGAACATGGTGGATTTTACGCTGAACCGGAGAAGAACAATGAGTAATTGGGCTGCTGGATGGATCTATGCAAGAGGTTTAAATATTGAATTTAGTGATAGATTTTTAGACGTTGCTGTAAAAATTTATAATTACTTTGGTGGAAAACTTGAAAGGAGAGAGAACAGTTTCTTTCTCTCTCTTCCTTTCTATCCAGAAGTTAATAGTATTGATCTTTCTTTTATAAGGGGAGTTTTTGAGTCTTCAGGAAGTTGGGGAAGTAAAACTGTCTTTATTCCGTTTATTGAAAAGTTTAAAAAAGAAATGACATCCCTTCTTTCTAACTTTTCTCCCACCTTTACTCAAGAAGGAATTTTTATTACCGGTGAGAATGCCGATCTTTTTGTCCATTCTCTTTACGATGAAGATACAGAAGATAGGTCTGAGTTCTTTTTTGAAAGATATTTATCAATACTTACTGGAGAAGCTTGGGAAAGGAAATTTTTTAAAGTTTCCTTAGAAGAGGGAGCTCTTCCTCCATACAAAAAAAGAATTTCCGATAGTGGTTGGGATCTTCACTTAATAAAGCTTATAAAAAAGGAAGGAAATCTTTACTTTTTTGATACGGGAGTGAGGGTAGCCCCACCTCCTGGTTTTTACTTTGATCTTGTTCCAAGATCTTCAATCTATAAAAGCGGTTTTATTCTTGCTAATTCTGTTGGAATAATAGATATGACTTACAGAGGAACAATAAAAGTTCCTCTTATCAAAGTTGATGCTTCAAAACCGGATCCAGAGCTTCCTTGGAGAGCAGTTCAACTAATTCCAAGAAAATTTTTCCCGATTGAAATTGAACTTACAACTTCCCTTGATAAAACGATCAGAGGGGAAGGAGGATTTGGAAGTACAGGTTAGAGGTGAAAGTTGATACCAATAAAAGACATCAATCCAAGTAGTTCTACTCCTATAGTTACAGTTTCTATTATCATTATATGTGTTTTGGTTTTCATTTATGAACTCTTTCTTGGTCCTTATAATGAAATTTTTATTCGAATGTTTGGAGTTGTACCTTACGAGATTACGCATGGAGTTGATGTTCCTCCACCTAATCCACTTACCCCGTACGGTAATTTAATTTCTTATCAATACCTTCACGGAGGTTTTCTTCATATCATTGGTAATATGCTTTTTCTGTGGGTTTTTGGAGATAACGTCGAGGACTATTTTGGAAGGTTAAAATATTTTCTCTTTTATACTCTCTGTGGCATTATAGCTGCTCTCATACAAGTTTCTGTCTATCCTGAAGCAACTATTCCTTTAATTGGGGCATCTGGTTCTATAAGTGGTGTTTTGGGAGCTTATATGTTGCTCTTTCCAAGAGCTAAGATTGTTACTCTTATTTTCATTTTCATCTTCATAAGTATTGTTGTCATTCCTGCAGCTATTTGGATAGCTATTTGGTTCTTTATCCAGTTTACAAGCGCTCTCATCTCTATGGATAGTTTGTCGATGGGAGGAGTTGCCTGGTTTGCTCATGTCGGTGGTTTTTTAGCAGGAATTATTCTTACTATACTATTTGGTCCGCGTAAAGGAAGAAAAAGAGAAAGAGAAATTTTTGGATTGAAATATTAAGTATATATGATTAGTTTTAATATAGTTGCAAATAGTTTGCAATAAGGAGGAGGCTTTGACAAGAGAGAAACTTTACATATTTGATACTACTTTAAGAGATGGTGAGCAAACTGCTGGTGTTAATTTAACAATTGAAGAAAAGGTACAAATAGCAAAACAACTTGAAAGGCTTGGAGTCGACGTAATAGAAGCCGGTTTTGCAATAAGTTCTCCAGCAGACTTTGAAGCTATTCAGCAAATAGCAAAAGAAGTCAAAAACTCAGCTGTTTGTTCTCTTGCAAGAGCTGTTGAGGCTGATATTAAAGCTGCTTGGGAAGCGTTGAAAGAGGCTAAAAAACCAAGAATTCATACTTTTATTGCTACTTCTGATATTCATCTTAAGTACAAGCTCAAAATGTCTAAAGAAGAAGCTTTAAAAAGAGCTGTTAGTGCTGTAAAGCTTATTCAAGATATAAGTGAAGGAAAGGCAGAAGTTGAGTTTTCAGCTGAAGATGCAGGAAGGACAGATCTTAAATATCTCTATGAAATTCTTGAAGCTGTTATTGAAGCAGGAGCTAAAGTTGTAAATATTCCTGATACTGTTGGTTATGCAGTTCCTGATGAATGGTATGAAAAAATTCTTTCAATTAAGGAAAATGTTCCAAACATAGATAAGGCGATAATCAGTGTCCATTGCCATAATGATCTTGGACTTGCAACTGCAAATTCTTTGATGGCTGTTAAAGCCGGGGCGAGACAGGTTGAGTGTACTGTTAACGGCATCGGCGAAAGAGCTGGGAATGCTGCGATGGAAGAGATTGTTATGGCAATAAATGTAAGACCTGATCAGTTTTCAGTCTATACAGATATAGATACAACTCAGATCTATAGGACTTCTCAGCTTGTAAGCAGATTAACCGGAATGATGATTGCAAGGAACAAGCCAATTGTTGGTGAGAATGCTTTTGCTCATGAATCTGGAATTCATCAGCACGGGGTTCTTGCAAAGAGAGAAACCTATGAAATCATGAAGCCTGAGGATATTGGTCTTAAAGAATCAAAAATTGTTCTTGGAAAACACTCTGGAAGACATGCCTTTAAGAAGAAGCTTGAGGAAATGGGAATTTTACTTCCGGAAGAAAAAGTTGAAGAAGCTTTTAGAAGGTTTAAAGAATTGGCTTCCCGTAAGAAAGAAATCTATGATATTGATATTGAACTTATCGTTGAAGGTCTTGAAGGAGAAAAAGAGAGGAAGTTTGAGCTCATTTACAATCAAGCTGTTAGTGGGGAAGGAATCATTCCTTCTGCAACCGTAAAAATAAAAACTCCTGAAGGAGAAAAACTTGGTCTTGCAGTTGGAAATGGTCCAGTAGATGCAACATACAGAGCTATTAAAAATGCTTTAGGTTATGATAAGGAGATAAAACTAAAAGATTTTAAGATAAGAGCTTTAACAGCTGGAACAGATGCTCTTGCAGAAGTATTTCTTACCATAGAGAGTGAAGGTATAAAGGTAAGTGGAAGAGGCGTTGATCCTGATATAGTTAGAGCTTCGGCTTTAGCGTTTCTTGAGGTTCTTGATAGGCTTGAAAGAAGAAAATATAGAAAAAAGCCGTTAGAATAGTTTAGGAGATGATATAAAAGATGTCACCCCCTGAAATTCGGGACTATAGTAAAGAGGCAACCTTTAAAGGCAGGAGGCTGGATTTTTCCCTGGGGAATAAGCCCCGTGCGTGGAGATTAGCCGATGCCTCCTGCCGGCTAATTATAGTGGCGGGAAGCGCCGTATTGGAGTATGGGAATAGTTCCGAAGCAGAGGTTGCAAAACACAAAACATATCAGGGGGTAGAGATGAAGGAGAAGGTAGAGAAAACACTGTATGTCGGAGTGGACTACCACAAAAACAGCTTTACAGCAGCTTATTTAGATTGTCTGACAGGGATACTTAATACCAAGAAGTACGAAGCAGAAGAGTTAGAGAAATTTAAAAATCACCTAACAACTTTTAGGAAAAAAGGATATTCAGTAAAAGTTGCGGTAGAAACCTTAACAGGAGTAACATTTTTTACGGAGGAGATAAGGAACTGCGTTGATGAAATAACTTACGTTAACACTAACAAATTTAAGAACATTCTAAAAGGTGTTAACAGTGCTAAAAACGACAGGATAGATGCAGAAACGATAGCCATTTACTATGAAATGGGCTTACTTCCGACAGTTTACGTCCCGACGAGAAAAGAAAAAGAGCTAAGGATAAAGATGAAAGAGAGAGATAGCTTTGTAGATATGAGAAAAGGGGTAATTAACAGACTTCATAGCCTATTGCTTGAATATGGGATAAAGACAAACAAGAGAGAACTCACCACGAAGAAAGGGATGGAAAGGATAAAGGAAGAAACGAAGAAGAAAGTGCCTCCGTCATTACGAGAAACGATATGGAGGCAAATAGAAACAATAGAATACTTAACAGATAAGATAAGAGAGACAGAAGAAGATATCAAGAGTTTTATAGGAGAAGATGAGGAGCTTAAGGGAAAAGTAGAACTTCTAAAAAGCATACCTGGAGTAGGAGATATAGTAGCTATAGCCTTTATATCTGCCGTATGTAACGAAGAGAGGTTT
Source organism: Desulfurobacterium thermolithotrophum DSM 11699 (assembly GCF_000191045.1). NCBI lineage: Bacteria > Pseudomonadati > Aquificota > Aquificia > Desulfurobacteriales > Desulfurobacteriaceae > Desulfurobacterium > Desulfurobacterium thermolithotrophum. The sequence continues at coordinate 181,151 of NC_015185.1, forward strand.
GAAAACGGAGACAAGGTAGCGGCTTATTTTGGACTTGTTCCTCGTGCTAATAGCAGTGGAGACGAAGTTAGAAATGGAAGGATAACAAAGAAAGGGGACAGCAGAACGAGGAACAAGATTATCCAGGCTACGAGAGCGTTATTGAACAGCAAGTTAGACAATTCAGTTAAAAGATTTTACGAAGGGTTAGTTAAGAAAGGTTTAGAGAAGAAGAAAGCGCTGATAGCTGCGGCGAGGAAATTGGTTAAAGTAATGTTCGCAGTTTTGAGAGAGAGAAGGCAATTTATGGATTTTGTTGAAAATAAATGCAACCTCTGTGTTGGGGGTTGACATCTTTCATAGGAGGAAATAATGAAAATAAATTTTTTAAGAAAATTTTTCCTTTCGGATTTGCCCATTCGTGTTTCATATCCTTTAAGAATGGGTATTTTTTATTACACTACTGCGCTCATCTTCCTAGTTGCTTCCTATGTGATAATAACAGAAAGTATTCATAATTCTGAATTGGCAAAAGAAGTTTTTTTTAAATTACTCGTTGCTATTTTAGCTGTTGGAGCAGTCTTTTTTATTATTACTTACATGTATGCAAAGATTTCTGCTGAAGATTATAAAAAGGTTGAACAATTTGCAGAAGAAATTAGCAAAGGAAATTTTGATTATAAGGTAGAGCTTAGTCCTATAGCTGATGTTGATTTGATAAGAATTTATCAACGTTTAGAGAAACTGAGAGCAAGTTTAATATTATCCAGAGAACTTCTTAAGAGGAAGAAGACAAAGTAGACTTCCCTTGACTTTCTTTTTTTTCTGCATATCCTCTTTCTTGACAAACCCTTTTCTGTTTGCTTATATTCAACCGCCAAACTAAAGTAGGAGGAGTAGTATGCCCACAATTAACCAGCTTGTTAGAAAGGGGCGTGAGAAGAAGGTAAAGCGCTCCAAAGCACCGGCTCTTCAGGGTAACCCTCAAAAGCGAGGTGTCTGTGTAAGGGTTTTCACAACTACACCTAAGAAGCCAAACTCTGCTCTTCGTAAAGTTGCAAGGGTAAGGCTCTCTAACGGTATTGAGGTGACTGCCTATATTCCAGGAATTGGACACAACCTTCAGGAACACTCTGTAGTTCTTGTAAGGGGTGGAAGGGTTAAAGACCTTCCAGGTGTTCGTTATAAGATTATCCGTGGAGCTCTTGATGCTGCTGGTGTTGAAGGTAGAAAACAGTCAAGATCTAAGTACGGAACAAAAAGACCTAAAGAGAAAAAATAATTAGGAGAGGAAGGACATGCCAAGGAAAGGACCGGTTCCACCAAGAGAAATTCTTCCCGACCCAGTTTATGGTGATAAGCTTGTAGCAAAGCTTATCAACAAGGTTATGAAGGATGGTAAGAAAAGTAAGGCTGAAAAGATTGTTTACGGTGCATTTGACATCATTAAGGAAAAACTCGGAGAAGATCCACTTGCCGTATTCCACAAAGCTGTAGAAAATGTAAAACCAATTATGGAAGTACGTCCACGCCGTGTTGGTGGTGCTACATATCAAGTACCAATGGAAGTAAGACCAGAAAGACAGATTCACCTTGCACTTAAGTGGATCGTGGACGCTGCACGTGCTCGTTCTGAGCGCGGAATGGTAAACAAGCTTGCAAATGAGCTAATTGATGCCTACAACGAAAGGGGTGGAGCATTTAAGAAGAAGGAAGATACCCACAAGATGGCAGAAGCAAACAAAGCTTTTGCTCACTATAGATGGTAAGCAACATGATTGTAGGAGGCTAAGTTGAGTAAACAAATAGCTATAAAGCAGATTAAGGTTCCTCTTGAAAGAGTTAGGAACATTGGAATTATTGCTCATATTGACGCTGGTAAAACAACAACTACTGAGCGTATTCTCTACTATACAGGTAGGATTCATAAAATTGGAGAGGTCCACGAAGGCGCTGCCGAAATGGACTGGATGGAGCAAGAAAAGGAAAGAGGTATTACAATTACCTCTGCTACAACAACATGTTTTTGGAGAGATCACAGGATTAACATTGTTGATACTCCTGGGCACGTTGACTTTACAATCGAAGTTGAGCGTTCTTTAAGAGTTCTTGATGGTGCTGTAACAATTCTTTGTTCTGTTGGTGGTGTTCAGCCTCAGACAGAGACTGTTTGGAGACAGGCTGATAAGTACGGTGTTCCAAGAATTATCTTCGTTAACAAAATGGACAGAATTGGGGCGGACTTCTTCAAAGTTGTAGCCGACGTTGAGGAGAAGCTTGGAGCAAAACCTGTTCCTCTTCAGATTCCAGTAGGTGCCGAAGATGAGTTTAAGGGTGTTGTTGACCTTATTACTATGAAAGCAATCATCTGGGAAGAGGAAACCCTTGGTGCCAAGTTCCACTACGAGGAGATTCCAGAGGATCTCAAGGATCTGGCTGAAGAATACAGAGAGAAGATGATTGAGGCGCTTGCTGATGTTGATGAAGAAATTATGATGAAATACCTTGAAGGTGAGGAAATTTCTGAAGAAGAGATTAAGCAAGCTATTAGAAAAGGTACAATCGAACTCAAATTCTTCCCAATGCTCTGCGGTTCAGCATTTAAAAACAAAGGTGTTCAACCACTCCTTGATGCAGTAGTTGATTATCTTCCATCACCTCTTGATGTTCCTCCAATTAAGGGAATTAATCCAAAAACTGGAGAAGAAGAAGAAAGACCAGCATCTTACGATGAGCCATTTGCTGCTCTTGCATTTAAGATTCTTACAGACCCATACGTTGGTCAGTTAACTTTCATTAGAGTTTATTCAGGTTTAATGGAATCTGGTTCTTATGTTTACAACGCTACAAGAGACAAGAAGGAAAGACTTGCAAGAATCCTTCGTATGCATGCTAATAAGAGAGAGGAAATTCCAGTTCTTGGTGCTGGGGACATTGCAGCAGCTGTTGGCTTAAGAGAAACTTACACAGGTGATACACTTTGTGATCCAAACCATCCAATTCTCCTTGAAGCTATGGAATTCCCAGAACCTGTTATCTCTGTTGCTGTAGAACCAAAGACAAAAGCAGATCAGGAAAAACTTTCTCTTGCTCTTCAAAAGCTTGCAAAGGAAGATCCATCTTTCAGAGTTTCAACAGACCATGAGACCGGACAGACAATCATTTCCGGTATGGGTGAACTTCACCTTGAAATCATTGTAGATAGACTTAAGAGAGAATTTAAAGTAGACGTTAACGTCGGAAGACCTCAGGTTGCTTATAGGGAAACAATTAGAAAAGAAGTTACTTCTGAAGGTAAGTTTATTAAGCAGACAGGTGGTAGAGGTCAGTACGGTCACGTATGGCTCAAGATTGAACCTCTTGAACCAGGTAAGGGATTTGAATTCTACGAAACAATTAAAGGTGGTGTTGTTCCAAAAGAGTACATTCCAGCTGTTGAGGCTGGTGTAAGGGAAGCTATGGAAACTGGTGTTGTTGCTGGTTATCCAATGACAGACATCAAAGTTACTCTATTTGATGGTTCATACCACGAAGTTGACTCTTCAGAAATGGCATTCAAAATTGCTGGTTCCATAGCCTTCAAAGAAGGTGCTAAGAAGGCTAATCCTGTTCTCCTTGAACCTATCATGGAAGTTGAGGTTACAACTCCTGAAGAGTTCATGGGAGACGTTATTGGTGACCTAAATAAACGTCGTGGTAGAGTTCAGGGAATGGAAGCAAGAGGTAACGCTCAGGTGATCAGAGCTCTTGTTCCTCTTGCAGAAATGTTTGGTTATGCTACAGATCTTCGTTCTATGACTCAGGGTAGAGCTACATACATTATGAAGTTTAGTCACTATGAAGAAGTTCCACCACAAGTAGCTGAGCAAATTATTGGTGAAAGAACAAAATAGTAACCTAGGTTTTTTAAAAAAAAGGGAAAGCTTATTGGGGCTTTCCCCTTTACATTTTGATGATTTGGAATATAATTTAGGCCGCTTGATCTTTTACAAACCAATAAGGAATCTTTAGGAGGAATAGCTATGGCGAAGCAAAAGTTTGAAAGGACAAAACCCCACAAGAACGTGGGAACAATCGGACACGTTGACCACGGAAAAACAACTCTCACAGCAGCAATCACACACTGTCTTGCTCTCCAAGGAAAGGCTCAAGAAGTAGCCTACGACCAAATTGACAAAGCTCCAGAAGAAAGAGAAAGAGGAATTACAATCGCTACTGCTCACGTTGAGTACGAATCTGACAAGTACCACTACGCTCACGTAGACTGCCCAGGACACGCAGACTACATCAAGAACATGATTACTGGTGCTGCTCAGATGGACGGAGCTATCCTTGTTGTATCAGCAGCAGACGGTCCAATGCCACAAACAAGAGAACACGTTCTTCTTGCAAGACAGGTTAACGTTCCATACATCGTAGTATTCTTAAACAAAGTAGACATGGTAGATGACGAAGAACTTCTTGAACTCGTTGAGCTTGAAGTAAGAGAACTACTTAACGAATACGACTTCCCAGGAGACGAAGTACCAGTAATTAAAGGATCAGCTCTTAAAGCTCTTGAATGTACATCTCCAGACTGTCCTGACTGCCAGCCAATTTATGAATTAGTAAACGCATTAGATGAATATGTACCTGAGCCAGTAAGAGAAGTAGACAAGCCATTCCTCATGCCAATAGAAGACGTATTCTCTATTTCTGGTAGAGGAACAGTAGTAACAGGAAGAGTAGAGAGAGGAAAGCTCACAGTAGGAGAAGAAGTAGAGATAGTAGGACTAAGAGAAGAACCAATCAAGACAGTAGCAACAGGAATAGAGATGTTTAGGAAAGTACTTGACGAAGCACTTCCAGGAGACAACGTAGGAATTCTTTTAAGAGGTGTAGGAAAGGACGAAGTAGAGAGAGGAATGGTAGTAGCAAAGCCTGGCTCAATTAATCCACACAAGAAGTTTAAGGCAGAAGTTTACATTCTCTCTAAAGAAGAAGGTGGAAGACACACACCATTTTTTAATGGATATCAGCCACAGTTTTACTTTAGAACAACAGACGTAACAGGGAAGGTAAAGCTTCCGGAAGGCGTAGAGATGGTAATGCCTGGAGATAACGTTACATTTGAAGTAGAACTTCTAAAACCAGTAGCTATTGAAGAAGGGCTTAGATTTGCTATTCGTGAAGGTGGAAAAACTGTAGGTGCTGGCGTTGTTACGGAAATTCTTGACTAATAGAGGGGTAGGTAATGGCTCAGGATCGTATAAGAATAAAGTTAACGGCTTATGATCACAGACTTCTTGATAGATCTGTTCAGGAAATTATAGATACAGTTAAGAGGACTGGTGCTATTGTCGCCGGTCCTATTCCTCTTCCAACAAAGCGTTCTGTTTGGAGTGTAATTAGGTCTCCACACAAGTATAAGTATTCGCAAGAACAGTTTGAAATTAGAAAACATAGAAGACTTCTTGATATTAAAAATCCTAAGCCACAAACCGTGGAAGCTTTAATGGATCTTAAGCTTCCCGCCGGTGTTGATGTAGAGATAAAGCTTGATTAAGAGGTGAAGTGATGAAAGGTATCCTCGGTAGAAAAGTTGGAATGACACAGATTTTTACTGAAGATGGTAAAGCCATTGCTGTTACTGTTATAGAAGCAGGTCCATGTACAGTAGTTCAGAAAAGAACTCCAGAGAGAGATGGTTATTCTGCGCTTCAGCTTGGATTTATGGAAAAGAATAAGCACGAAAGTAAGTTTCCAAAGCCGCTCCTTGGCCACTTTAAAAAGGCTGGAATTAAGCCAACAAGATGGCTTAAAGAAGTTAAGTTCGATAACATAGATCAGTACAACGTAGGTGACAAAATAACTGTTGAGATTTTCCAGCCTGGAGAGAAAGTCGATATTACTGGAACTTCAAAAGGTAGAGGATTTGCTGGTTACCATAAAAGACATGGTTTTGGTGGTGGTAGAAAGTCCCACGGTTCAGATTTCCATGAAGGTCCAGGTTCTATTGGTGCTTGTGCTTTTCCTGGTAGAGTACACAAAGGTAAGAGGATGGCAGGACACTACGGAAATGAAACTGTAACAATTAGAAATCTTGAAATTGTTGATGTTATTCCTGAGAAAAACCTTATTCTCGTTAAGGGTTCAGTTCCTGGACATAAAGGCGGACTTGTTATAGTCAAAGGAAAGTAAGGGGTGAAAAATGGAGATCAAGGTAGTAAATGCAGCTAATCAAGAAGTAGGAACAGTTACTATAAAAGATGAAATTGCTAATGCTCCTATAAAAAAGCATGCTGTTTGGGAAACTGTTAAGTGGCAGCTTGCTAAGCGCAGAAGAGGTACTCATTCCACAAAAACTCGTGGTGAAGTAAGAGGTGGTGGTAAGAAGCCTTGGCCACAAAAACATACAGGTAGAGCTCGCCAAGGTTCTATCAGAGCTCCACAGTGGGTTGGTGGTGGAGTAGTTCACGGTCCAAAGCCAAGAGACTACTACTACCCACTTCCAAAAAAAGTTAGAAAGGTAGCTCTCAGGAGCGTTGTTGCTGGAAGACTTCAAGAAGGAAATTTAATTGTTGTTGAAGACTTTACTTTTGAAAAGCCAAAGACAAAACAAGCAATAGAGTTTCTCAGGAATCTTGGACTTGAGAACGAAAAAGTTCTCATCGTTGTTCCTGAACTTGAGGAAAATACTTATAAATCTTTCAGGAATCTGCCAAACGTTAAACTACTTGAGATTGAAGGACTTAACGTTTACGATATGCTTTGTTATGACAAATGCATTTTCTTTAAGTCAACTCTACCTAAACTAGAGGAGAGGTTATCGCTATGAGGACTCCCTATGATATAATCCTGCGCCCTGTTATTACGGAAAAGAGCGTAAAGCTTGCAAACCTTGAAGCTAAGAGCTCTAAGACAAAGGAAACTAAAAAGATTACAAAGATAACTTTTGAAGTTGCAATGGATGCAACAAAGCCGGAGATAAAAGAAGCTGTTGAGAAAATTTTTGGTGTTAAGGTTGAGAAAGTTAATACAATGATAGTTAAGGGTAAAAGAAAAGGTATTAGATTCTTAAGGGGAAAGAAGAAAGATTGGAAGAAAGCAGTTGTTACCTTAAAACCTGGATACGAGATAGATCTTGAGAAACTCTAAGTAAGGAGTTGAAAAATGGGAATTAAGAAGTTTAAACCATATACGCCAAGTAGGCGTTTTATGACCGTTTCTGACTTTTCTGAGATTACAAAGACAGAACCTGAAAAATCTCTTACAGTTGGATTTGTAAGAGGAACTGGTAGAAACAATCAAGGAAAAATTACATGTCGTCATAAAGGTGGTGGACATAAAAGACGTTATAGAATTATCGATTTTAGAAGAGATAAAATTGGAATTCCAGCAAAAGTTGCTGCTATTGAATACGATCCAAACAGATCGGCAAGAATTGCTCTTCTTGTTTATGCCGATGGTGAAAAAAGGTACATTCTTTGGCCAGATGGTCTTAAAGTTGGAGATACAGTAATTGCAGGACCAGATGCGGAAATAAAAGTTGGAAATGCTCTTCCACTTAGAAATATTCCAGTTGGTACAATTGTTCATAATGTTGAGCTAAAGCCTGGTAAAGGTGGACAGCTTGCAAGAGCTGCTGGTTCTTTTGCTCAGCTTATGGGTAAAGTTGGAGACTATGCTCAGCTTAGACTTCCATCTGGAGAACTTCGCCTTGTTCACCTTGACTGTATGGCAACAGTTGGGCAGGTAGGAAACCTTGATCACGAAAACATTGTTATTGGTAAAGCTGGAAGGTCTAGGTGGCTTGGAATCAGACCAACAGTTCGTGGTACAGCAATGAACCCAGTTGATCACCCACACGGTGGTGGTGAAGGTAGGACATTTGGTAAGCATCCTGTTACTCCATGGGGTCAACCTACTAAAGGTTACAAAACAAGGAGAGCTAAGAAGTATTCTGATAAATTCATTATTAAACGTCGTACTAAGTAGGAGGTTTAAATGGGACGTTCATTAAAAAAGGGTCCCTATGTGAACCCTAAAATCCTTAAGAAAGTTAGAAAGATGAACGAAACTGGTGAAAAAAAAGTTATTAAGGTATGGGACAGAGCGTGTACAATTGTTCCTGAGTTCATTGGACACACATTTGCTGTTTACAATGGTCAAAAGTTCATACCTGTTTACGTTACTGAACAAATGGTCGGACATAAGCTTGGTGAATTTTCTTTAACCAGAACTTTTAGAGGACATGCCGGACAGAAGCAGAAAGTAGCCAAGAAGAAGTAAGGAGAGGTAAATCATGGCAGTTGAACAAAGAGAATATTACCAACAAGGAGAAAGAGGCTTCGCCGCTCCAGAGGAAGCAAGAGCCATCTGGAGAAGGGCTAGAATGTCAGCCTCAAAAGTAAGGCTTGTTGTTGATCTCATAAGAGGAAAGCAAGTTGATCAGGCACTTGCTACATTAGCAAACAGCCCAAAGAAAGCTGCGAGAATGGTTGAGAAGGTTTTAAAGAGTGCTATTGCAAATGCTGAACAAAAGGGACTTGATCCCGAAGAACTTATTGTTAAGAGAGCTTATGTTGATGAAGGTCCTACAATGAAAAGAGTTAGACCTCGTGCTATGGGTAGAGCTAATATCATTAGAAAAAGAACCTGCCACATCACAGTTGTGGTAGGAAAACCTGAATCAAAATAATGGGGGTAAACCTTGGGACAGAAAGTACATCCTATAGGATTCAGACTTGGAATTACAAAGGATTGGGAAGCTAAGTGGGTTGTTAAGGAAAAAGGTAAGTATGTAAAATTTCTCCATGAAGATCTCAAAATTAGAGATCTCATTAAAAAGAAATACTACCATGCAGGAATTGCAAGAATTGATATTGAAAGGACTCTTGACAGAATCAATATAAGAATCTGGGCTGCAAGGCCAGGTCTTTTAATTGCAAGAAAGGGTGCTGAAGTAAAGGCCTTAAGAAAGTACTTAGAAGAGCTTACAGGAAAGAGTGTTTACATCAATATTGAAGAAGTTAAGTACCCTCAGCTTAACGCTCAGCTTGTTGCTGAAAATGTTGCTCAACAGCTAGAGCGCCGTGTGGCGTTCAGGCGTGCGATGAAAAGAGTTATCGCAGACGCTATGAAAGCTGGTGCAAAAGGAATTAAAGTTCAATGTGCTGGAAGACTTGGTGGTGCCGATATGGCAAGAACAGAGTGGTACCGTGAAGGAAGGGTACCGTTGCAGACAATCAGAGCTGACATAGATTATGGCACTGCAATTGCAAAGACAAAATACGGTGTTATTGGTGTTAAAGTTTGGATTTATAAAGGTGACGTTTACAAGGACGAAACTGAAGAGATCCTTAAGAAGATTGAAAAAGAAGTAAAACAAGAGATGGCGAGAGGTGAATAACCATGTTGATGCCAAAAAGAACTAAGTTTAGAAAGCAGCAAAGAGGAAGACTTAAAGGTAAATCTTACAGAGGCAACAAACTTGCCTTCGGAGACTATGGTATTCAAGCCCTTGAGCCTGGTTATATTACAACTAATCAGATTGAGGCTGCAAGGGTTGCTATGACAAGAACAATGAAAAGAGGTGGTAAGGTTTGGATCAGAATTTTCCCAGATAAGCCTTACACTAAGAAACCTCTTGAAACCCGTATGGGTAAGGGTAAGGGTAACGTTGAAACTTGGGTGGCAAAGGTTCTCCCAGGAAGAATAATGTTTGAAGTTGCTGGTGTTGGTGAAGAAGTTGCTCTTGAAGCTCTCAGACTTGCAGTTCATAAACTTCCTATAAAGTGTAGAATCGTAAAAAGAGAAGAAACTCCAAAAGGTGAGGAGTAAGATGAAGAAGTACACAGAAGAACTAAGACAGAAATCAACTGATGAACTTAAAAAGATGGTTGTGGAGCTTAAAGAGAAGCTCCTTAAACTTAGATTTAAAAACGCTTTTGGTCAACTTGAAAATCCTATGGAAATTAGGAAAACAAGGAAACAGATTGCCCGTATTTTCACTATCCTCAGAGAACGTGGCGTTAAGGCTTGATGGAGGAGAGAATGGCTGAAACCAGAGTTAATAGAAGAAAAGTAAGGGTTGGTGTTGTTGTTAGTGATAAGATGGACAAAACCGTAGTTGTTAGAGTTACAAGAGAATTTAGACATCCGGTTTACGGTAAAAGAGTTAAGTTCTCTAAAAAATACATGGCTCATGATGAGAACAATCAGTGTCAAATTGGTGATGTTGTAAAGATAATGGAAACTAGACCATTCTCTAAACGCAAAAGATGGAGAGTAGTTGAAATTATTGAAAAGGCTAAAAAGCTTGGTGGTGAGGAAGTAGAGGAGTAAACTTTCGTTAAAGGAGTGGAGCGATGATCCAGGTTCAAACATACCTCAATGTTGCTGATAACACTGGAGCAAAAAAGGTCCAGTGTATCAGGGTTTTAGGTGGTTCTAATAGAAGATATGCATCCTTAGGGGATCAAATAGTAGTTACTGTAAAGGATGCAATTCCAAATGCAACAGCTAAGAAAGGGGAAGTTTACAGAGCTGTTGTTGTCAGAACAAAAAAAGAGGTAAGACGTCCTGACGGCACTTACATTAAGTTTGATGACAATGCTGTTGTTTTACTTAATAAACAAGGAGAGCCTCTTGGAACTCGTATATTGGGGCCTGTTGCAAGAGAAGCAAGGCAAAAAGGCTATACCAAGATAGCTTCACTTGCTCCAGAAGTTATTTAAGGAGGATTCTAATGGCTAAGAAGAAGTTTAAGATAAAGGCCGGCGATAAAGTTGTTGTTATAGCCGGCAAAGATAAGGGAAAAGTAGGAAAAGTTTTGAAAGTTTTACCTGAAGAGGAAAGGGTTATCGTTGAAGGTGTAAGAATAGTAAAGAAGCACCTTAGACCAAGTCAAAAGTATCCTGAAGGTGGAATTATTGAAAAGGAAGCTCCTATTCACATCAGCAATGTAATGCTCATTTGTCCAAAAACTGGAAAGCCAACAAGGGTTGGCATAAAATTTGAGAATGGAAAAAAGGTAAGGTATGCTAAACGTTCCGGTGCTGTTATTGATGAAATTAGTAAACCAAAAAAGGCGGGTCGGTAATCCGCTAAATTTAAGGAGGAAAGATGGCTGATAAGTATGTTCCAAGACTTAAGGAGAAATATGAGAAAGAAGTAGTTCCTCTTTTAATGAAGAAGTTTGGTTACAAGAATATAATGGAAGTTCCAAAGATTGAGAAAATAGTTGTTAACATGGGTGTCGGTGAAGCTGTTCAGAATATTAAAGCTCTTGAAAATGCTATGAATGATCTTGCACTAATTACAGGGCAGAAGCCTTCCGTTAGGAGGGCGAAAAGATCTGAGGCTGGATTTAAGCTCAGAAAAGGAATGCCTATTGGTGCAAAAGTGACTCTTAGAAGAGATAGAATGTACGAGTTTCTCGATAGGCTTATTTCTGTTGCTTTACCTAGAGTTAGAGATTTTAAAGGACTTTCTCCTAAGTCTTTTGATGGGAGAGGAAACTATAACTTTGGTTTAGATGAGCAAACAGTTTTTCCTGAAATAGACTATGACAAGGTTGACAAGATTAGAGGAATGAACATTACTATTGTTACAACTGCTGAAACTGATGAAGAAGCTAAAGCTCTTCTTGAAGCTTTTGGCTTCCCATTCAGGAAATAGTTAAGGAGGAACTATGGCAAGGAAGGCATTGATTGTTAAAGCACAAAGAGAACCAAAGTTCAAAGTTAGAAAGTATAATAGATGTCCTTTATGTGGTCGTCCGAGAGGATTTATTAGAGAGTTTGGTATGTGCAGACTCTGTTTCAGAACTCTTGCCCTTCAGGGAAAAATTCCTGGAGTTAAGAAGGCAAGCTGGTAAAAATTCATAGGAGAGGTAGAGTAGCCATGATGATGGATACAGTTGCTGATTTTCTAACGAGAATTAGGAATGCTAACTTTGTATATCACGAATATGCAGATGCTCCTTATTCCAAGGTTAATGAGGCTATAGCTAAGATTCTTAAAGAAGAAGGTTTTATTAAAGATTATGAGATAAGAGAAGAGGAGTTTAAGAGGACAAAAAATCCTGAAAATAAAAAGAAGCTTATAAGAGTTTATCTTAAGTATGGTCCAAACAAAGAAAGAGTTATAAATGAAATTAAGAGGGTTAGTAAGCCAGGTAGAAGAATCTATGTGGGTAAAGATGAAATCCCTCTCGTAAAGGCTGGACTTGGCGTTGCAATTCTTTCCACCAATAAAGGAATTATTCCTGGTTACAAAGCGAGAAAACTTGGAGTTGGTGGAGAAGTTCTTTGCTACGTTTGGTAAAACTGATTAAAGGAGTGGGAAGATGTCAAGGATTGGTAGAATGCCTATAGAAATACCACAGGGTGTAACTGTAGAGGTAAAACCAGGAAATCATGTAGTTGTTAAAGGTCCAAAGGGAACTCTTGAGTACACTTTTAATCCAAGACTTACTATAAAGGTTGAAGATAATAAGGTGATTGTTGAAAGACCTACTGATGAAAAGCAAATGAGAGCTCTCCACGGAACTACAAGAGCTCTTATCAATAACATGGTAATAGGAGTATCTAAGGGATTTGAAAAGGTTCTTGAGGTAAAAGGACTTGGTTATAGAGCGTTTGCTAAAGGAAAAGTTCTTGAACTTCACCTTGGTTTTTCACACCCAGTTCTTTATCAGATTCCTGAAGGTATTGAAATAGAAGTTGATAGGGATAACAACATTTACGTTAGAGGAATCGATAAGCAAAAAGTTGGACAGGTAGCTGCTGAAATTAGATCTTTCAGACCACCAGAGCCTTACAAAGGAAAGGGTATTAGATATAGAGGTGAAAAGATCGTTCTTAAGGCTGGTAAGTCTGCTAAGAAGTAATCCTTAATTGGGAGAGGTAAAAATGGCAAAGTTAACTAGAAGGGAAAGAATAGCTAAGAAACATAGAAGAGTAAGAAAGAAAATTTTTGGCACTCCAGAGAGACCAAGACTTGCAGTATATAAAAGTCTTAAACACATTTATGCTCAGATTATAGATGACGTAAATGGTGTAACTTTAGCTGCAGCTTCTACTCTTGATAAAGAACTTAGAACAAAACTTTCTGAGCTTACAAAGACAGAAGAAGCAAGGGAAGTAGGTAAGCTCATAGCTCAGAGGGCTCTTGAAAAAGGTATTAAAAAGGTTGTTTTTGATAGAGGTGGTTTCATCTACCATGGAAGGATCAAAGCTCTTGCTGAAGGTGCAAGGGAAGGTGGACTTGAATTTTAAGGGAGGTAATTGATGGCTAAGAAAGTTAGACCTGAAGGATTGGAATTAAAGGAAAGGCTTGTTCATATTAATAGAAACGCTAAGGTTGTTACTGGTGGTAGAAAGTTTAGTTTTACAGCTTTTGTGGTAGTTGGAAATGGAAATGGAGTTGTTGGTTTTGGTAGAGGAAAGGCTGCTGAAGTTCCAGATGCTATTAGAAAGGCTACTGAAGATGCAAAAAAGAACTTAATAAGGATACCTGTTGTAGACGGAACTATTCCTTTTGAAGTTCAAGCTAAGTTTGGTGGAACAAGAATAATCATGAGACCAGCTGCTCCTGGTACAGGAGTTATCGCATCTGCACCAGTTCGTGCGGTTCTTGAGTCTGCTGGAGTCACAGACATTCTTACAAAAGTTATTGGCTCTACGAATCCTCATACAGTTGTAAGAGCTGTTCTTAAAGCACTTGAACAGCTTAAAACTCCAGAAGAATTTGCACAATTAAGAGGTGTTTCTGTTGAGGAACTTAGAAGACGTTGGAAACTTCCAGGAAGGAAGATAACCAAGGAAGGAGAGATTGTTAGGAGGTAATTATGGCCAAAGTTAAGATAACTCTTGTTAGAGGACTTGCAGGGAAGAGTAGAAAGAAGAGAGCAACTCTTGAAGCTCTTGGTCTACATAAAAGAGGGCAGAGCACTGTAAAAGAACTTAACCCTGCAATTAATGGAATGATTGAAAAGGTAAGAGAACTTATTAAGCTCGAACCAGTGGAGGAGTAAGATGGAACTTAAATTACATAATCTTAAACCAAATGAAGGTGCAGTTAAAGAAAAGAAAAGAGTAGGTAGAGGCCACGGTTCTGGTCACGGTAAGACTTCTGGTAGAGGTCAAAAAGGACAAACTTCAAGGTCTGGGTGGAAAGGAGGAACAAGACCAGGATTTGAAGGTGGTCAAACTCCTCTTTATATGAGATTTCCAAAGAGAGGTTTTTCAAACGCTCCATTTAAGAAAGAATATGCAATTGTTAATCTTAAAGATATAAATGAAAGATTTGAAGAAGGAGCTGAAATTACTCCTGAAACTCTCAAAGAAGTAGGGCTTATTAAGAAGAATCTTCCTGTAAAAATTCTTGGAGATGGAGAAGTTACCAAAAAATTTACAGTTAAAGCTCATAAGTTCTCAAAATCTGCAAAAGAAAAAATTGAAGCAGCAGGTGGTATCTGCGAGGAGATAGCTTAGGAGTAGAGAATGAACCTATCAAAGATTTTTTTCAATGTAACAGAAGTTCCTGAGCTTAGAAAAAGATTTATCTTTACGATGTTGCTCCTGGCTGTTTATAGGCTAGGAGCACATATTCCTACACCTGGAATTGATGTTATAGCTTTGTCTGAATTTTTCAAAAGAGCTCAAGGTACCGTTTTTGGCTTTATGGATGTTTTTTCCGGAGGTGCTTTAAGTAAGCTCACAATTTTTGCTCTAGGTGTAATGCCGTACATTAGTTCTGCCATTATTATGCAACTTTTAACTGTTGCCATTCCTTCAATTGAAAAGCTTGCTAAAGAGGAAGGTGAGTACGGACGAAGGAAAATAAATCAGTATACTCGATATGGAGCTGTTCTCCTTGCTTTCATTCAAGCTTTGGGTATTGCTATTGGACTTGAGAGTATGAAAAGTCCATCAGGCATACCTGTGGTACCTAATCCAGGATTTACCTTTATGTTTGTCTGTGTAACGTGTTTAACTGCTGGTGCAACTTTTCTTATGTGGCTTGGAGAAAAGATAACTGAGAAAGGAATAGGTAACGGAATGTCCATTCTAATCTTTGCGGGTATTGTAGCAAGTATTCCAAATGCAGCCATTACTACTTTTACTCTATTTAAAAATGGAGAAATATCCCTTTTTAAGATAATTGGTATTATATCTATTATTTTGGCTATGATTGCAGCCATTGTATACATACAGGAAGCAGAAAGAAGAGTTCCTCTTCAGTATGCAAGACGAAATATCGGAAGACAAGCTGTTGGAAAATATACAAGTTATCTTCCTATAAAGCTAAATCCTGCTAACGTTATTCCTATTATCTTTGCAGCTTCAGTTCTCATGTTTCCAGCCACAATCGTCAAATTCATTCATAATCCTATTGCTCAAGCAATTTATGATGCTCTTCAGCCAGGAAGTACTTTGTACTTAATCGTTTATGCTGTGCTCATTTTCTTCTTCACTTACTTTTATACAGCAATAATCTTTAATCCAGAAGAAATAGCTGAGAACCTAAATAAGCACGGTGGATTTATTCCTGGAATAAGGGCAGGAACGGATACAGCAAAATACTTAGATAAGATTGTTTCAAGACTTACTTTTGCCGGTGCGGTATTCCTTACTTTAGTTGCTATTGTTCCATTAATAATTACGCAAAAAATGCAACTTCCATTTTATTTTGGTGGAACAGCAATTTTGATTGTTGTTGGAGTTGCTCTTGATACACTAAGGAGAATGGAAGCTTATGCACTTTCTATTTCTTACGAGGGATTTCTTGGTAGAAAGAAAAAGAAACTGAAATTAGGCACTGGAGGTTAAAGTGTTAAAAGTTGTTTTTTTAGGACCACCAGGAGCAGGAAAGGGAACGCAGGCAGTAAGGATTGCAGAAAAGTACAACGTTCCTCACATATCAACTGGAGACATCTTAAGGGCAGCTGTGAAAGAGGGAACAGAACTTGGAAAGCTGGCAAAAGAGTATATGGATAAGGGAGAACTTGTTCCAGATGATGTAATCATTGGCATTATCAGGGAAAGACTTTCTCAATCGGATGTTAGAGAGAGAGGTTTTATCCTTGACGGTTTTCCAAGGACTCTCCCTCAGGCTGAAGCTTTAGACAAAATGCTTGCCGAACTCGGGCTTCCTCTTGATAAGGTTGTTTACCTCAACGTTGACGATGAGGAGATAGTAAAGAGGCTTTTAGCCCGCGGTAGAGCAGATGATACTGAGGAAGTTATAAGGAATAGGCTTGAAGTTTACAGGAAGCAAACAGCTCCTCTCATCGATTACTACTCTGAAAAGGGCATCCTTGTTGAGATCTGCGGTGTTGGTGAAATTGATGAGATAACGAAGAAAATTGAGGAGAGCTTGGGACTAAATGGTTAAGACGCTCAGGAAAACAAAGCATGGAATAATCCTAAAAACTCCGGAGGAGATTGCAAGGCTAAGAACTGCTGCAGCAACAACTATGGAAATTCTCCTCAGAGTTGCTGAGGAAATATCCTCGGGTATTACAGCTCTTGATATAGATAGGATTACAAGAAGTCTCTGTAAGGAATATGGCGTAAAGCCTGCTTTCCTCGGTTATGGTGGCTTCCCTGGTGCAATTTGTGTTTCCGTTAACGAGGAAGTTGTTCATGGACTTCCTACAAAGAAGAAAGTTTTCAAAGAGGGAGATATTGTAAGCCTTGACTTTGGTGCTGTCGTGGATGGCTGGATTGGTGATGTTGCAGTAACAGTTCCAGTTGGAAAAATAAGTGAGACTGCACAAAAGTTGATAGATGTTACGAGAGAATCTCTCTACAAAGGTATTGAAGCAGCTAAAGCAGGTGGAAAACTTATCGATATATCGAGAGCCATTCAGAAGTATGTTGAGTCTCATGGTTTTAATGTAACTCGTGGTTACGCAGGTCACGGAATTGGAAGGTCTTTGCATGAGGAACCTCAGATAACAAACTATGTTTACAAAGGCTATCCAGATATCACTCTTGAGCCAGGAATGACGTTTGCAATTGAGCCAATGGTAAATGAAGGAACAGGAAAAGTAAAAGTAAAGAGAGACAGATGGACTGTTGTTACTAAAGATGGTAAGCTTTCTGCTCATTTTGAGCATGATGTTGCTATTACAGAAGATGGGACTATAATTATGTCCGCAATTTGATTATTCCAAAATTAAAAAATTTTTGTTCATTACCTAATTAATAGGAGAAAGGATGGCAAAAGAAAAGGGTATTCAAGTAGAAGGTAAAGTAGTTGAAGCTTTACCTAATGCTTACTTTAAGGTAGAACTTGATAATGGGCATCAAGTACTTGCTCATGCATCAGGAAAGATGAGAGTTCATTTTATTAGAATTCTGCCAGGCGACCGTGTGGTTGTCGAGCTTAGTCCTTACGATTTAACAAGAGGAAGGATTATTTATAGAAAAGGCTAAACCGTCCCTTTATATAAACCCGCGGCTGAAGGCACGAAAAAAGTTTTAAGGAGAGGTAGCAGATGAAAGTAAGGCCATCTGTAAAGAAGATTTGCCCGAAGTGCAAAATTATTAAGAGAAAAGGTGTTGTTAGGGTTATTTGTGAAAACCCAAAGCACAAACAGAGACAAGGTAAGTAAGGAGGAAAGCTGTGGCAAGGATAGCAGGAGTAGATATTCCCGATAATAAAAAAGTACCTTATTCTCTTGCCTATATTTATGGAATAGGTATTAAGACAGGTTTCAAGATCTGTGAAGAGGCAGGAATAGATCCAGAAAAAAGAGTTAAGGATCTTACTGAAGAAGAAATAGCTAAAATTAGAAAAATCATTGAAACAGAGTACAAGGTTGAAGGGGATCTCAGAAAAGAGATTGCAATGAACATTAAAAGGCTTATGGAAATTGGATGTTACAGAGGTATTCGCCACAGACTTGGTCTTCCTGTTAGAGGTCAAAGAACCAGAACAAACGCAAGAACGAGAAAGGGACCAAGAAAGACAGTTGCTGGTAAGAAGAAGGCACCTAAGAAGTAATTGAATTGGGAGGTTATTAATGGCAAGAGCCAGAAGAAACGTTAAAAAGAAGCAAAAGAGAACTGTAGGTTTTGCAATTGCTCATATACAGACAACCTTTAATAATACTATTATTACTTTTACAGATAAAGAGGGTAATACTCTTGTCTGGGAAAGTGGTGGAACTGTTGGTTTTAAAGGAACAAGAAAGAGTACTCCTTATGCTGCTCAACTTGCTGCAACAAAAGCGGCAGAAAGAGCTATGAAAGAGTATGGTGTAAAGGATGTTGAAATAAGAATTAAAGGTAATGGTGGTGGTAGAGAAACAGCTATTAAGGCTATTGCTGCAGTTGGTTTAAATGTAAAAGCTATTAAGGATGTTACTCCTATTCCTCACGACGGATGTAGACCACCAAAAAGAAGAAGGGTGTAACGGAGGTAATCAATGGGAAGATATACAGGACCAAAGTGGCGTATTGCTAGACGCCTTGGCGTTAACATATACGTTGGTGAAGAAAAGTCTCAGAAAGGAAAATCAATTCTTGATAGAAGACCTTATCCACCAGGACAGCATGGGCGTAGTCGTAGAAAGATTTCCTACTACGGCCGTCAGCTTATGGAAAAGCAAAAGGTTAAGTACTACTACGGTATTAGAGAAGGACAATTCAAGCGTTTTTATGAAATGGCCGAGAGAATGAGAGGTCAAACTGGTGAGAACCTTCTTAAACTCCTTGAAAGTAGGCTTGATAACGTTGTTTATAGACTTGGATTTGGTAAATCTCATAGACATGCGAGACAGCTTGTTGTTCATGGTCATATCCTTGTAAATGGAAAGAAAGTTGATAGACCTTCTTACCTTGTAAAGCCTGGAGATATTGTTGAAGTTAAAGAAAAGAGTAGAGAAATTCCTCAAATTAAAGAGGGTATAGAGCTTGCTCAAAGAAGAGGTATACCTTCTTGGCTTGAGCTTGATGCCGAAAACTTCAAAGGTGTAGTTAAGGCTGAACCAACAAGAGAGGAAATAGAAATTCCAGTTGAAGAACACTTGATTGTTGAGCTCTACTCCAAGTAATAGTTAACCGAACTTTGGAGGAAAATAATGGTTGAATTTATTACTCCTGAGAAGTTTCTCTGGGAGGAACATACAGAAAATTATGGAAGATTTGTTGTAGAACCTTTGGAAAAGGGTTATGGTACTACTGTTGGTAATGCTTTGAGGAGAGTACTTCTTTCTTCTATAGAAGGTGCTGCTCCAACTGCTGTTAAGTTTGAAGGGGCTTATCACGAATTTACAACTCTTCCTGGAGTTGTCGAGGATGTAACAGAAATAGTCCTCAATCTTAAGCAGCTTAGATTTATTCTTCACGGGGAAGGTCCTGTTTTTATAGAACTCAAGAAAAGAGGACCTGGAAAAGTATATGCAAAGGATTTTGAACTTCCATCTCAAGTTGAGCTCTTAACTCCTGACCAAGAAATAGCAACTCTTGATAATGAAAATTCAGAAATAGAGATTTACCTTAGAATAGACAAAGGAAAAGGTTTTGTTTTATCTGAGGATATTCAAGAAATCTTTGACATTTCTACAATAGGTTGGATACCTCTTGACGCGGATTTTTCTCCTATTAAGAAAGTTGCGTTTAGAGTAGAAGATACGAGGGTAGGAAGAAGGACTGACTACAACAGACTCACTATGGAAATATGGACAGATGGTAGTATTACTCCAAAAGATGCTGTTGTTAGAGCTGCTAATATTCTTATAGAACACTTTTCTATGGTTAGGGATAAGCTTGTTGAGGCTATTTTTGCTACAGCTCAACCTGAAGAGGTTAAAAAAGAAGAAGTACCGGAAATTTACAATCAGACTCTCGAAGAAGCTGGTTTAAAGGGTAGAGCTCTCAAGATCTTAGGAGAAAATGGAATAACAACAGTTGGAGACTTAGTAAAACTAACCAAAAAAGAACTTGAGTCTATGAAAGGACTCGGAAAGAAGTCTTTGGCTGAAATTGAGAATTTCTTGGCTTCCCTTGGATTTGAACTTGGAGGTGGACAAAAATGAGACATAGAGTAAAAGGTAAAAAGCTAGGAAGACCTACAGAGCATAGATTATTGATGTTGAGAAATCTTGTAACTGATCTTATAGAGCATGGAAAAGTTGTTACTACAGTGGCAAGAGCAAAAGAACTAAAAAGACTTGCAGATAAAGTTATAAATAAAGCAAAGCAAGAGGATAAAGTAAAGGCTATAAGAGAAGTTCTTACTATCGTTACAAGAAAAGATGTAGCTTATAAACTTGTAAACGAAATTGCTCCTAAGTATGCAAATAGAAATGGAGGATATACAAGACTCTTACACTATTCCTTTAGAAAAGGAGATGCTGCTCCAACAGCAATAGTTATGCTCGTTGAACCTAAAGAAGGAAACTCTGAAGAGTAATTTTTTATTCCCAAAAAAAGATAAAGGCCCCTTTGTGGGGCTTTTTTAATTTTTTTAACTTTTATTTAAAGGAAAATTTAGTTTTTAACTGGAATTTCAATTTCAATTTTTTCTGAATCTTCATTTGGAACGTAAATAGAAACACCTGAGGCATCAATAAATGGAAAATCCTTCAAAGCATTCAAAATAGCATTTTTCACTTCTTCTATAGCATTTGGAGGTAATCCGGCTCTATCATATTTTAAAACCAATTGCAGCCTTTTTTTAGCAATTTCCTTGCTGGATTTTTTTCTAAATGGCCATAACCCCATTTCTTTAGTCCCCTCCAAAAAGTTTCTTGAGCTTTTCAAAAAATCCCTCGTTGTACTCTAAGTTAAGGAATGGAACTTCTTTTCCAAGTAAACGTTCTGCTACATTTCTTAAGGCCTTGCCAGCAATAGATTCTTCAAAAAGAACAGCTGGTTCTCCTCTATTTATGTAAGAAACCATATTTTTATCTTCTGGAACAATACCTATAAGTTCCAATCCTAAAATTTGGACTACATCTTCAGCATCAAGCATATCTCCTTTTGCAACTTTTTTAGGATCAAGCCTATTGACAATTAATTTAGGTTCTGGTTTTCCCATAGTTTCACAAAGACCGGTAACTCTATCGGCATCTCTAATTGAAGCCATTTCAGGATTTGCAACAACAAGTATAGTGTCTGCAGGAGTAACTGCTGTTTTAAATCCTTCTTCAATTCCTGCTGGAGAGTCTATGAATATAAAGTCAAATTTTTCTCTGAGAGATTCAACGATATTAACAAGGTCTTCCGGACTAATTGCATTTTTGTCCTTTGTCTGTGCAGCAGGTAGTAAGTGTAAATTTTTTGTCCTTTTATCTTTTACAAGAGCTTTTTCTACTGGACAAACTCCTTCGGCAACATGAACTATGTCGTAAACTATTCTGTTTTCTAATCCAAGGATTAAGTCAAGGTTTCTTAGTCCTATGTCGGCATCAATCGCCACTACCTTATATCCTTTAGCTGCAAGAGCAGTAGCAAGATTACCTGTTATAGTACTTTTTCCTACTCCTCCTTTCCCGGATGTTACACAAATTACTTTATCAGCCATCATCTCCCCTTCTTTAAAGATTCTATTTTAAGTTTTCCTGATTTAACTCTTGCTTTAAAGTTAACATAAGATTCCTTTCTATCAAATGTTCTTTCTTGGTTACATATTTCTAACCTTGGAGCTTCAAAGTAGAGAGCTCTTACTTCTGCTTCTGATTTACCAATCCCTGCTTTAACAATTCCTCTTAGACTTCCCATCACATAAACATTTCCACCTGCTTCAACTTCAGCTCCGGGATTTACATCTCCTAAAATGACAAGATCACCAGTAGAGGTAACTTTATCTCCGGAACGTAAAGTTTTTCTTACAAATTTCACTTCTTCAGTTTCAGCTCTCTCTCTTTCCTTTTCAATTTCCATTTCGGAAAGGTCACATGGGATTCCTAAGGAAATACAGAGCTCTCTGTTTTCCTTTAGATTAGTTTTAAAACCGCAAAATGTCAATTCATCAACGTTTTGTATGAATAAGCTAAGTTCTATAATTTCATTTTTTGAAAGCTTTCTATCTTCCACACAAACTATAAACCTTGAACCTTTTAAAAGTTGTTTCTTTTCTAAGATAAAATTTTTTATAGCTTCAACGTCAAAAGACTTACTATCAGTGATGATTTCTATTCCAATTACATTAGTTCCCCTTAATTTAAACTCCATTTCTGTATAATTCTCCCACTTCAAATTAATTTTACTTTAGTTTGAAATTTTATCACAGAGGGTATAATGGTTTTTCTCGGAGCATCCTCACAAGGCAAACTTTTACTGTTTGGAATACCTTACGATTCTACAACCTGTTTTAGACCAGGTGCAAGATTTGCCCCTGACGGAATTCGATTTTTTTCTGAAAATCTTGAAACATACAGTCCTTCTTTGGATAAGGATTTGGAAGCTGTAAGATTTAGAGATTTAGGAAACGTTGACGTTCCTGCTAATCCCGAAAAATTAATTAAGACTGTAGAAGATTTCATGAAAAACGTAGAAATTCCTATCATGATTGGAGGAGAGCACTCTGTAACCTATCCAGTTGTTAAATCCTTGTTTGAGCGCTACGGAAATTTAACAGTTATACATTTTGATGCTCATGCAGATTTAAGAGATGAATATTCTGGAACAAAGTACTCCCATGCCTGTGTTATGAAAAGAATTTTAGAGCTCGGCTGTAATCTAATTCAGATTGGCATTAGGAGTGGAACAAAAGAAGAATTTGAGCTTATGAAAAATAGTCTACAAATTACATATCTCTATTCACCAAAAGATTTACCTGAGATTTTAAAGTCAATAAAAACTCCAGTTTACATTACAATAGATATAGATTTTTTTGATCCAGCCTATGCTCCTGGAACAGGAACCCCTGAACCGTGTGGTTTTTCTCCTATTGAATTCTTTGAAACCATTTATAAATTACCGCCTGTTAAAGTAGTTGGATTTGATGTAGTAGAAGTTTCTCCACCTTATGATCCAAGTGGTATTACTCAAATGCTTGCTGCTAAGATTGTTAGGGAATTGATTTTAAAGTTTTGGGGGTAAGAATGCTTTGGTTTACTGAATACTATAGTGGTGAAGGAATGGATTTAAAAGGAACAGGTTTAACCATAAAAGTAAAAAATGCTCTAACAACAAAAACTCCATTTCAGGAAATTCTGCTTCTTGATACTGAAGATTTTGGAAAAATGCTTGTTCTTGATGGTGCAATTCAGACGACAGAAAAGGACGAGTTTATTTACCATGAAATGATAGTTCATCCAGCTCTTTTTACGCTTGGTAGAAAACCAGAAAGGGTTCTTGTTATAGGTGGTGGAGATGGTGGAACAGTAAGGGAGGTTATAAAACATAATCCAGAAAAAGTGGAATTGGTAGAAATAGACAGAGAAGTTGTAGAATTTGCTAAAAGAGAACTACCTTCAATTTCATGTGCTTTAGATGATGAAAGGGTAGAGCTTATTTTTGACGATGGAAGAGAATACATAAAGGGAAAGGAAAACCTTTACGATATCATAATTGTTGACTGCTCAGATCCAATTGGTCCTTCAAGAGTTCTCTATGAAGAAGAGTTTTATAAAGATGCTTTTAAAGCTTTAAAAGATGACGGAATTTTTGTCACTCAGTCTGAATCTCCATTTGCACAGAATAGAGTTCATAAAAAGGTAGTTAAAGAGCTCCAAAAAGTATTTTCTATAGTTAGGCCTTACTTTGCATTTATTCCAACTTATCCTTCCGGAATGTGGAGTTTTACTATTGGTTCAAAAATTCTTGATCCTCTTACTGTAAATCCAGAAAAGCTTTTAGGAAAAGTCTCAAATCTTGAAAAATCAGCAGGAAAGCTTAAATACTACAACTCTCAGATTCACTATGGCGCCTTTGCAGTTCCAAACTTTATATACGAGGAGGAGTAAAATGGAGATACTAAAACAAATTGCCCAGGAAGCTGAAAAGAACACACAGGTTCCTGCTTACCCAAGAAGTGTAGAAAAAGTAATTGCTGCTGTCATTTCCACTCCAAATTTCTGGAAGGTTGTTGATCTCTCTGATGAACCTCTTCCACTTGTTGCTGAAATTTTAAAGCTTTTGAACAAACACGGTCTTGTTGTATTTGAAGGAAATCAAATTCTTCTTACAGAAGCTGGAAATGAACTAGTTAAGAAACTTGGAATTGAAACCTTTGTTTCCCACAGGTGTTCTTGCTGTAACGGAAGAGGAGTAGTTATCGAGGGGTCTCTCAAAGAAGCTTTTGAAAAGTTTCTAAAAATTCAAGAGAAAAGACCTCCGGCTATCCATCAGTATGACCAAGGATTTGTAACTCCTGAAAATACATTTGCAAGGGTTGCACTTGCAGACGACAGAGGAGACTTAAGAGGTAAGAATGTTATTGTTCTTGGTGATGATGATCTTATGAGTATTGCCCTTGCTTTGAGTGGTCTTCCAAAGAAAGTTACAATTCTTGAAATTGACGAAAGACTTGTTAACTTCATTAAAGAGGTTTCTAACGAGTATAACCTTAACATTGATGCAAGGGTTCACGATTTAAGACAGCCTCTTCCAGAAGACGTTGTTGGTGCTTACGACACATTTTTCACTGATCCACCAGAAACAGTTGAAGCTATAAAGGCATTTGTTGGTAGAGGAGTTGCTACACTTAAAAGTGAAAGATGTGCAGGTTACTTTGGTGTAACAAGAAGAGAGTCTTCACTTGATAAGTGGAGAAGAATTCAAAAGGTTCTCCTTGAGATGGGACTTGTGATTACAGATCTTCTTCACAACTTCAACGAGTACGTTAACTGGGATTACTACGAAGATATGAGAGGCTGGCAGCTTACACCTGTTAAAGAGCCTCCAAAAGATATCTGGTACAAGTCAACTCAGTTTAGAGTTGAAACTGTTAGAGGATTCAAAGGCTTCAATGACCCAATTGTTGGAGACATCTATAACGACGCTGAAAGTTCTACTACTTAAAAGTAACTTAAATAAAGGAAGGGGAACATCCCCTTCCTTTATCCTTCGTCATCTTTCATAAGCTTGTATTTTAATGCATCAACAAGAGCAATCCATGAAGCTTCAATTACGTTTGGAGATACTCCAACCGTTCCCCACTTTCTTTTTCCATCTGTTGATTCTATTAAAACTCTTGGTGAAGCTCCTGTTCCAGCAGCTTCGTTAAGGATTCTTACTTTGTAGTCGGTAAGTTTAACTTCTTTTATTGAAGGGTAAAACTTTTCGAGAGCTTTCCTTAAAGCTTTATCTAGTGCCTCAACAGGACCTCTACCTTCTGCAGCTGTATGTTCAAATCTATCTTCTATTCCTTTTTCTCGTGCTATTTCTTCAGGTATTTCCACTTTTACGGTTGCTTCAGCATAAGCTTCTTCTTCTTCTGATCTCTTTTCTGTGAAGACCCTAAATCCTTTAAGCTCAAAGTATTTTTTAGACATACCAAGAGTTTCCTTTAGAAGAAGCTCAAAAGAAGCTTCTGCTCCTTCAAAGTGATATCCTTGAGCTTCTAAATATTTTATCTTTTCAAGAATTTTCTTGACTTCTGGAGAATTTTTGTCCAGTTCTATTCCGAGCTCTCTTGCCTTATTTACTATATTACTTCTTCCTGAAAGCTCAGAAACCATTATTCTCCTTCTGTTTCCAATAAGTTCCGGATTTATATGTTCATAGGTTCTTGGGTTCTTTTCAACTGCAGAAACGTGGACACCTGCTTTGTGGGCAAATGCATTATCTCCAACAAAAGGAAGATTGGCAGGGTGAGGTCTGTTTAAGAGCTCTGAAACAAGTCTTGAAACAGAATAAAGTTTTTTCAAGTTTTCAATAGGTATTGATTTATATCCCATTTTTATTACAAGATTTGGAATGATTGAACAAAGATTTGCATTTCCAGCTCTTTCACCAAGTCCGTTTATTGTTCCTTGAATCTGAATTGCTCCTTTTTTGACTGCTATTAAAGAGTTTACAACTGCCATATCTGAATCGTTGTGAGCGTGTATTCCAAGTGGAGCTTTTACTTTTTTTGAAACAGCATCAAATATTTCTTCTGTTTCATACCAAAGTGTTCCGCCATTTGTATCGCACAAGATAAGACAGTCTGCTCCAGCTTCTTCGGCAGCCTTTAGGGTCTTAACTGCATATTCTGGGTTTTCCTTGTATCCATCAAAGAAGTGTTCGGCATCAAAGAAGACTTCATCAAAGTACTTTTTCAGATATTCAATTGTTTGATAGATAAGTTCTAAATTTTCCTCAAGGCTAATCTTCAGTGCCTCAGTTACATGCAAATCCCAGGACTTTCCAAAGACTGTAACCGCTGGTACTTTTGTTTTTACAAGCTGTGCAATGTTTGCATCTTCCTCTATCTTTATTCCCTTTCTCTTTGTGGAACTAAATGCAACGATTTTGGAATTCTTTAGGTTAAGCCCTTTTACAGTTTCAAAGTAGGCTAAATCCTTCGGATTTGAACCTGGCCAACCGCCCTCAATGTAGTGAACCCCAAGGTCGTCAAGTGCCTGAGTAATTCTTAGTTTATCTTCAAGAGAAAAGGAAACTCCTCTTGTCTGAGCACCATCTCTAAGAGTTGTATCGTATATGTAAACCATTATTCAACCTCTTACTTTGCCTCTTTTTACTCACTTTTATCCAGTCCAAAAGCCTCGTGGAGAACTCTTACAGCAAGCTCTGTAAACTTTTCTTCTACAATGCAGGATATTTTTATTTCGGAAGTTGAAATCATAACGATATTTATTCCATACTTTGCAAGGGTTTCAAAAACTTTTCCTGCAACCCCTGCATGACTCCTCATTCCAAGTCCAACTACAGAAACCTTAGCAATTCTGTCATCTCTTATAACGTTTCTTGCTCCAATTTCATTAGCAACTTCCTTAGTAATTTTTTCAGCTTTAGAAGCATCATTTTTCTCTACTGTAAAAGAAATATCTGTATAACCATCTACAGAAACGTTTTGAACTATCATGTCAACTGGAATGTTAGCTTCGGCAAGAGCATCAAATATCCTTGCGGCAATTCCAGGTTTATCAGGCACTCTTTCTACAGTAATTCTTGCTTCGTTTTTATTGTGAGCTATTCCTCTAACAACTACTCTTTCCATTGTTTCGTCTTCCTCCTTAATGAGCGTTCCTTCATCTTCTGTAAATGTACTTCTAACTCTTAAGGGTACGTTGTACTTCATCGCAAATTCAACAGACCTTATTTGAAGAACCTTAGCACCTAAGGAAGCAAGCTCTAACATCTCTTCGTAAGATAAAACATCTATTCTTTTTGCCTGAGGAACAATTCTTGGATCGGCAGTGTAAACTCCATCAACGTCTGTATAGATGTCACATCTATCAGCATTTAAAGCCGCAGCAAGTGCAACTGCTGAAGTGTCTGAACCTCCTCTTCCAAGGGTTGTTATATCTCCTTCTTCGGTAATACCTTGAAATCCAGTAATTACAACTAACTTTCCTTCCTTTAGGTGTTTTTTTATTCTTTCAACATCTATGTCAAGTATTCTTGCCTTTGTAAAGGCATTGTCTGTTTTTATTCCAGCCTGCCATCCAGTTAAAGAAACAGCAGGATATCCCATGTTGTTAAGGACAATTGAAAGGAGACCAGCAGAAACCTGTTCACCTGTAGAAACAACAAAGTCCATATCTCTTTCATTTGGCTCAGCAGTTATCTCTTTTACAAGATTAATAAGCCTATCCGTTTCCCCTGCCATTGCAGAAACAACAACTACAACATCATTCCCCTTTTCTTTTTCTTGGAGAACTCTTCTTGCAACGTGCTTTATCCTCTCTATCGAACCCATAGATGTTCCACCAAACTTCTGAACAACGAGTGCCATTAAGCTACCTCCAAATAGTCAATTATTCAGGTAGTTTATCCATTCCTGAAAGTTTTACTTCTAACTCTTTAACTCCGATAGGAACTATTTTCCGTATTGATTCAAGGAGAAATCTATTCTCTAAGATAATGGCTGCAATTTTACTACGTGTAAATTTATAATGCTTAGAAAGTAGAGATTTAAGAACCTCAAAATCTTGATTGTTTAGTTTTCTTACTTCTACATAATCCCTATTTATCTTTTCTTCAATGTCTCTATCAAGAACAAAAGCAGTTCCACCTGTCATTCCTGCTCCAAAATTCTTTCCAACTTTTCCAAGAATTACGACTATTCCCCTAACCATGTATTCACAGGCGTGTTGCCCTGCACCCTCTACAACTGCTATTGCACCACTATTTCTGACTGCAAATCGTTCTCCAACAACTCCAGAAGCAAAGAGACCTCCTCCTGTTGCACCGTAAAGAAGCGTGTTACCAGCTATTACATTTTCATGAGGATTTCCTTTAAATTCTTCTGGAAACTTAAGGATTATGGTTCCTCCGCCAAGACCTTTCCCAACGTAATCGTTAGCTTCTCCTATGAGCTCTAGTGTTATGCCGCATGGAAGAAATGCTCCAAAACTTTGACCAGCGACTCCTCTAAATCTTAGATGAATAAAATTAGGAGAGAGTTTTTCCTTTCCTAAAGATTTTGCTACATGATAACCAAGTAAAACCCCAACGCTTCTATCAGTATTTTTTATCTCGTACTCTTTAAAAGTTTTTTCTCTTCTTTCAAGATACGGAAGAACATCTTTGACAATTTGCTCATTAAGTTGTGATTTAATAGGAGTGTATGGGTAATTTTTTCTTTTTATTCTATAAACAGGACTTTCAGTAATGAAGCTAAGATCGAGGTTCTTTGCAAATCTATAACTTTCCTTAACTTCTTTATTTTCTTCTAAGAGATCATATCTGCCGATAATTTCATCAAGACTTCTATATCCCATTTCTGCTAGTATGTGTCTTATATCTTCAGCAACAAGCTTAAAGTAGTTGACTACACTTTCAACTGCTCCTCTAAAGCGTTTAATTTTTGCTTCATCTTGTGTAGCTATTCCAACAGGACACCTATTTGTATGGCATTCTCTATCCATTACACAGCCTTCTGCAATCATTGCGGCTGTTCCAAAGCCAAACTCTTCAGCTCCCATGAGAGCTGCTATTACAACGTCCCTTCCTATCTTAAATCCACCATCAACCCTTAAAACTACATTTTCTCTGAGATTATTTTCAACAAGATTCCTATGTGTCTCGGGAAGTCCTATTTCCCAAGGCATTCCAGCACCTTTAATAGAAGAAAGAGGGGAAGCTCCCGTTCCACCGCTTGCTCCGCTAATTTGAACAATGTCTGCTTTTGCTTTTGCAACTCCTGAAGCAACAGTTCCTACTCCACTTTCAGCAACGAGCTTAACGGCAATTTTTGCTTTTGGATTTGATAGTTTGAGATCGTAAATGAGCTGAGCAAGATCTTCGATTGAATAGATGTCGTGGTGAGGTGGTGGAGATATAAGTGCAACTCCCGGAACAGAAAATCTAAGAAATGCAATGTATGGTGTAACTTTGTGCCCTGGTAAATGTCCTCCTTCTCCAGGTTTTGCTCCTTGAGCAAGTTTTATTTCAATTTCTTCGGCAGATGCAAGATAAGAAGGAGTTACACCAAATCTACCAGATGCTACCTGCTTGATTTTACTGTTTTTAATTGTTCCATACCTTTCAGGGTCTTCTCCACCTTCTCCCGAGCAACTCTTTGCTCCTAAGATATTCATTGCTTCTGCTATTACCTCATGAGCAACCTTTGAAAGAGCTCCAACAGACATTCCCGGAACCATAAGTCTTTTAACAATTGACTCTATCGGTTCTACTTCCTCTATTGGTATCGGTTTCCTGTCAGATTTTATTTTTAATAAATCTCTTATGTAGGTTGGTCTTTTCTTAACGGCTTCCACTACCTTCTTAAAATCTTCATATTTCCCACTTCTTGCGGCTTTAAAAATTCCTCTTACAACTTCAGGATTCCAAGAGTGATAAATTCCATCTGGACGAAACTTGAGTTCTCCACTAAACTCTGGTTCTTCCTTTTCTTCGGAAAGTTTTACTCTATCCCTTACTATCTTTTCTATATCGTCAAGAGTCACACCACCAATAGGAGAAAATGTATTTGGGAAATACTGTTCTACAACTTCCTTTGAGATTCCTACAATATCAAAAAGCTGAGATCTATGGTAAGAAGAAAGAAGGGATATTCCCATTTTTGACATTATCTTAAGAATTCCGTTATTTATTGCTTTTTTGTAATTTTCTTCAAGTTGGTGGTAAGAAAGATTTAAATCAAGCTCTTTTGTTTTTAAATACTCAAAAACAAGATATGGATGAACTGCTGCAGCTCCAAAAGCAATAAGAGCTGCTATCTGATGAGTATCCCTTACCTCTCCTGTTTCCACAATTATTGAGATTTTAGAAAGCAGTTTCTCTTTTTCTAAAAAGGTTGAAAGTCCGGAAACAGCAAGAAGTGAAGGTATTGGATATTTAACACTTTTATCTGAAAGAATAACTATATCAATACTTTCTTCTACTATCGCTTTTTTAACTTCTTCAAATAGTTTTTCAAGTCCATCCTTTAAGGAATCTTCAAATTCCATTCTGAATTCTTTAACTTTTAAGAATTCAGCTTTCTTTATTTTCTTAAGCTCAGAAGGAGTAAGAAGAGGAGAATCTATTTCAAGCCTTCTTGGGACTTTTCCTGTAAGTTCAAGAAAATTTTCTTTTGCTCCTAATTTCATTTTTAAGGACATTACAGACTTTTCTCTTATTGGATCAATTGGAGGATTTGTGACTTGAGCAAACCTTTGCTTAAAGTGTTTAAAAAGCAAGTAAGGTCTGTCAAGGAGATTAGGAATTGGAGTGTCATCCCCCATTGAGAAAACAGGTTCTTTACCCATTTCTGCCATGTATTCAACAACTTCTTCAAGATCTTCTTTATAAAAGCAATACTTTATAAGTTCTTTATTAAGATTTTCAGAAGGGTTTGGCTCTACTTTCTCAAAGTTCTTTAGTTTGAATAGCTTTCTTCTAACTTCCCTGCTTACATTAAATTCTATAGTGATTCTATTTAGTATTTCTTCACTTTTTTCAATAGTACCAGTTTCTGTATCTATTAATATTGTTTCTCCTGGCTTAAGTCTTCCAAATTCTTTAACATCTTCTTCAGGAATATCAATCATTCCAACTTCAGAACCAAAAATGACCGCATCTTCTGTTATTATGTATCTTGCAGGTCTTAATCCATTTCTATCAAGTTTACCTCCTACGACTTTTCCATCTGTAAAGGTAATCGCTGCTGGTCCATCCCATGGTTTCATAAGAGTGGCTGCATACTGGAAAAAGGCTTTTACTTCGTCATTTAAATTGTCAAGAAGTTCGTAAGCTGGAGGAATAAGAACATTTATGGCTACTGCTGGATCAATCCCACACATTACCATAAGTTCAAATACTCTATCAAGAGAAGCAGAATCGCTTTCGTCAAAATCTACAAGAGGTAAAACATCTTTGATCTTTTCACCTAAGACTGAAGAACGCAGTATGGGTTCAACAGCCTTTATGAAATTTCTATTAGCAGTAATTGTGTTTATTTCTCCATTATGGGCAATGAGTCTTAAAGGTTGCGCAAGTTTCCATTCAGGATTTGTATTTGTTGAATATCTTTGATGGAAAATAGCAAAAGAGCTCTTTAGTTCTTCGTTTTGAAGATCTAAATAAAATCTTTTTAGGTCTGGTGCCAAAAGCATTCCTTTATACACAACGAGTTTGTCAGAAAAAGAAACTACATAGTTTTGATAGGATATGTTTTTAAGTAGCTTCTCTAACTTTCTTCTTAAAAGATATATTTCAATAGAATTCTTTTTAGCTGGAACGATTATCTGAATAATTTCGGGCAAAGCTTTTCTTGCTAATTCTCCACATTCTTTTTTATCAATAGGAACTTCTCTAATTACGTAACTTCCAAAGATTTTTTTTACTTCTTTTTCTATAGTTTCTATAGACTTGTCTATATTTTCCTTTAGAAAGAATGTACCAATGGCAACTTTTTTAGCTTGAAAGTTTGGATCTAGTCTTTTTGCTTCGTTTAGGAAAAACTCGTGGGGTATTTGAAATAGAATTCCCGAACCGTCACCCGTTCTACCGTCTGCAAGAGTAGCTCCTCTATGTGTAAGATTTGAAACAGCTCTTAGTCCTTTATCTATTATTGAATAAGATTTCTTTCTTTTAGTATTGACAATAAAGCCTACGCCACACGAATCCTTAGATTTCATTGTTGCTCCTTTTCCTTAGGTTTCAGATAGAGTTAAATTCTATCAAAGATAAAACATGGAATTTCCTTTTTGGGTTTTAGGGTGTTGTTGAAGTTCAGATAGAAGGTGGACACCCTACAATAACCTTTGAATACCACAAGGAGGTGTCCACCGATGAAACAATTGAAAAGATTCAAAGGAACATCCCTCCATATATCAAGCACAAATACAGCATTCAAAGAAACCCTGAAAGAAGGAAGAAGAGTAAAAAAGAAACTTGACCTAACAAAAGACAGAAATGTTAAAAGGAGACTCAAATGGATAGAGTATTACCACAAAACAGGCAACGCCAGAAAAACATGCAGATACTTTGGCATCAGTCCAACAACCTTCTACAAGTGGAAAAAAAGATACGACAAGTACGGGATAGAAGGACTCCAAGACAGAAACAAAAGACCTCATAAAGTAAGACAACCCCAAACAGAACCTGAAATAGAACACATCATCGTCACAATAAGGGAAAAATTCCCAACCTGGAGCAAAGAAAAGATAGCAGCCTTCATGGAAAGATACCTAAATGTAAAAATATCATCCTCTACAGTTTACAGGGTTCTCAAAAGACACGGACTAATAGAAAGAACCTGGAAACTAAAAAGTACCTACAAGAGGAAGAAACAGAAAGGGAAAAAGAACCGCACCAGAAAAGGACTAAGAGCAGACAAACCAGGAACAATCCTCATGGACGTTAAATACCTCTACTGGTGCGGTAAAACCTTTTACCAGTTCACGGCAATAGACAAGTTCACCCGAATAGCATTTGCCAAGGTTTATTCTACAAAAAGCAGCAGGAGCGGAAGAAGGTTTTTTGAAGAACTTGAAAAATTTCTTCCCTTCAAGATAGAGAAAGTTCAAACGGATAACGGGAGCGAATTTTTAGGGGAGTTAGACGAATATCTTAAAAGAAAAGGGATAGAACACTACTTTAGTTATCCG
Organism: Desulfurobacterium thermolithotrophum DSM 11699; assembly: GCF_000191045.1. Taxonomy (NCBI): domain Bacteria; kingdom Pseudomonadati; phylum Aquificota; class Aquificia; order Desulfurobacteriales; family Desulfurobacteriaceae; genus Desulfurobacterium; species Desulfurobacterium thermolithotrophum. Next base: position 214,302 of record NC_015185.1, read on the forward strand.
AAATCTCCCAAGACTAATGCGCATGTAGAAAGGTTTATTCAAACGACAGAAAGTGAACTATGGATGATAGAAGGAACAGAACCGACTGTTGATGAGATGAATAAAAAACTTTTTGAGTATTTAAAGATTTACAACTTTCTTAGACCCCATCACTCTTTAAATTACAAGACTCCCGCTGAGAAGTTTGAGGACTATATTAGAAGTCATCAAGGTGTCCACCATGTATTGAACTCGAACACAGGGTTGACAATTTAAATTGAAAGTCTATATTTTTGTCCTGCGTACAGCGTCCCCATCGTCTAGCCAGGCCTAGGACACCGGCCTTTCACGCCGGCGACGGGGGTTCGAATCCCCCTGGGGACGCCAATTATTTCTTGGCCTTGAAGGCAAGGGGAGGTTTGTGTCTTCATAATCCCCCCTTTTCCCCCTCCCTCCCCTTTATAGGAGAAAGGTGGCGCTTTAAGCGCCACCCTTTTTTATTTCAAGTCTATTATTTTCCATAGTAAAGATCAAAGAAAAAGGATTGGAAAATCGGAAATGGAAAGAAAAGATTTTGGTACTGTTTCAAAATTAGGAAAGAAAACGGATTATACTTTTGAATATACTCCGGAAGTTTTAGAGAAATTTCCTAATAGATTTCCAGGAAAAATTTATTGGGTTTCCTTTAACTGTCCTGAATTTACTACTCTGTGTCCTATTACAGGACAGCCAGATTTTGCAACAATTTATATTCAGTATATTCCTGACAAATGGCTTGTTGAAAGTAAATCTTTGAAGCTTTATCTCTTCTCTTTTAGAAATGCGAGGGATTTTCATGAAGATACAGTTAACAGGATAGCAGATGATATTTTCAACCTCCTTAATCCTCTTTATATAGAAGTCTATGGGGAGTTTAATCCTCGGGGAGGAATTTCTATAGACCCTTACGTTCAAAGATACCAAGAACTTGATTGGGTAATAGAGCTTGCAAGGGAACGTTTTAAACTTCATAGAATTACTCCACCGGACATAAGGAGAAACCGTGGTTAAAGTGCTGATCTTAGGTGGAAGTGGAGCTTATTTCCTTGAAAAAGAAGCTTTTGGGAAGATTGTTGAGAAAAAACAGGTAGATACTCCTTTTGGACTTTCTAACCCTATTTATAAACTTAAACATGAAAATAATTTTGAGTTTTTCTTTCTTTCTAGGCATGGTGAAAAAGATTACGAGATAACAGCTCCTTTTGTTAACTATAGAGCAAATATATATGCTGCAAAATCTTTAGGAGTTGAAAGAATAGTTGCGTGGACTGGACCAGGTTCGATGAGGGAGGATTTTAAACCTGGTGATTACGTAATTCCAGATGACCTTTTAGACTTTACAAAAAGTAGAAAATACACCTTTTTTGAAAACGGTGGTTTAGGATTTGTTAGACAGAGTCCTGTTTTTTGTCCTGAAATTAGGGATGTCTTGAATTCTGTTCTCAAGACTTCTGGATTTAATTATCACTGTGGTGGAACGTATGTTTGTACAGAAGGTCCCCGTCTTGAAACACCAGCAGAAATTGAAATGTTTAAGCGAATGGAAGGAGAATTAGTTGGTATGACTCTTATCCCGGAAGTTTTCTTAGCAAAAGAACTTGAAATATGTTATGGAGCTCTTTGTTATGTGACAAATTACGCAGAAGGAATCAAACCTTATGGTTTTAAATCAGGAGTTCTCTTTGAAGGAATGCTAACAGAGGAACAAAAAGAGCAGGTTGACCTTGCTGTAAGTAATTTTCCAAAAATCATGAAAAAGGTAGTAGAGGTTCTTGTTTCAAAAGAAAGAAATTGTCCCTGTAAAAGCTTAATGGAAAGATATCGCTTAAAAGGAAGAATAGGAGAAAACTGGAAGGAGTGGATACATAGTTAAAACAAGTGTTCTGTTTTTCTAATAGATGTATATAGAGATGAAAGAATAAATACAAGTGCAACAGTACTTATCACTGGTTCAGGAATGTGGTGGAAAAGTTGAGCTAACATCATTATTCCGAGGCCTCCGATTCCCCAGTGAGCCCCATGTTCAAGATAGGGAAGTTCTCGAAGTTTTCCAGATTCAACAAAGTAAACGGTTAAAGATCTCAGAATAAAAGCACCAACTGATAGACCAAGTGTAATAATGATGAGATTTTGGCTTATAGCAAACGCACCTACAGCTCCATCTAAAGAACATGAGGCGTCTAAAAGTTCTAAGTAAATGAAATTTGCAAGTCCTCCACTAGATATGCTATTCCTTTTAAAATATTCAATTGCTCCTTTTATAAAATGCACTAGCTCAAAAAGAAGAATTCCTAAAATCATTGCAAGTAAAATATTGGAATCTTTTTTAAGGAAACCAACGATAAAGACAACTGTAAGTGCAACAATAAGCTTAATTTCGCCTACTTTTGCAAGTTTTGCAGCTTTTTCTTCAAGAAATCTTATCCAGTAGAGCTCCTTTCCTGCATCAAACAACCAGTTAATAAAAACCATTAAGAGAAAAGAACCTCCAAAGGAAAGAATTAAAGGTTCAGCAATCTCAAGATAGTGAGCATATTCTTCAGGATTAGAAAACGCCATTTCAGTAACTTTTTCTATACCAATTCCTGCGGTTAAGGATACTATAAGAACAGGAAATAAAAATCTCATACCAAAAACTGCTATTATCATTCCCCAAGTGAGAAATCTACGTCTCCAAATGTAAGACATACCACTTAAGACAACAGCGTTCATGACAGCATTATCAAAGGAAAGAGAAATCTCAAGGAGAGAAAGAGTTGTTCCTTCAAAAATGCCCTTTACTCCCATATAGAAAAACTCAATTATCCAACTTATTATTAAAACAAGAGTAAATTCCAATAACAGTCTTCTAAACGTCATTCTTTAAGTTCCTCTTTGATTTTATCGGTGAAATTCTACCAGAGATATAAATTCTGAAACTATTTTACTTGGAGGTATTTCAAAACATTTTCTTTCTTTGCATTTAGTTTTTCCATGAAGGGAGCATGGAGAACAGGGAAGGTTTCTAGTGATTGCTTTTCCTTCATCTTCATAAGGTGCAAAGCCAAAGGCAGGATGGGTAGGGCCAAAAATTGCTATTACTGGTTTTTTAACGGCTCTTGCCATATGAACAACTGCAGAATCGTTTGAAATTACTCCCCTGGATAGAGACAAAACAGATAAACTTTCTCTTATTGAAAGTTTCCCACATAAGTTTATAGCTCCTGTCTCTAAGGATAGTTTTTCTCCTATGTCCTTTTCTTCTTTTCCTCCTACAATAACTGTTTTAATATCTTTTCTTTCTAGTATCTTTATAATTTCTCTAAAGTTTTCTTCTGGATATCTTTTTGTTTTCCATCTTGCGCCAGGAGCTATTACTGCAAAATTACTTTTAGGTAAGAGCTCTTTTACTTTTTCTACTTCATGATGAAAGATAGGAATTTCAGGTCTGGGATTTTCTATTTCGACTCCAATTTTTTTAAAAGTTTCTGCATACATTTTTGGAACATAAAGCCACTTTGCTTTAAAAGGTTTAAATGTAATCATTAAACGTCTTAAAATACTTTTTTTACTATACTTAAAAACAGGAAATGGTAAGTATCTTGATAGGAAAAAAGTTCTTAGATTTCCATGAAGATCAAATCCATAGTCATAATCTTTTAACTTTTCAGAAAGTTTTTTTAAGGATTTAAGGTTTTTGTACTTTCTTTTTTCTACTTCTATAACCTTGTTTACTCGATAATCTCCTTTAAAAACTTCTCCAAAAGGCTTGTATGTCAAAAGATCAATTTCGATTCCCTTTTCTCTCAAAGAATTAAAAACAGAACTAACAAGTATTACGTCTCCTAAGGAAGAAAACCTTATTATTAATATCCTCATCAATCGTCAACAGGTTCAAATTTATCCTTTGTAACTCCACATATAGGACATACCCAATCATCTGGTATAGCTTCAAAGGAGGTTCCTGGAGGCACGTTATTATCAGGATCTCCTTCATCAACATCGTAAATATATCCACAAACGGTACATCTCCAGAGTTTGTATTGTTTTTCTTCCATGATTCCTCCAGCTAAAGAAGAATTTTATATACTTTCTTTCAAAATTATAAACTTTTCTAAATTTTGCTACATCTGGAGAATTAAATGGCTGCTGCTATAGGTTTTTTGGAAGTTCATTTAAGAATACCAGAAGCTCATTCTTTAAAAGAGAAAAGGGGAGTTGTAAAAAGAATTATTGAAAGATTAAAAAATAAGTTCAACGTTTCGGTAAGTGAAATAGGAGAGCAGGATAAGTGGCAAAGTTCTGTAATAGGAGTAGTAACTATTGCTAGCAGTAAAAAAGTAGTAGATGCCACCTTAGAAAAGGTTGTTGTTTATATAGAGGACCTCTATCCAGGAAAAGTGATTAACTACTATAAAGAAATATTTTAAGATGATTTTATTTTTGAGAATGGGAGGCACGGAATGAAAAAATTTTTTTCTTTTTTCCTCCTACTTTCTATTCCATTCGTTGCCAAAGCAGGAAACGTTGATACTTTTGGAATTGGCTCAAAGGCTACGTCTCTTGGAGGAGCATTTTCAGCGTATGCAGATGATCCATTTGCTGTCTATTATAACCCTGCTGGCCTTACTCAAATAAATGGTTCTTTAATTTCAGTAGGAGCAGAATACTTAAGTCCTACTCTAAAGGTTTATAATTTTAAGGCTGTTGATGGTGATGGCTTAAAAGTTCAGCCTTACGATGTTTCATTTACAGATACTTCTAATAATCTTATTGTCCCACATTTTGGTTTAGCAACTTATCTTTTTGATAATGTTTATTTTGGTATTGCAGCTTATGTTCCTTATGGTCTCCATATTAAATGGGAATCTGATCCTTCTAAAAATCCAGCAGCTTACAATGGTTTTGAGTCCTACTATTTAAGGGGAGTTGTAACACCTACTCTTGCAATAAAGCTTTCTAAAAAACTTTCAGTAGGTTTTGGAATATCACTTGGAAGGTCTGATGCAGGAACTCAGAGAAGAATTTACTCTCCTTCAATTCCAACGCTTCACAATAAAACGATAAAAGGAGAATTTAGTGACGATTTTAATTACTCTTTCAATTTTGGTTTAATGTATAAACTTTGTGATAATCTATCTCTTGGCTTTACATATAGATCAAGAACAAGTACTGATTTTAAAGGAACTGTTGAAATAGTAGAACTTAGTCAAAAAGTAAAAGCAGAGACCAGTATTGACCATCCAGCTCAGATTCAAGCAGGTATTAGATATCAACCAACTAAAAAGCTAAATCTTATGGCAGATGTAGTGTGGACAGACTGGAGCTCCATTCAAGATTACACGGTTAAATTTGACAAACCTTTTCTTGGTAAGAAAGAAGAAAAATTTCCAAGAAACTGGAAAGATACAAAACAAATAAGATTTGGTATCGAATATAAGTGGAACGAGATTGTAACTTTAAGAGGAGGATATTACTACGATCCATCTCCAATTCCAGATGAAACCTTTGACATGCTTTGGCCAGATGCAGATAAGAGAACGTATTCTTTCGGTGTTGGTTTGAATTTTGGAAAACTTTCTATAGACTCAGTTCTTCAGTACATAACTGCTAACCATAAAAGAAAAATTGATGGTGAAAGTGTCGAACTTAACAGCAGTTATGAGGGCGTAACCGGAAATCCTGGGACAGTAGCTTTATCGGCAGATGGACATCTATGGGGATATGGAGTTACTGTTAACTATAGATTTTAGGAGAGGGATAGGATGAAGAAGTTGTTAAGCCTGTTGATAACTCCTATGTTATTTTTTTCATGTGGAGGTAGTCTTCAAAAAACAAGTTCAGCTCCAGAACTTTCTGCTGATAGTTCAGTTTTTGAGAGGAACGGACTAGTGTTTGATCCATTTGCAACAGAACCTGATAGTCCTTTAGGAATTCCATTTCCCAATGATCTATTTTGGAATTCTACTTATGTTTACTTTGACCCTTCAACTACGGATAATCTTGAAACCAAAGCTCTATATGAAGCAATAAATCAGTTACAAATAAAGGGATTTAGTCCAAATACGCCAATATTTATTCCTCTTATAGACTCTATTCAGCTGGATGTGGAATCTCTAAAGAGTAACTTAAAGATTTTTGACTTAACGGCTTTAGCCTTGTGTTCTTCTAATAGTACGTTTTGTAATTTAATAGACCAAACAGAGAGACTTGAGATTATCCAAGAAGGAAATTACATTAAACTTTATCCTACTAAACCTTTAGAGGCTGGACATAAGTATGCTGTTGTTCTTATAAACGGAATTAAAGATGTAAATGGCAATCCCATTCTTTCTCCTCAAGCCTTTAACAAACTAGAAGAAGAAGGAAAACTTGATGAACTTTATGGAGCTCTTTCGACAATTAATCCGAATTTAAATAAAGATAATATTCTTGAAGCGTTTACTTTTACAACCGCAGATAAGACTTTGTCTGTTTCTGACCTTGGATCTATAAAAAGATATCTTGAATCTCTTAATCAAGGTGAAAATGCAACGCTAACGATTTCTGGAATTTCCTATAACGAAATTGAAAACGATTATAGAAGCTTTGACTTGGGAAACACCACACTATCCCCTCTTTATGGTGTTTTGAAACTTGTAAGTAGCGATAACAATCTTAAAGCTTTGATTTCTTCAGGTAAATTTCCAGCTTTTGATATCACAAAACTTTCAGAATTGTTTACCAAAATTAACTTAGGAGAAACATTTGACATTAATGATTATGTTAAATTCATCCCCATATATTTTGGAAACAGAGATCTTTACAGTGGCTCTGTTTATATCTTCCAGCATGGATTAGGTGGAAGTAAAGAAAGAGTAGAAGCTCTTCTTCAAGATATCCAGCTTCCAGTTGTTGCAATTGACTTGCCTTTCCACGGAGACTATACAAAGCTTACAGAAAACAGTACTTTTGAATGCAGTGAAGGAAAGTGTTTCCTCACATCAAATGTTGTTCAAGATAGATTAAACATTTATCAAGCAGTTTTTAACTTAAGATTATTAGAACTGCTTATAAGAAACGGTTTTTATGACCTAAATGGAGATGGAAATACCGATATTCCTTCAGCTGTAAACTTTCTTGGAATTTCAATGGGCTCTATTGTAGGTTCTATTTACGCAAATTATGGAACTCCCAATAAAGTTGTTTTAAACGTTGGTGGTGGAAATTTTGTTTCAATCCTTGATAGAGCGACAAATTCCTTGATTGAATCTTTGCTTGAATCAGTAGGAGTAAAGAAAAACACTAATAAGTACTGCATGCTTCTTGGAATTTTCCAACTAATTCTTGATCCAGCTGATCCAGTTTACGTTGGAACAACAAACTTGACAAATACTATTATTCAAAGTGCATATCAAGATACTGTTGTTCCTAATGTTTCAAATAAAGCTTTAGCAAGAAAAGTTAACTTTGACAGCTATGTACAAATAGAATCTCCTGATCCTAATAATCCACTATCTACAGTTCCAGGTTGGTATATGTTTGGAAATAGCACATATTGGGTAAATCATGCCTTCTTGCTTCATACAAACGTTGAAAACTATCCTGAAGCAAAAGAACACTTAGACGTTGAATTTCTCCAAAGAGCACAAAAAGCTGCAAGAGAACAAATCTATAATTTCCTTTCTAACTAAAGATTTTTTTCTTTTTTCCTTTCTTTTTCTCTTCTTTTAAAGCTTCATTAATTTTTTTATGAATTCCTTCCAGTTCCCAAAAGGAACTTCTGTAAAGGAAAGATTTTTAATTATTAAAGGATTAAGAACATAAACCCAAGCATCAACAAAATCGTTAAATTGAATAAGCCTTATAGGTTTTCTAATTCTTAGATAGAAACTCCTTTCTGGAAAAGATTTATAAAATTCTTCAAATAAGTCAATTGCTGCAAGAGTTAGGGAATCTACTCTATAAACTTCTCCAAAAACTTCTCCCTCACCCTCAATGACTCCCGGATACCCTTCTTCTAAGTGAAGAAGCTTTGCACCATAGAGAATACCATGACCAACAAACTCTGAGTCGAAAAGAAACGTATGGGCGGAAAGCCCAGACATTAAAGTGCCATAGACAAAAAGAAGCTCGTAGTACATCAAACTTCCCTAAATATCAAGGTTTCTTACCTCTTTGGCAAATTTCTGAATAAACTCTTTTCTCGGTTCTACCTTGTCTCCCATTAAGATTGTAAAGATTTCGTCTGCTTTTACAGCATCTTCAACAGAAACTTTTAAAAGAGTTCTATTTTCAGGATTCATCGTTGTTTCCCAGAGCTGGTCTGGATTCATCTCACCAAGACCCTTGTAACGTTGAATATATATACCTTCTTTTCCAACCTGAAGGAGATAGTTGTAGAGCTCTTCAAGGGTCAGAAACTCCTTAACTTCACCCTTTTTAGTTTCAACTTTGTAAGGAGGCTCTCCAAGTTTTTCTCTTATTCTGGACTTTAAGCCTCTTCCATGTTTATAAAGATCTGATATCAACAGATCTTTGTTTATCTCAACGGTCTTTTTGAGATATCTATCAAAAGGAATACGGCAAAAGATTTTGAAACAGCAGTGTTCCTTATCCTCTATGAGCTCAAACTCTGTTTTTCTTAGTGATTCTGGAAGGTTCTTCTTTATTTCCTCTACTAGCTTTTCAGCCTTTTCTCTATCGTAGAGATCCTTATAGTCAGCCCCTATTCTAAGAAGAATATTTATGATATCTCTGTCCCTCTTTCTTGAGAGTATAGAAACGACACTTTCAAGTTTTGAAATATCTTCAACTACCTTTAATCCTTCTTCTTTTGGAATCTCTTTTCCGTTATTATCAAGAAGTAAAACAGAATCAAGAGCAAAATCTAAAACCACACTTTCAAGTTCTGAGTCGCTCTTTATGTACATTTCTCTTTTTCCTTTTTTCACCCTATAAAGTGGAGGCTGTGCAATGTAAAGGTGTCCTCTTTCAACAATTTCTGGGAATTGTCTGAAGAAAAAGGTAAGTAGAAGTGTTCTTATATGAGCTCCGTCAACGTCCGCATCCGTCATTATGATTATCTTGCTATAACGGAGCTTGCTCATATCAAAGTTCTTACCGATTCCAGTTCCAAGGGCTGTAATTATCGTTTTAATTTCATCGTTTGAGAGAACCTTCTCAATCCTTGCCTTTTCAACGTTTATTATCTTACCCTTGAGCGGCAAGATTGCCTGAAAACGCCTGTCCCTTCCCTGCTTTGCACTACCTCCAGCTGAATCACCCTCAACTAAGAAAAGTTCGGTTTTTTGAGGATCTCTTTCAGAACAATCTGCAAGTTTTCCGGGAAGGGAGAACTCCTCAAGGGCACTCTTACGTCTTGTCAGCTCCCTCGCCCTTTTGGCAGCTTCTCTCGCCCTTGCGGCAGTTATCACTTTCTCTGCAATCTTCCTTCCAATATCAGGACGTTCGGTCAAAAAGGCATAAAGTTTGTCGTAAACAATGGAAGCAACAATAGGTCTAACCTCTGAGTTTCCAAGCTTTGCCTTTGTCTGACCTTCAAACTGAGGATTTGGAACCTTAACAGAAATTACAGTAACGAGACCTTCTCTTACATCATCTCCAGTTACAGAAATCTTAGCGTTTTTGGGTAATAGATTATTTTCCTCAATGAATTTGATTATAGCTCTTGTTAAAGCAGTTCTAAATCCTGAAACGTGTGTTCCACCTTCACGAGTATTGATGTTGTTAACAAAGCTAAAGACTTGTTCTGTATAGGTAGAGTTGTACTGAAGAGCGACTTCAACGAGAATATCGTCCTTTTCTCCCGCTATGTATATTGGATTTGGAAAAAGAGGGTCTTTCTTTTCGTTAATTTTCTTAACAAACTCAACAATTCCACCTTCGTAATAAAAAGTCTCTTCTTTTTGAGGCTCTGTTCTTTCATCTATGAGAGTTATTTTTAAGCCTTTATTAAGAAAAGCCAATTCTCTTAATCTATTGGCAAGAATGTCCCAGCTAAACTCTGTTACTTCGAATATCTCTGGATCTGGTTTAAAGGTTACTATTGTCCCTCTTTTCTTTGTCTCTCCAATACATGCAAATTCTGTTACAGGGTTACCTTTTTCATAGATCTGTTTATAGACCTTTCCATCTTTATGAATTTCAAGTTTTAGCCATTCAGAAAGTGCGTTAACTACTGAAACTCCAACACCGTGAAGACCACCAGAGTATTTATAAGCTTTCTTCTCAAATTTACCACCAGCGTGAAGAACAGTCATAACAATTTCTGCTGCCGGTTTACCGTACTCAGGATGTATATCAACTGGGATTCCCCTTCCGTTATCCTCAACCGTTATTGAGTTATCCTCGTGGATTATTACCTTTATCTCTGTACAGTATCCAGCAAGGGCTTCATCTACACTGTTATCAATAATTTCAAAGACCAAATGGTGGAGACCGTAGCTTCCAGTATCTCCAATGTACATTCCAGGTCTTTTTCTTACAGCTTCAAGCCCTTCAAGAACCTTTATTGCTGAAGCATCATACTTTTCGTTATTTGCCATTAACTCTCCTTTAAGCGAGATTTTTGTTTAAAATTATAGCAAAATATTTGTAAATCAATGGTTACCGTTGGCTTAAAGAAGAAAAAGGGATTGAGTTTCCATTCTAACGATCTTACCTTCCTTACGAACGAAGAAGAAAGAAAGTTAATAGAATCATAGTTTTAAGATAAAGGATATTATAAAGTAATTTACGTACGGGGGAGTTGTAGCTATTACTAAAAAGCTAATTACTATAAGCGAGAAGCTTGATAGCGAACTTTTATTCTATTGTGAGTTACCCAGCGAGATTTTACTTTGATTACTTGGATGTAGCTGTTGCCGAAAAAATAAATAAGGAAATAGAAAAAGGCAGAATGAAAGTTTATGAAGCAGAAGAGGTTTTTAAAGAGTTGGAAATAGATGTATAAACTCCTATTCTCTGAAGTTGCCAAAAAAGATTTAGAACATTTTAGTATTAAAGAAAGTAAAGAAACTTAAAGAGGGCAGTAAGTTTTACAGGTTTGTGATTGCCAGGAAATAAGAGCTTTTTTTAGAGTTAAAAATAATTAACTTGTTATCTTGATATTGAGAGTAGGAAAACGAAAGGATATCTGCAAAGGATTATGATTTGATAAAACTTGGATTTAAATTCACTAAAAATAAATCTATTGAATAGATAGTGGAAATTGAAGAAAGAGCTAGTGACATCCTCCCAGGGAATGTTCATGCAACTGCGTAAATTCTATCATGCTTATAAAGTGCAAAAATTCTATGGAATTGACCTGAGGGGTTTAATAATTACCTAACTTACTACTTCCTACAGTTTACCCTACACCTATGACACTTCTTACTCGTGTATGCAAGATTTATGCAGTCAAATGTCGTCTAATTTCTAACTATACTAACTTAGCTTATCAGGTTTAACAAGTGTTGTGAGTTCTGTTGGAATCCACCCTTTCAATTTTATTGAAATAACTTCTACGTAATAGAAATCATTTACCCTACCTAAAACTTTGAGTTCTGTGAATTTAGGAAGGTTCCTGATTACGTCAGCAGACTTTTGAGGAGCTTTTAGGAGGACAGTATCTGTAATGGTCCACAATTTTTGTGGATTAAACATTTTTATGAAAGCTATACTATCCTTATTTATAAGTCCCTTGTTTTTCCCTTTTTTGACATAATAAAGGGGATAGTTTTTAAGCTTAAATACTACTTTTATAATTTCTCCTTGATTAATCGGGATTCCGTGATCCTTAGAGGAAACAGAAAAGAACAAGTTTGTACTTTTTAAAGCCACTGCATCTTTATTAATATCTTTTACGGGAAGCTTTTCAAGATACTGGGCAGAAACCCACCCGCTTTTGCCAGAAGGGGAAGTAACTAGGTAATAATTGAAGTATGGACAAAAATATTTTGCAAATAAAACTGTTCCAGTTGGAACTGTGTATGAAGCGTTTTCATTTGGTAATGTTTTTAGTACTGTTCCTTCTATTTTCGCAAGAAAAGAAATCTTGCACGGCTTTATTTTAACTGTCGAATTTGCACTTATGAAACCTTTTCTATCTAAGTACAGATATTTCTTGTCTCGTGTGATGAGAATCTGCTTTTTATCTACAATTTCACCTTTTTTAATGGTACCCACTGGGTACTGGGAACCGGGATACGGAAGTAAAGGAGACTCTTTAAAAACAAGGATGGGATTGGCTGAATAATATAATGGATTTAGTCTTCCTTCTTTAAGTTTCCCGTATATAGGATAGACTATATAAGTTCCACCGTTACCTCTAACAGCTTTAATTACAGTGCCTTTAGGAATACTTAAGAGTTTGTCTTTGTCAAGAATATCAAGAGTAGTTAGAGAGAAAAAGGGTTCTTCTACTTTTAAAACCCCTAATTCGCCTGAATGACATCCAAAGGCGATCATAGAACCGTCTGGACTGAAAGTTACACTTCTAACATCGTTCCTGTATTTTTCTAAAAGTTTGATACACGTTCCAGTCTTTACATCGAAAATAGCAACTACTCCTGCTTGAGGTCTATTCTTAAAGAAGTTAATCGTACCAATGGCTATCAATTTACTGTCTGGACTAAAGGACATAGATAGTATCTCCCCGTAGTTAGGATAGTGTTCCATTCTTTTTCTGTATTGTGTTCCTTTTATTACTTTTTTCATCTTAAGCTTTATTTGCATTTTATTGTCTTTACTAACCTTTAAAATATAAATATTGTCAAAATTGCTAAAGGCAATTAAGGTTCCATCTGGACTAAAGCATATAGTATCAACAGGACCATATAAATTTTTAAGACTTAGGATTTTCGAAGTATTTCCTTTGCTTATATCGTATATAAATAATTCTTTCCTATTTAGTATTGCAAGATACTTGCTGTCTGGACTAAATGCGACTAACTTTCCTGAAAAAGTTTTAATAGGTTCCCATGTATTAAGGTCCCATAATTTGACAACTCCATCGTAGTCAGCAGAAGCCAATAGTTTTCCATTGGGGCTAAAAGCTATGGAAGAGATAGTTCTTTTGTGTTCCCTTAAAGTTTTAATTTTTTCTTTACTTTTTACATCGAATATATCAATAGTTCCTCCTGCATTCCCAGCGGCAATTAAATTTCCGTCGGGACTAACGGCTAACTTTTCAACCTGCCCACCTGTAGTGTATAGAACTGCTTTACGGTTTCCTGTTAGTGGATCAATAATAGTTACCGTTCCTCTCCCATTGAAGCTGGAATAACTTCCATAAGCAATCCAGTTTCCATTAGGGCTAAAGGTGACAGAAAGAATCCAATTTTTTGAGTTCCATTTTTCCCAGACATCTAAGGTAATTTTGTTCGGGATAGTTCTGATTTTGGGTAACTTAAATTTTTCTTTTTGAGGAGATGCCACGGAATTAAGGCTAAAGATTATAAAAATAAGATTTAAACAAATGTATAGTAAGTGTTTTACTATTAAGCTTACTACTTTTTTCATTATCTTCCCCCATTTGGAATAACCCCAAATTCTATTATACCACAATTATACTCTTCAGAGAAACAGAAAATTTTTTATCTGTAATCAGAAAAATATCTCCAAAAGGAAGTATAATTGGTAGGACAAAAACAATTTGAGGTGTAACCAAAGAGTTATTTATCCACGTTTTATCAATTTTTGCAAACTCTGATATTCTCATTGTTATGTGATTACATTTGAAAAATTGACCTATACAATAGCATCGTATAAAATCACACAAAACCATACGATAGGATCGTAAAGAGGAAAATGAAATCTATTAGATCTTTAGTTATCTTCCTCTTCTGCTTTATTGTAGCAATAATTTTTCCTCTTTTCTTCATTCTAGAACCATCTGGAAAAAGTGGAAACTACACCCTTGGGAAAACAGTAGATCTTGATAACGTCACATTTCAAGTAGGACACTACGGAGGAACACTTTACACTGCTACTTCTTCAGACCCTAAAACGTTTAACCTTGTAATGGCACACGAAACATCATCAACAGAGACGATTGGAGAGCTCTTTGAAGGTTTAACAGAGGTTGACTTGAAAACTTTAAAGCCAAGAGGAGCTCTTGCAGAGAGCTGGGAGTTTAAAAACGATGGTCTAAAGTGGATCTTTCATCTTCGAAAAGGTGTTAAATGGTTTGATGGAAAGGAGTTCACAGCTGACGATGTTGTTTTTACCTACAACCAGATCTACTTCAATCCAAAGATTCCTAACTCTACAAAGGATATGTTCCTTATAGATGGAAAACTACCAAAAGTTAAAAAGATAGATAAATATACAGTTGAGTTTGACCTTCCAGAACCCTTTGCTCCTCTTCTATATTCGTTATCAGCACCGATATTTCCGAAACACGTCCTTGAAGAAGCTGTAAAGTCCGGAAAGTTCATGGAAACCTGGACTGTTTCTACACCTCCTGAAAAACTCATCGGAACAGGTCCTTACAAACTGGTTAAATACGTTCCAGGACAGTATTTGGTCTATGAAAGGAACAGAGATTACTGGAAGAAAGATGAAGAGGGGAAGACACTTCCCTACATAGATAAAAAGGTCAAGTTTATCCTGCCCGACCAGAACACCCAGCTTTTAAAGTTTAAGGCTGGAGAGCTCGATTTCTATGGAGTCAGAGGTGACGATTTTCCAGAGCTGAAATCTGGAGAGAAAAAAGGAAACTACACAATCTACAACCTTGGACCTTCCCTAACTGCCGACTTTATATGCTTCAATCAGAAAAAGGGAGCCATACCTGACTGGAAGTGGAAACTCTTTACAAACAGAAAATTCAGATGGGCAATTTCCCATGCAATTGATAGAAAAGGAATAATTCTCACAGTCTATAATGGTTTAGGATATCCTGTTTATTCTCCAGTAACACCAGCAAATAAACTGTACTACGATTCCAGCTATCCAAAGTTTCCATACAATCTGGAAAAGGCAAAAAAACTCCTTGAAGAGATAGGACTGAAGGACAGGAATGGAGATGGATGGCTTGAAACACCAGATGGTCACAAAGTGGAGTTTAACCTTCTGACAAACTCAAACAACCCTTCAAGAGTTCAGATAGGTGCAATAATCAAGTACGACCTCAAAAGACTTGGAATAGACGTTCACTTCCAGCCCCTCGACTTTAACAACCTTGTTGAAAAGCTTCTCCATACCCACGACTTTGACGCTGTGATAATTGGATTAACAGGTTCAATCGACCCAAACGGTGGCAGAAATGTATGGATGAGCAGTGGGCAGCTCCACATGTGGAATCCGAACCAAAAAAAACCGGCAACAAAGTGGGAAGCAGAGGTTGATAGACTCTTTGAAGAAGGAGCAAGGGAGCTTGATTTCAAGAAGAGGGTTGAGATATACAAGAAAGCCTATAGGATAATCTCTTACGAGCAACCGTTAATCTACATAGCTGCTCCGTTAGTTCTCGAAGCAGCAAGAAACAGAGTAAAGAACTTCTTCCCGACAGTCTGGGGAACTTACGAAGCAGAAAAAATGTTCATTGAGAAGAATGGAAAATGAAAAATTAAGAAAAAATATTACTTGAAAAATCTTTACAATTAAAATATCTTTTTACTTAAAAAGTAAGTTTAAGAGGAGGTCACAAATGAAAAAATTTTTATCTATTACTACTTTTTTAGCTATTTGTACTGGGACACCAGCAATTGCTAGCACATGGGATAGTATCTGTTCTAAATGTCATGGAATAATAGCTCCAAGTAAAGATGTCTTAATTAAAAAGTTCAAAACAAAAGAAGCTTTAGTAGAAGCAGCTAAGAATTCTGCTAAACATAAAAAAATGCCTTTTGACAATGTAAAAGCTTTTGAAAAAGCTGCTAAAGAACTTTTTTCAAGGGAAGTTTCTGTAAAATCTGTGCAGGAAGATTTCAGATCATTTTTTACTCCTCTTCCATCATTTCCGCCAATTCCAAAGAATAACAGCTTAACCCCTGAAAAAGTAAAACTTGGAAAGATGCTTTACTATGATCCAAGACTTTCAAGGAGTCAACTGATTTCCTGTAATACCTGTCATAATCTTTCTATTGGTGGAGATGATAATCAAAAGACTTCTATAGGTCATGGTTGGCAAGCAGGTCCAAGAAATGCTCCAACAACTATTAATTCTGGATTCTTAAAAGTTCAGTTTTGGGATGGAAGAGCCTTAACACTAGAAGAACAAGCAGCAGGTCCACTGCAAGCACATGTTGAGATGAACGCAACCCCAAAACTCATTGTAGAAAGACTGAAAAGAATACCTGAGTATGTAGAACTCTTTAAAAAAGCCTTTCCAGGAGAAAAGGATCCTGTTACTTTTGAAAACGTGACAAAAGCCATTGCAGCATTCGAAAGAACTCTTAATACTCCAAATTCTCCTTTCAATAGGTATCTTCTTGGTGATGATAATGCTCTTACTTCTGAACAAAAAGAAGGTATGAAACTTTTTGTTAAGTATGGATGTATTGCGTGTCATAATGGACCAGTTCTTTCTGATGGTCAGTTTCATGAGTTCAAGTGGAATAAAGACCTTGGTAGATATAATGTAACTAAGAATCCAAAAGACAAATACAAATTTAGGACACCACAACTTTTAAATGTTGCTATTACTGCACCATATTTCCATGATGGTTCTGTAAATAGTCTTGAAGCTGCAATAAAAATAATGGCTAAGAAAGAATTAGGAAAAGAGCTTTCTAACATTGAAGCAAAGAAAATTAAAGCTTTTCTTGAATCTATGACTGGTGAAGTACCTCTTGAAGCAAGAGTTTTACCAGAACTTCCAGAGAAAAATTAAAGAGAGGGAGCTCTTTAAAAGAGCTCCCCTTATATTTATAAGTTTATTTGTTTTACTTCTAAAATTTCAGGAATTTTCTTGATTTCGTTAATAGCTTCTTGTGGAACGTCGTTGTCTACTAAAATCACTCCCTTAGCTTCCTTACCTCTTTCAATCCTTCCAAGTTGGAATCCTGCAATGTTAACATTGTATTTACCAAGGATAGAACCAAGCTTTCCAATTACTCCAGGAACATCAAAGTTCTTAATTAGTAAAAACTTTCCTTTAGGAGTGAGATCAAAGAGAAAACCGTTTATTTCAACGATTTTTGGAAACTGATCGTCCATTACTGTTCCAGCGATTGTAAATTCTCCACTTTCTGATCTACATATGACTTTTATAAGTTTCTTGAAGTTTATACCTTCAGGTCTTTTTACTTCTACGATAGAGATTCCCTTTTCTTTTGCAAGAAATGGAGCATTAATGAGATTAACAGGAATATCTACTATGTTTTGTAAGAAGCCTTTAAGGAACGCAGTCGTAAGAGGTTTTAGATCTTCCCCAAGATCTCCTCTGTACTCAAGAACTATTTCTTTTGATCTTGAGCATGCAACTTGAACAGCAAAAAGTCCTAGCTTTTCCGCAAGGTCCATAAATGGTTTTAAAACTTTTGCAGCAGTATCATCGTATGGAGCATTTACAGCAAACTCTACTTCTTCTCCTCTAAGTGCTGCAAGAACTTGATTTGCAATAATTACTGCAACATTTGTTTGAGATTCAAAAGTATTTGCTCCAATGTGAGGAGTTACAACAATGTTTGGAAGATCAAGAAGAATGTTATCTGTTGCAGGTTCTTTGGCAAATACGTCAAGAGCTGCCGCTCTTACTTTACCGCTAACAAGAGCTTCGTAAAGGTCATCTTCTTTTATTATTCCTCCGCGTGCTATATTAAGAATAATAACGCCATCTTTCATTTTTTCGATTTCTTTTTTTGTAATCATATTTCTTGTTTCGTCTGTTAAAGGAGTATGAATCGTTATAATGTCAGAACGACGGAGAAGTTCATCAAGCTCATCTACAAGTTCAACTCCAAGCCTTTCAGCTTTTTCTTTCTTTATGTATGGGTCATAAGCTATTACTTTCATATCAAATGCTTTTGCTCTTATTCCAACCCTTGAACCTATTCTTCCAAAACCTATAATTCCAAGAGTTTTTCCAGCAAGTTCAACTCCCATAAATTTTTTTCTATCCCATCTTCTTTCTTCTTTTAAAGAGTTGTGAGCATAAGGAATTGCTCTGGCAGCACAAATCATCATTCCCATAGTGTGTTCTGTTGCTGCTAGAGTATTACCAGTTGGGGCATTTACGACTAAAATACCTCTTCTTGAAGCTTCATCAAGGTCAATGTTGTCAACACCAACTCCTGCTCTTCCAACAACTTTTAAGTTCTTTGCTCTTTCAAAAAGTTCTTTCTTTACAGGTGTACCACTTCTAGTAATAATAGCGTCGTACTCTGGGATAATTTCAAGTATCTTTTCAAAGTTTCTAAATAGTTCAGGATCATAAGTTAGTTCTACATCTGGCTGACTTTTCAGTAGTTCGATTCCTGCGTCTGCTATGTGTTCTGTGACTAAGATTTTATACATCTATTCTAACCTCCATTTTAATGTTCCTACTTTCACTTTAATACGTAAGGATTATACATCATCTTTAAATTAGTAAATTTTCAAAGATTTTGTAAAAGCTTTTCATAAGTTTTTCGTTTTTACTTTTAATGAATATTTATTTAGATAAGAATTAGTTTTACTTTAAAAATATCTAAATAGTCATCTTTGATTTTAAGAGATAAACTATCTCTAATAGTAAATTTCCTCCAATTAAGATTAACTCCTACTGGAATAACGTTTGTTCCGTCTGAACCATGAAAGGATAAAAACTCAACCTCACTTTTAGAAGGAACCTTTATAGCTTTATTAGAAGAAATGATGATTTTTCTACCATTTATCTTTAAGTTTGCTGTATAGGTTTTTCGCTCGTTTAACATTCTTTCACAATTTTCAATTAAGAAATCAAAATCGGGTTTTATTTCAAGATTAAAGATTCTAAAAAACTCTTTTAACATTAAAAGATGCGTTTTTACTTTTGTTTCAAGGTTAGGTAGCTGTTTTGAAGCTTCAAGACAGTATGCTTGAGTATTGCATTTTGAAAGACAATAATAAGTTAATGATCGTCTTTGTTCAGGATGTTTTGTATTTTTTGAAAAAGTATGAGTATTAAAAACGGGAATCAGCCACTTTTTATTTCTAATTTTATTGTTTACTAATCTTGACACAGTTCTTGCAATCTTTCCAAGCTCAAAATTTTTGTATCTTTCTTCATCTATTACTATACACTGTCCCCAAAATCTTTTGTTTAAAATATGAAAACCAAAGCCATCGTGAAGCGAAAGAACAACATCAGGTTTTATCTCTTTTATAAGCTTTTTGAGTTTAAGAACGTAAGGATAATCTGGATCCTTTTTAGAAAGCTTTGCAAACTTTCTATTCATATCTCCGTTGTAACCTCTAACATTGGCAAGAATAGAGATAAAGTTACTTCGAGGAGCGATAAAGAGCTCTCCTTTTTCTACCTTAACTTGTCTTAAAATTTCAGCACTTTTGTAAGCTCCTGGTTCATTTCCATGAATTCCACCAATGAGGAGAATTCTTCCTCCTTTTCTTTTTCCCTGCAAGTAAGTGGTTTGAAATTTAATTTCAGGAAGAGTGACATGAATTCCTTTCCTAACAGTTCCAAAAGCATTTTGAGGGATAAACGGCAAAAGTGTAGAAACCCAAATTCCTTTTATAAATTCTCTTCTCCCAAGATTTTCCATTGTTTTCCTTCTCGAACGATATATAAAAGTTTTTTCCCTTTAGAATGAAAATTGTTTGATTTATACTCAAAATCAATATTTGCTACGTAGAGATTTCCAAATTGTAATACTCTTCCATCTTTGGATAGCGATAGATTAAAAATTTTAATTTTTATCCACTTTTTTTGTTTTGTAATTCTTTTCTTATACCTAATCCAGTCCTTATAGTTCCCCTTTTTCCAAACAAAGTGTTTTGAATAAAAAGAAAAATAGCTTTTGAGGTTTTTAGGAGTGTTTTCCCATGCTTTTTTCCATCTTAGAATGAAGCTTAAAATAGATTTTTTTTCGTTTATATATTTTTTTCTTTCTACATAGTTAACTGTTGTTACAACTATAACAGGGGTTAATTTAGGATCTATAAGTTTTTTAAGTTCTTTGAGATATTCATTTTTTAAAACTATACATCCATTTGTGCTATGTGGAGGTCTGTTGGGATCATTAGTACCGTGAATCCAGATTCCATGACCATTTCTCTTTAAAACTTTCTTATCTATCAGATTCGGATAATTTAAAGGAAAAGCTCCTATTCCATAAAGCTTTGGAAGATTTGTCCTCCAGTATAGGGGAAAGTAAATTCCTTCTGGTGTTCGAAGATCTCCTTCTTCTAATTTATCTCCTAGTTTTTTTCCTGTTATACAAGGAAATTTCTTTATAACATGGGGAATACTTTTATCCATTTTGATTACGTATAAAATTTCTCTAGTTTTATCGACTATAATTGCGTTTATAGATGGAGGTAAAATAAGAACGTTAGATATAAGTCTTTTTGGATAAGCCTTTTTTATAAGTTTTCTGACTTCTTTACTTTCTCCAGCATAAGAAAAGAGCAAAAGCTGTAGTTTAAATCTCTCTTCTGGAGAAAGATTTCTTATTTCTTTTGAAATTTCTTCAGGCGTTAAGGTATCTAGTTTCTTAACTAATCCGTACAAGCTTTCTCCTCTTGCAGTTAAAAAGGAGAAAGCTAAAAGAAAAACTAACAAAAACTTTAACATTTAGTTCCCCATTGTCTAGAATTTGGGGGAATTTTATCAATTATATAATTGAAGATAATTCATTAACAATTTCTTCAACGTCTTTTTTCTTTACCTCCTTTCTCGTTGCAAAGTCTTCAATTCTTCCTGAAAGCCAAAATAAATACTTAGCATTTTTGAAATTTTTCTCTATTTTTCCTCTCATTACGGGTCTAAAGTAACCTATTGGTCTAGACCACAAAGTTACGTCTTCAGAATCACATCTTTCGCACTTTGTTTTTCTGCCAACCATTTTATGACCGCATTTATTGCATGTTGTTAAAAAAGGAGTTTTTGTTAGATATTGGATAGGGAAGTTTTTAATTATGTTAAAGATTAATCTTTCTTGTTCTTCTGGTTCCATTTCTTCAGCTGTGAAAATATGGAATATACTTCCACCTGTAGCATAGCTTTGAAAGTGGGAATTTACGTCTATTTGTCTTAGTAAATCTCCTTCTTGAAAAGGTGCTTGAAAACCAGAAGTTAAAAATACCCTTTTTGATAGGGGATCACCATTAACAAATATCTTAGCTTTCACTTTCTTAACAGTTTCCATTTCAGCCTCCTACAACTTCAAAAATTCTCTCCCCAAACTTTTCAAGGGATTCTCTTATAAATTGGTTAAGGATAGGATCGTTTGAAATCTCAGGTGATTTTTCTCCATTAAGAATATCAGCAACTGCATTTGCAAACTGAAGATCTTTTTCTGCCATCCTGCAGGCCGCATTTTCGCTTGGTGCATACTCTAAGGAGTATAAAACTCTATCCTTTTCCATAAATTGATGAAGCTTTTGATATAAGTATTGAGCTATTTCGTGAGCATATTCTTTAGCATCGTCATTAAAAAGTCCACCTTCAAACCCTGCATTTACCATTCCTTCATGAACACCTACTACTGAAAATATATTGAAAAGAGAATGATCATCTTTCTGATAGAAAGAAAGGTATGGGTAAAGATCCTTCCAGTGTTTTTTAAGCCAAACTCTTTTTCTTTGAAGTGCTTGAGCACCAATATCCATCGTATAGTCTATCATTCTTTTAAGAAGTTCAAAGTCTTCTTTTGCTAAGAAAAGGAGTCTATTCATATTTATTGCATAAACTCCTATACCACCTACTCCACTACCTGAATGAAACGGATTAGAACCTGTAACAGCTTCTACTTGAGAAATGTCAAATAACATCCTGCAACAGTTACTATAAATCATTCCCTCGTCAAAAGGTTTAATGTAAGGATTCTTTTCTCTATAGATAGAAGGTTTTTCAAAAGGTTCTTTAAGATAGTTTTGAATGTAAAATCCTCCAAAGTATTCACTTTCTTTAAGAAGCAATTTCCAAGCAGGATTATTTCTATCAAAGTCTTCTGTAACGTTGACAGTTATTAGTGGAAACGTAAACGGATTACCGTCTGCATCTCCTTTTCTCATAGCTTTTATAAAAGCTGTATTTATTCTGTCGAAATAGTGAGAAGGAATCTGATTATAGGTAATGTCAAGAAGTTGCCCTGCATAAACAATAGGTTCGTGTTTCAATCTGCTATTAGGCTTTCCAAAGTCAAGTGTTATATTAGAGAAGGGAGAGTTTCCACTTCTAAATGGCAAGTTTATGTTATAGAGGAACTCTTGCCAGAGATTTTCCAGCTCGTAATCTGAATAAGTTTTCTTTTCTATCTTTTCAAGGTGGTATAGGTATCCTGCAGCAACTGTAGAGAGATCGTTTAAAGAAGTTGCACCAGATACCTCTTGAGCAATAAGACAGATAAGATTTGCACACTGCATAAAGAGAGTTTCTAATCTTTTTGGAGGAGCTGCTCTTCTTTCATTCTTTGCATTGCTACGAAGACCGTAAAACGCAATGTCTTTAGCAGACAATCCAATACAGTAAGCACTCAAGCGATAAGTTTGATGGTGATATGCCCACCCTTCTTCGTGATGAATTCTTACAGGTAATCCTTTATATACAACATCAAAAAGATAATCCTTCATTACTTCGCCAGTCACAACATGTTCTAAAACAGGAACTCCTCTAACAAAGTTGGCATTATTCCTTGAAATATCGTCGTTTTCGATAAATAAATCGATGAGTTTGAAATACTTGTTGTGCATTATTCTTCCTCCACAGGATAAAACGGATTGAATTGGTGTGGAGAGAATTCTAACAATTTTCTGATCTCATTTTTATCTTCTTCCAAAAGTAGTGGATACTCTACTGTTCTAAAAACAGTGTACTGTAAAGGATTTTTCTTTATTATTTCTAATGATGTCATTAGTTTTTCAGAATAATTCAAAACTGCTTCATCGTCTACATCTTCTGTGGAAAAGAGAACTCTCTTAAAGCGTTTTAGTTCCTGAGGGGTGTATCTAACTTTGAGAGGAATTTTTATATCCAAAGCAAAACCATTAACTACTTTTTTTTCTATCAGTCTTTGAATTACTTCTGGATTTGTTCCATTTGTATCAACCCTAACTGAGAATCCTAAAGATCTTATAAACCTTAAGCCTTCCTCGAGTTTTTTTTCTAGTGTTGGTTCCCCTCCAGAGATAATGATAAGCTCAACTCCTAAAGCTTTTAGCATTAAAAGTTTCTCTTTTAGTTTTTTGTAGCTTAATTTTTCCTTTTTTCCTTTATATTCGTTGTATCCGTGGCGATTATGACAGTGATAACAGTTAAGATTGCAGAGATTGATCTCTGTATAAAGTACAGCTGACTGGATGCCAGGTTGGTCTCTAAATGTAATTGGAGTTTCAACATCAAGAAAAAGGGAGACCTTTATTAGGTCTTCCTTAACTTCCTTGCGACCGTTATCATGTTCTTTAAAGCTGGAATTACTTCTTCCCATCTTCTTGTCTTCAATCCACAATCAGGGTTTATCCAGAAGTTTTCCTTAGGAATTACCTTTAGAGCTCTTTCTACAATTACTTCCATCTCTTCAAGAGATGGAACGTAAGGAGAATGAATATCCCAAACTCCAAGACCTATTTGTCTGTCAAAAGCAACTTTTTCAAACGTTTCTATGATATCACCTTTTGATCTTGATGCTTCTATTGAAATTACATCAAAATCCATGTCTACTATGTAATTTATGATTTCTCCAAACTCAGAGTAGCACATGTGAGTGTGAATTTGTGTCTCAGGCTTAACTGAAGAGTGGCAAAGTCTAAATGACTTTATGGCCCAATCAAAGTACTCGTCCCAGTTCCTTTTCTTGATTGGAGCTTTTTCTCTAATTGCTGGCTCATCGATTTGGACAATCTTGATACCAGCTTTTTCGTAGTCCTTTATTTCGTCTTTAAGAGCAAGTGCTATTTGGTAAGCAACTTCTGAAGTTGGAATGTCCTCTCTTACATAACTCCAGGCAATGATTGTTACGGGTCCTGTAAGCATACCTTTAACAGGCTTTTCTGTTAGACTTTGAGCAAAGACTATTTCACTAATTGTCATCTGTCCATCTCTTTCAACATCTCCATAGATAATAGGTGGACGATAACATCTAGTTCCGTAAGAGATTACCCAACCGTTTCCTGTTGTTGCAATTCCTTTCATTTTTTCGGCAAAGAATTCGACCATGTCTGTTCTTTCAAACTCACCATGAACAAAGACATCAATATCAAGATCTTCTTGAATTTGAATAGCTTTTGCAATCTCTCCTCTGATAAATGTCTTATAGTCTTCCTCAGAAAGTCTTCCTTTTTTGTAAAGAAGTCTCACTCTTCTAACTTCTTCTGTCTGTGGGAAACTTCCAATTGTTGTTGTTGGAAAGAGAGGCAGGTTAAGAACTTCTTGCTGTTTTTTAATTCTTTCTTGGTAACTTGGCTTTCTAACAAAATCTTCTTCCTTTAAGCTCTTAACTCTTTCTCTCACTTTAGTTATTTCTCCAAAGGAGCTTTCAAGCTCAGCAACCCACTCTTTAGCTTCTGCTTCATCCCCTGAAAGGATTTGAGAAATTAACTGAAGCTCTTTGAGTTTTTCTTCTGCAAAAGCTACCTTTTTCAAGAGCTCTTCTGGAAGAGTTACACCTAAGAGATTTACAGGAAGATGAAATAGTGGTGCAGCATTTGTTACAACAACATCAAATTTCTTAGAAAGCTCGCTGATAACCTCAGCTGTTTTAAAGAGGTCGTTTCTCCAAACGTTTCTTCCATCAACAACACCAGCAAAGAGCTTTTTACCTTTAGGGTCAATTTCTCTAAGCTGAGCTAGGTTTTCGCCTCTGTCGTGGGCAAAGTCAACGCCAACTCCAGAAACTGGAAGATCAAAAAGCTTTTGAAGACAATCAACACTATCATAATAGGTGAAAATGTTAATTTCAGCATTAGCTTTTTCAAAAGATTTGTAAGCATCTTGTATGAGGTTCCACTCTTTTTCTGTTAATTCCATAACGAGGGCTGGATCTTCAAGGTGAACAGACTCAAATCCTTTCTCGTTTATGTACTGGACTACTATTTCTGTAAGTTCTTTTAATGCTTCTTCAAAATACTCTTGGGGAAGATTTTTCGAAAGCTTTAAAAATGTAAAAGGAGCTATTAGATGAACATTTTCTCTTGCTCCTTCGTGTCTGTTCCAGACTGGAGTTGTCACTTTAAAACATGGTTTCTTTCCTTCAAAGTCTGGAACTAGATAGTGGTAGTTTGTGTTAAACCACTTTGTCATTTCAAGGGCGTCTTTACCTCTACAGAGGTTAAAGTACTCATCAAGAGTTTCAGCTTTGTAGACTCCAAAAAGAAGAGCCATATCGAGCATCGGATCGTAGAGGGTCATTTCCCCCTGTGGATGGGCATTAACGTACTTTTGGTAGGTCTCTTCTCTTTTTCTATTGAGCTCCTTAATGCCCGTAAGAAGCTCTTCTTCTGTAACTTTCTGCGCCCAGTATCCTTCTATTAGGCGCTTAAATTCTCTCTGCTTTCCAAGTCTTGGAAAGCCGTAAGCATACGTTTTCATCTTTTCTACCTCCTGCGGTGTTTTGTTTTAAACACCTGCAGGAAGCTCTAAGGCGGGAAAAGAAAAAGGAATACCCTCTTCTTTCCCGCGCCCCGAACCCCCGCAGGACGCGAAGGGGTAGGAGTTTCTCCTACCCATCACGGGCCGGTCTCCCGGCTTGCAGGGTTAAATAGGCTTTAACCTTCCCAGAGAGGGAGCTTTTCACCCATACTCTCCAGTGGTTAAAGCCAGAAAAACTCCTGCTCACGGTTGCGAGGACAGCGCCGGACTTTCACCGGACTTCCCGTTCACCCGTGACGGGGGTCAATTTAGGACAAATTGGCAGAATAATCAAATCTGATAGAGAAAAAGATAGACGTGTGGTAAATTTTGATTAGAAATAATTATAGATGAGGTATGACTTGGAAATAAAAGTAAAAGTCAAAAATGGAAAAGTGTACACAGAGCTTAAAAGTGGAGAAGAAGCTTTTATAACTTTTAGAGAATTAGAAGAAAGGAAAGTAATTATAGTCACTACAACTTATGTACCTGTAAACTATAGAGGTAAAGGTATAGCTGCTAAGCTTTCAGAAAAACTTGTTGAATTTGCAGAGAAAAAAACTATAAGATAGTACCTCTTTGCTCTTATACTCAAAAGTACCTTGAGAGGAAAAAGCCAAATCTCATAGCTAAATAGGAGAAGTTATGGAAGTTGTTGTTACAACTGATAGAAAACCAACTCCAGAGATGAGAAGTGAAGGGAAGAAACTGTCTAAGGAACTCAAGACGGTATATGTAAAAAGACGCCATAGAACCATCGAGTCCATAAAAAAAGAGTTTGGAAAAAACGTACTTGTTGTTGGTAAAGATTTAAATCTTACACTTCATACGCTTAACGGCAAAAAGCTCTTTTTCCATCCAGGTCTATTTAAGATTAGACTTTTAAACTACATATCAACAGGTTATGAGGCGATGATTGAAGCTATGGATTTAAAGGAAGGAGAAACTGTTCTTGACTGTAACCTGGGACTTGCTCAAGATGCTCTTCTTTCAGCTTTTGTGTCAAAAAGGGAAGTTATCGGCATTGAAAAAGAACCGGTAATTTATGAAATAGTTAAAAGGGGGCTTAAAACTTATAAACCGAGAGGAAAATTAAAAACTGCCGAGTTTGCTTTTAGTTTAGTGAAACCTTTTAAGGGAGATAACTACCAATTTTTAAAGCAGCAGCCTGATAAATCCTATGATGTAGTTTATTTTTCTCCAATGTTTATTAAGCCAAAGTGGCACTGTGATGTTATGGCTCCATTTAGGGAAGTTGCGGTGAAGGATTTTATCTCTCCAGAGACTTTGAAAGAAGCAGAAAGAGTAGCTAGAAAAAGAGTTGTTATAAAAGTAAATAAGGGTGTAAAAGACCTGTTCCCTTATCTTTCAGACTATCAGCTAAAAGAGAGCTCTACTAATGTTGAATATCTCTATAAAATTTTGTAAGGAGCTCTGTAGTGACCCCTTAAGATGATTTTAAAGCTTATCTCTCTTTTCTTTTCGTTAGAAAAAGTTATAGCTAATTTTTTGAAATTAGAAATTTATTGCAAATAAAAATTTGTAGACGCACTTACTTTATTCAGATTCTTGAAGTTGTTAAGCCCCTTCACTCTTTCCTCAAATCTTAAAATTTTTCATTTAGAAAAGATGACTTGGAGGATAGATGCGAAAGATTTCTGTCGTTAAAAGAAATGGCAGTAAAGAACCGCTTAATATAGAAAAAATTAGAAAAGTAATTAATTGGGCTGCAAAGGGATTAGAAGTAAATACATTAAAACTTGAATCAAAATTAAAACTTCATTTTTATGATGGAATTACAACTCGAGAAATTCATAAATCCATAGTAAACACAGCACTTCAGCTTACAACTCCAGAAGAACCGGACTGGAGAATCTTAGCTGGAAGACTTTTCATCTTTAATCTTTACAAGGAAGTATCCATAAAAAGAGGAACCTCAAAACTTGCATATATTGGTGGTGGAAAAGAGTACCTAAAAGTCCTAAAAGACCTTGTAGAAAAAGGTTTATATACCAACGAGATTTTCAAAAGTTACTCTGAAGAAGAAATAGTTAAAGCTGGAGACTATCTAAAGCTTGAATACGATTTTCTATACGACTATGCAGGAGCAAATCTACTTGCCAAAAGATACCTATGTATATACGAAGACTATCCGATAGAGCTCCCTCAGGAAATGTATATGTCAATAGCTTTAATGCTTGCTAAAGACGAATCTATAGATAAAAGAATGACATTAGTTAAAAAGTTTTACGACTTGATAGCTGGTAAGAAGCTATCTTTAGCTACGCCAATTCTTATAAACTTGAGACGTCCAAACGGAAACCTTTCTTCTTGCTTTATTACTGCAATGGACGATAGTCTTGATTCCATTATGTATACTGCAAATCAAGTCGCGCAAATATCAAAAAGAGCTGGTGGAGTTGGAGTAAACTTATCAAGAATTAGAGCTCAAGGTTCTTGGATTAAAAAAGTCTTTGGAGCAAGTGGTGGAGTAGTTCCATGGATAAGAATTCTTAATGACATAGCTGTAGCTGTAAACCAAGAAGGCAAAAGAGCCGGAGCTGTTACGGTAGCTCTTGACGTTTGGCATCTTGACATTTTCGATTTTCTTGAACTAAAGACAGAAAATGGTGATCTAAGAAGAAAAGCTTTTGACATATTTCCTCAAGTTGTGATTCCAGACCTTTTTATGGAAAGAGTAAAGAAAGACAAAGATTGGCTACTTGTTGATCCATATGAGGTAGAAAAGAAGTTTGGCTTTAGGCTATACGAACTCTGGGGAGAAGAATTTGAAAAAGCCTACGTACAAATAGAAAAAGAAAGCTATAAGTTAAAGCTAAAAAAGAAAGTGAAAGCTAAAGAACTCTTAAAAGAAATCCTTAAAACCCAAGTTGCAACAGGACTTCCATACATTTTCTTTAAAGATACTGCAAATAGATTAAATCCACTTAAACACGATGGCTATATCGGAAATGGAAATCTCTGCATGGAAAGCTTTTCTAACTTTAGACCTTCAAAGAGCTTTAAAACAACTTTAGAAAAAGGAAAAATTGTCAGCAAAGTAGAAAAGCCAGGACTAGTTCATACGTGTAATCTTCTTTCTATAAACCTTGCAAACATAGAAAACGATAAAGAGCTTGAGGATGTAGTAAGAACTGCTGTAAGAATACTTGATAACACTATCGACCTTACAACTTCACCAATTTTGGAAAGTAAACTTCACAACGACCGTTATAGAACGATTGGAATTGGAACGCTTGGGCTTGCAGATTACCTTGCTAAAAGAGAAATACCTTACGGGAAACAATCTCTTAATTTAATAGATGAGCTTTATGAAAAAATTGCTTACTACGGAATAGACGAAAGCATAAATCTTGCAAAGGAAAGAGGAAAATTTCAAGCTTTTGAAGGCTCAGATTGGAGCAGGGGAATAATTATTGGAAAAGATAGAGAGTATCTTTTAAAGAAAACTCATCTAAAAGAAAAATGGCTCACAGTTTTAGAAAAGCTTAAAAAGTATGGAATTAGAAATGGTCAACTCTTTGCAATAGCTCCAAATACAAGTTCTGGACTCTTGCAGGGAGCAACTCCAGGAGTACTACCACCCTTTAGCAGGTTCTATATTGACAAAAACCAAAAACAAGCAGTTCCGATATGTCCGCCTTACCTAAAGAAAAAGTTTTGGTTTTACAGAGAAAGCAAGTTTTTAAACCAAAAAGAAGTAATAGATGTTATCTCCACAATCCAAAGGTGGGTTGATAGTGGAATTAGTATGGAGCTCCTTTTTAACCTTAACCTTGGAGTAAGAGCAAAAGACATTTTTGAAACAGTCATTTACGCTTGGGAAAAAGGTATAAAGACCATCTACTACGTTAGAACGATTCAGAAAGATAGTCAAACAGCAATTTCTAAGAAAGAAGAGTGTGTAGCCTGTGCAAACTGAGTAATGGGGGAAATAATGGCTGATATTAGAAAAGAGCTCATGAAACCAAGACCAATTTTCAACCCGAACGGAAACGATGATCCTACAAAAAGGGGAATACTTTACGGAAATACCACCAACATCTTTAATCTTAACGACGTTAAGTATGAGTGGGCTACAAAGCTTTATAGAGTTATGATGGCAAACTTTTGGATTCCCGAAACAGTTGATCTTACTCAAGATGTTTTAGACTATAAAGAGTTGACTGAAGATGAAAGACAGGCTTACGATGAAATACTTTCCTTTTTAGTTTTTCTAGATTCTATTCAGACAACAAACATTCCAAATATTGCAGCTTATGTTAAAGCTCCTGAAATAACAATTGACCTTTCCATTCATGCCTATCAGGAGGCTATCCATTCTCAAAGCTATGGATATACGATAGAGTCTGTTATTCCCCCGCAGCACAGAGAGACTGTTTACTATTGGTGGAAAAAAGATCCAATACTTTTTGAAAGGAACAAATACATAGCTGATATTTATCAGAAGTTTCTTGAAGAACCAACAATGGAAAACTATGGAGAAGTTCTTGTAGGAAACTATCTTCTTGAAGGTCTTTATTTTTACAATGGCTTTATGTTTTTCTATAACCTTGCATCCCGCAATCTTATGCAAGGAACAGCTGATATTATTCGCTACATAAATAGAGATGAGCTAACTCACGTTATTCTATTTGAGCACTTTATGAAAGACCTGACAGATGAAGAGTTTAAAAAGTATTTACCTAAGGACAAGATTTATGAAATGTTTAAGGTAGCAGTTAACCAAGAACAAAGATTCAGTAAAAAAGTTATTGGAAACAAAATCCTTGGAATGAATGAAAAGTCTATTGAAGAATATACCTACTATGTTGCTAACAAAAGATTAAAAGCTCTTGGACTTGATCCTATATTTCCTGATACTCCAAATCCTTATGAGCATCTTGAAAGAATTGCAGACACAGGTGGAGAAGGAAACGTTAAAGCTAACTTCTTTGAGGCTACAGTTACCTCTTACAATCAAGCAAGTGCTGTTGAAGGTTGGGACGAAATTTAGAATTCACTATTTTTAACTTTATTATTTTTAACTTTATAATTTTCAATTCAAAAATATCTAAAGGAGTGAAAAATGCCAAGAATCATATTAGTTAGACATGGGAAAACCGTTTGGAACGCTGAAGGTAGATACCAAGGAAAGATGGATATACCGCTAAATGAAGAAGGAAAAGAACAAGCAAGAAGAGTGGGAGAAGCTTTAAAAGATTTTCCAGTTAAAGCTGTTTACTCAAGTCCTCTTTCAAGGTGTAAAGAT
The DNA here is from genome assembly GCF_000191045.1 of Desulfurobacterium thermolithotrophum DSM 11699. Classification (NCBI taxonomy): domain Bacteria; kingdom Pseudomonadati; phylum Aquificota; class Aquificia; order Desulfurobacteriales; family Desulfurobacteriaceae; genus Desulfurobacterium; species Desulfurobacterium thermolithotrophum. The sequence continues at coordinate 245,264 of NC_015185.1, forward strand.
ACAGCTTTAGAAATTGCAAAACATCATAATCTTCCTGTTGAAGAAAGAGACGGTTTTAAGGAAATAGACCATGGAGAATGGGAAGGAATGCTTGCTTCTGAAGTACAAGAAAAATATCCAGAACTTTTTAAACTTTGGAAAGCCAAACCAGCAGAAGTAAGAATGCCAGGAGAGGGTGGAGAAAGTCTTCAAGATGTTTATGATAGAGCTGTAAAAGCTTTTGAAGAAATTGTTAGTAAACATAGCAACGATGACCTAATAGTTATTGTGGGACACGACGCAACAAACAAAGTTATAATGTGCTATCTACTTGGAGTTGATTTAAATAAGTTCTGGGCATTTAAACAGGCAAACTGTGGAATTACTGTTTTAGAGTATGATCCAGAAACAAAAAAAGTTGTTGTACATGTAGCAAACGCAACAGGACATCTTGGAAAAGAAATAGATTTTGAAATTCAAAAGTCTTTATAAATCTTAAGATTTACAATCTTTGGAGGCTGATACTTATCAGCCTCTATAATTGATATACTATAAAGCAGTTCTTTAAATAAGTTAGCAGGGTGAGAAATGACGAATGAAAAATTAGCTCCTAGACTAGAAGATTATCTTGAGACAATTTATCTTTTAGAAAAAAAGAATGGAGTAGCAAGAGTTAAAGAAATAGCCAACGAAAGAAGTGTGAAAATGCCTACGGTTACAGACGTTTTAAGAAGACTATCAGAAAGAGGATATATCCTTTACGAGCCTTACGGATATGTTAGAACAACTGAAAAAGGAAGAGAGTATGCTGAGAATCTCTATAAAAAGCATGAAGTTTTAAAAGACTTTATGAAGACAGTTCTTCAGCTCCCTCCAGAAATTGCAGAAAAAGAAGGATGCCTGATGGAGCATCATCTTTCTAAGGAAACAGTTAGAAAGATTCAGAAGTTAGTTGACTTTTTTAGAGAAAAAGGACTTTCTGAGGAATTTAAGGAGTTTTTATGGAAGGGATGACAAATCCTTTTTTAGTTCCTGAGTTCGTAGAAGATAATTCTCTCATTCCAATAGTGGAAAAAATCTTATTAGGAGAAAGACTTACTTTTGAAGATGGAATTAAACTTTTTAAGACAAACGATATCTTAACTCTTGGAAAACTTGCGGATTTTGTAAATAAGAAAAAGAACGGAAATCTTGTCTACTTTGTTGTTAACAGACACATAAATCTTACAAATCTTTGTATTGGAAACTGCAAGTTCTGTGCTTTTAGAAGAAGTAAAAGCGATGCAGATTCTTATGAACTAACTATAGATGAAGTTTTAAAAAAAATTGAATCTTTTAAAGGTATTTCTGAAATTCATATAGTTAGTGGTCTTCATCCAGAGTGGAGTTATGATTATTATATAGAGCTCTTAAGGGAAATAAAGAAAAACTTCCCTTACGTACATATCCAAGCGTTTACAGCAGAAGAAATTGATCATTTATGCAGAATTTCTGGAAAAGATACTGAAGAAGTTTTTTGCGACTTAATAGAAGCTGGTCTTGGTTCACTTCCTGGAGGTGGAGCTGAAATTTTTAGTGAAGAAATAAGAAAGAAGCTTTGTCCTGAAAAGCTTTCATCTGATAGATATCTTGAGATTCATAAGATTGCTCATAAATTTGGATTAAAAACAAATGCTTCTATCCTTTACGGTCATATTGAAACTTATGAAGATAGAGTTAAGCATCTTTTAAGGTTGAGAGAGCTCCAAGATGAAACCGGCGGTTTTCAAGCCTTTATTTCCTTTGCTTACCATCCGAAAAACACCAAACTTGGCGGTAACTTTACAACAGGCTTTGATGATCTTAAGATGTTATCAGTTGCAAGGGTTCTTCTTGATAATTTTCCTCACATAAGAGCTTTTTGGATAATGCTTGGAGAAAAACTTGCTCAAATATCTCTTCACTTTGGGGTTGATGACCTTGATGGAACAGTTATTGAAGAATCAATTACCCACTCTGCAGGTGCAAATACAGGTTCTTTTATGCCAAAAGAAAGACTCATAAAACTTATAAAAGAATCGGGTAAGATTCCGGTGGAAAGGGATACGAACTATAACGTTATTAAAGTTTATGATTAGGAGTACTCTATGGAAGAAGTTATTCTCTCCCTTGTAAAAGATAAAAATTTATTTTCCATTATTGAAAAAATTTTTTATAATAAAAGACTCACTTTTGAAGATGGAATTAAACTTTTTAACTCTTTTGATCTTCCTATACTAGGACTTCTTGGAAATTATGCTGCCGAGAAAAAGAATGGAAAACTTGCCTACTTTAATGTTAACGTTCATATAACTCCTACAAATATTTGTATCGGAACTTGTAAATTCTGTGCATTTAGGAAGAAAAAAGGTGAAGATGGAGCTTACGAGTTAACAATTGAAAAGATCTTAGAAAAGTTAAGAAATTACAAAGAACAGAATCCCGGACTTACAGAAGTCCATATTGTTGGAGGACTTCATCCTGATTGGGGATACACAGAGTACATTGAAATAATTAGAGCTGTTAAAGAAAGCTTTCCAGATATTCACATAAAGGCTTATACTGCTGAAGAAATTAAATATATTGCAGAAAAAGGAAGAAAATCTATTGAAGAAACTATAAAGGATTTGATAGAAGTTGGACTTGGCTCTATTCCTGGAGGAGGAGGAGAAATTTTTAAAAAGGAAGTGAGAAAAAAAATTTGTCCGGATAAAATATCTGGTGAAGAATACCTTAAGATTCATAAAACTGCTCATAGATTTGGCTTAAAGTCTAACGCGACAATGCTTTTTGGACATATTGAAAGCTATAAAGATAGAGTTGACCATCTTTTAAAACTTAGAGAAGCTCAAGATGAAACAGGTGGTTTTCAAACGTTTATTCCACTTGCCTTTCATCCTCTTAATACAAAAATTCCCGGAGCAACTTATACTACCGGAGTTGACGAACTCAAAACTATCGCTGTTTCAAGACTTTTGCTCGATAACTTTTCTCACATTAAAGCTTATTGGATAATGCTTGGAGAAAAGGTTGCCCAAATAGCACTTCAATTTGGAGCCGACGATATAGATGGAACAGTTACAGAAGAAGATATTACGCAAGCTGCTGGAGCAAAGGCTGGAGAGTATATGCCAAAAAGCAGACTTATAAAGCTTATAAAAGAAGCTGGAAAAATTCCTGTTGAGAGAGATACTCTCTATAATGTTATAAAAATTTATGATTAATATAGATATAAATCTTATTTGTTAGTTGTTAGTGTTGATATAAAAGGATCTTCGAAAGAAAAGTTCTGTTAAAACTTCTATTCTTGAATTTGCAAAAGTTATTTGTGAAAATACAAAAGTCCTTTGAAATTAGAGATTACCAATATATGAGGGCACCTTGAAAGGAGTATTAAATTATGAGGAGGGGATATGGCTGTTGTTTTTTCATTTGAAGGATGTAATCTTCCTCAATTAGAAGTTCAAAAATTGATTTCTAAATATAATCTCTTTAATCTAGTAAACGAAAAAGAAATGCCTTTTATTAAATCTCTCCAAACTAACTTAAAAGAAATCAAAGATGTAATAGGAAGTTTAAAGAATAAATTCGATACTCTTGTTGTTGTAGGCATGGGAGGTTCTTCTCTTGGAACAAAAGCAATATACAATACTTTAACATGTGACGAGTTTAATCACGGAAGAAAATTAGTTTTCTTTGACAACATTGATCCGACTTATGTAAAAAGGTGTATAGATTCTCTTGACTGGAGTAAAACAGTTTTTGCTTTTATTAGTAAATCAGGAAAAACACTTGAAACAGTTAGTTTATTAAATGTAATAAAGGAAGAATTCCGGAAAAGAAGAATAGCTAATCCAGGAAAACAGATGATTTTTATTGGAGATCCTGGAAATGCCTTTGAGAAATTGTCAAAAGAAAATAAGGCCTTCTTTTTTCCTATCCTTCCTGAAATTGGTGGAAGGTTTTCAGTTCTCACTCCAGTAGGTCTTGTCCCAGCAGAATTTATAGGTTATGGAACTAAAGAACTTTTGGACGGAGCAAGAGCAGTAGTTGAAAGTCCAAAATCGGCAATTTATCTTGGAGTTTATAAATATCTTCACTATTTAAGAAACAGAACTATTTCTGTAATGATGATGACCTACTCTAACTATTTAAGAGAATTTACAGAGTGGTATGCTCAATTGTGGGCAGAAAGTTTGGGAAAAGACGGGAAAGGACAAACACCAATGAAAGCTATAGGTACATCTTCTCAACATTCAGTTCTTCAGCTCTTTATGGACGGACACGATGATAAAATCTACCAATTCTTTATAATTGAAAATTACCGAGAAGATGTTCGTCTTCCAGAAAGAACAGAAATTCTTGATTTTATAGCCGGTAAGAAACTATCAGATATAATCAAGGCAGAATTTGAAGGAACAGTTAAAGCACTTCTCAGCCGTAAAAGACCAATAATTCAAGTTGAATTAGATGATCTGTCTCCCTGGAATCTTGGTTATCTCTTTATGAGTTATATGGTTGCAACTGTTGTTATTGGAAAGCTTATGGGAGTCAATCCATACGGTCAACCTGCAGTAGAAGTGGGAAAAAAACTAGCTTATGAAAAACTTAAAAAAACATAAAGTTAAACTTTATGTAAACATACTCCAAATTGCTATTCCAGCTGCTACTGAAACATTTAAAGAAGGAGTTTTACCTACTGTAGGAATTGATACTATTTCATTTGAAAGTTTTAAAAGATTTTTTTCTATTCCTTTTCCTTCAGAACCTAAAATAAGTCCTAATGGTTTTTGAAAATTTATGTTTCTTATATCCTTTCCACCTGTTTCTACAGCATAAATACTACCACCCAATTTTTTAAAAGTGATTAATGATTCATTTAGAGAAGGAACTCTTGAAACCATTAGATGAAATAGAGCTCCAGATGAAGCCTTCAAGGCAATTTCATTTATCGGAGCAGAGTTTTTCTCCGGTAGAAGAATACCCACTCCTCCAAAAGATTCTACTGTTCTAGCAATAGCACCTAAGTTTTGAGGTTCTGTCACTCTATCAAGAACTACGAAAAAGCTTTCTTTTTCAATGGTACTTTTAAAAAGTTTTTCACAAGAAATGTATTCTATTGGCGATAGGATTGCTACTATTCCTTGATGTTTCTTCGTTTTTGCTAGCCTTTCAAGTTGCTGCTTTTTTGCCCATTGAAATTTAATTCCTTTTTCCTTTAACCAATTAAGAAAACTGGGCTCAAAATAATGTCCATATTGGAGATACACTTTTTCTAAAGTTCTTCCCGACTTTACAGCTTCTTCAAGTGTGTTTCTTCCCCATATTATAAAGCCCAACTTAATCCTCCGATTATAGTATAGATTATGAAAGTCCAAATATAGTTCAAGTTAAATCAAATATAACCTGGAGTATAAGAAAAATTAATTGTTTTTTTCATTTTTTAAATTTTTAGAAATATCACAAATACTTGTCTGGTTAAAGATAGCCTCTTATAATAGTTTATTATTCTTAAAGTTTGGAGGTTGTTATGAAAATACAGAAGCTAAGATTTATAGTTCAAACAGCTTTCTTTTTACTAATTGCTTACGGTATTTATAAATACTACCTCTTTGTATTCTATGGAAGTAATAGACCAGATTTCTTAGATGCTTTTCTTCCCATTGTTGGAGTTTACGATATTATCATGAAAATTCGCACTGGAATTACAGATCCTTTTCATCCAGCAGCAATGCCAATAATGTTAGCAGTAATTTTAATTACATTCATTCTAGGAAAAGGCTTTTGTAGTTGGATATGTCCTGTTGGAACATTACTTGATTATATTACTTGGCTTAGAAATAAGCTACTCTTTATTAAAAAGATTGATAATGTGGGAAGTAAATTAAAGAATTGGAAATACTTCTTTGCTCTTGATATACCTTTAAGGAGTTTAAAGTATTTAATTCTTGGTTGGTTTCTTTATAACATACTTTTAATACCAGCCCAAATGATGAGCATGATGGCTCAAAATATAAGTGCAGCTGCAGATATAGAGCTTTTTAAGTTTTGGATAGACCTTTTTCATGGTAAAGAAAATTTATTTGCTGCAATACTTGTATTAATTCTTATCTTTTCTTTTATTATTCCTCGCTTCTGGTGTAAATATCTATGTCCTCTTGGTGCTTTTTATGGAATTTTTAATTTATTTTCTCTAACTCATCTTCGAAGGTCTCCTAAAACTTGCACTCAATGTAAACAGTGTTCAAATTGCTTAATAGGTTTAACTCCTTACAAAACTGTGGAATTTAATAATAGTGAGTGTGTTATGTGTCTTCAGTGCAAAAGTAAATGTACTCATGATGCTATGAAGCTACAAATACTTGGTAGAAATGTTCCGCTATGGATTTATCCTTTTGCACTTATAGGTGTTTTTATTGGTATTATAGGATTGTTTATGGCGGCAGGAATATGGCACTCACATTTAACTATGAGAGATGAAGCATATCTTCTTCTAAACCATGGATTTGATGTTGAATGGGCAAGAAATATTTTAATGAAATAGATTTATTTTCTAACTGTTTGAGTTGTGGACATCTGAAAAACGATAGCTTTTGTTAGCATTCATTAGCTATCGCTAACAGATGTCCTTCGCTACCTCTTGTAAGGTAGGAACTACTATCTGCTATCCCCTGAAATAGAGGACTCGCAGAATACTTTGAATGAGGAAAAAGTGTTAGTTTAACAGCTCTACTGAGCTTATCTATCCAGTTTGGAAGTTTGAGAAATTTTTCTCTAACACTTTTTCCTAACTTCTTAATCGCAATATTTAAAGCTCCATTAAGGTCTGCATTGAAAACTTTGCTGATCTTCAGGTCTTTGAAAAGACCTCTTCTGACTCTTTTTCCTGTAAATTGTAGTTTATTGATATCTTCTTCCGTAAGTTCTTCCTTACTCTTTCCAGAAATTTCCTCTATGTTCCCTGTTACTGCTGAAATTTGGGAAGTATAGGTTTCGGGTTCTTTGAGAAACTCTATCCCTGCTAATCTGCACTTGTATTCAAGTTTCTGAATGAGTTTTCCAAGTGGTATGTGTCTGAAAGTTTGGTTAAACCTTTTTCCTTTTGTTCCCTCCTTTTGATATTCCTCTGTTAAGCTGTCAGAAATGACTACTTTCCCTATTCCTTTTTTTAAACATAAAGCAACTATGAAATTGGATACAGTTCCAAACAGTTGATTAATTCTCTTTTTCCTGTAATTCCAAAGCTTCTTGTGTTCTAATTCTTTTCCTTCACTTTGGAGTTTTGCTGATAGCTTGTTTACCCATTGGTTGAATGCTTTTAAGGGATTGCCATTGATGATAAACGACGGTAAATCCTCTTTGTTGGAAACTGCAGAAATCAAATTCTTGACTCCCAAGTCAATTGAGAGGAAAAACTCTTTGTTTAGAATAACTTCACTTTTAGGAACTTCATAGCTTATTAGATAAGTTACTTCTCCTGATGCTGACCAGCTCACCTTGATGTGTTTTACATTAATTCCAGCAGGAATCTTAAACTTAACTGCTCCAAAATCTTTTCCTATCCTGATTACCACGTGATTGGATTTCTTTTTACCTTTGAGTTTCCTTTTATCTACCAACATATTTGGATTAGTCTCAAGAGTGAAAGAATAGAGAGAACTTAACTTTTTCGGTTTTGGTAAATCTGACTTTTCTCCTTTTTTCCATTTTCCTACTACTGTTTTAAACTCTTTTGCAACTATCCCTACCAATGTTTTTGCAGTATCAGAACCGATTTTTTCTTTCCACAAGTTTTCAAGCTCTTTTTTCCATTCTTTTATCTTCTCGTTTTCAAAGAGAAGTTCCTCCTTCCCTTTAACAAACTTTTCAAGAAAGGTTCTTGATAGAAAAGGTTTTAGGTCTTTTGTGTTCTGGTAGTATTCTAATGCACACAGGTAGATTAAATTTTTAAACTGCTGGAATGTTTTTGAAGCTTTCTCCAGCTTATTAACAACGCTTTTCTTAGTCGTTGTTACGCTCATCGTTAGGAGCATTGACTACCTCTTTGATACATTTTTCTATCTTCTTTCTTTTATAACTTCTTGAACTGTAAATCTTTGATGTAATGTAGTGAATAAAACTAATCATTTCCTCTACTGCGTCCTTTAACTGTTCGTCTGTTAATAAACCTTCAGATTTATCAACAATTAGTATTTCTATTCCAAGTCTTTTGAGTATTTCCTCAAATAGATCGTAAGCTATCCTTGACAACCTGTCTTTTGAATAAATGCAGATAACTCCTACTTCTCCATTGAAACATTCGTCAAGCAATTTATTAAGTTCCCTACGCTTAAAGTTGAAAGAACTTGCTACATCTGTAATAACCTCATCTACCGAATAACCTTTAGAAACAAGGAAGTTTCTGCATGCTTCAACTTGGTTTTCAAGGTATTTCCTTTGCTTTTGAGTAGATACTCTTGCATAAATAACTGTTTTCCCTTTCCTTTCTATCCCTTTTAATCCCAATACCTGCTTTACGTGTTCCTCTGTGAATCTGAACTGTCCTGACGGAGTTATGTAAGGTCTCAATTCTCCTCTTTTTACCATTGCTCTAACTGTTTGAGGATGAAGTCCTACTCTCCTTGCAAATTCTGAAGTTCTCATTGTTCCTTTCAACTTGCAACCTCACTAATAAAAACTTATATTCTATAACGAAATATAATGAAAATCTGGATTGTTTTCAAAGAGGATCTTATGGCTCAGTTTATAGATAGAGCAAAAATATTTGTTCAAGGTGGACATGGTGGGAACGGCTGTGTTGCTTTTAGAAGGGAAAAGTTTGTTCCAAAAGGAGGACCTTCAGGTGGGAACGGCGGAAAAGGAGGAGACGTTATCTTAGAAGCAGATAGAAACGTTCATACGCTCCTTGATTTTAAATACAAACGCCACTATAAAGCTGAAAGAGGAAGACACGGAGAAGGAAATAAAAGAACAGGAAGAAGTGGAGAAGATCTGATAATAAAAGTACCCGTAGGAACTGTTGTTAAGGATGCTGAAACGGGAAAAGTTCTTGGAGATTTAAATAAGCATGGTCAAAGGCTTATTGTTGCAAAAGGTGGAAGAGGTGGAAGAGGAAATGCAGAGTTTGCAACTCCCACAAGAAGAACTCCCGACTTTGCTGAACCTGGTGAGCCCGGAGAAGAAAGATGGGTTGAGCTTGAACTAAAACTTCTTGCTGACGTTGGTCTTATCGGATTTCCAAATGCTGGAAAATCAACATTCCTTTCAAGAGTTACAGCAGCAAAGCCTGAAATTGCAGATTATCCGTTTACAACTTTAAGGCCAATTCTTGGAGTTGCTAAGGTTGGAGATTTTTCCTTTGTTGTTGCAGATATTCCAGGTCTTATAGAAGGAGCTCATGCAGGAAAGGGTCTAGGGCATGAGTTTTTGAGACACGTAGAAAGAACAAAGCTACTTTTACATCTCATAGATCTTACAGATATGACAAGAGATCCAAAAGAGGCCTTTGAGAAGATTAATAAGGAACTGGAGCTTTACTCTCTGGAACTTACCCAAAAACCTCAGATAGTTGTAGGAACTAAGATTGATGCATTGACTGATAGAAGTAAAATAGAGGAACTTAAAAACTACTTTGAAAAAAAAGGTTATCCTTTCTTTGCAGTTTCGGCTGTAACTGGCGAAGGAATGAACGAACTTATGTGGTTTGTTTCAAAAAAGCTAAAGGAACTGGAAGTTGAAGATGTTGAGTAATGTTAAAAGAATTGTAGTGAAAGTAGGTTCACAGCTTTTATCTGGGGATGAAGGTATAAATAGAAACTTTATTAAGGAACTTGCTAAGCAAATTTCAATTCTTATTGAGAATGGAAAAGAGGTTGTTCTTGTCAGCTCCGGTGCTGTCCTTGCTGGAATAAAAGCACTTAAGCTTAACAGAAAACCTTTTTCTCTTCAGGAAAAACAGGCTCTTTCTGCTATCGGGCAACCCTACTTAATGGCTGAATATCGAGAAGCTTTTAAATCACACGGAATAGAAATTGCTCAGGTTTTGTTAACTGCCGAAGACTTGAGGTCAAAAGAGCGATTTATAAACGCTAAAAACACCTTAAATGCCCTTATGAAATTCGGAGCTCTCCCCATAGTTAATGAAAACGATACAGTTTCTGTAGAAGAGATAAAGATCGGAGATAACGACAATCTTTCTGCTCACGTTTCTGTTGTTTTCGAAGCAGATCTTCTAATAATGCTTACTATAACAAACGGTCTTTACGACAAAGATCCAAATAAATATTCTAATGCCAAACTGATTCCTATTGTTGAAAATCTGGAGGAGCTTAAAAAAATCTGTGATTTCTCGGGAAAAACTAATTTTGGTACAGGTGGAATGTGGACAAAGGTTGAAGCAGCAGCCAAAGCTTCTAAAAAGGGAATTCCGGTCATAATAGCCGGCGGTAAGGAAAAAGACGTTATTTTAAGGATTCTCAAAGGAGAAAAGATTGGAACCTTTTTCATGCCCGCAAAAAAACTTAAAGCCAAAACGTACAGAATTCTCTATTTGATGAAGCCAACGGGTAAACTCTACATAGATGAAGGAGCTGTTAAAGCAATAGTTGAAAACGGTAAAAGTCTCCTTTCAAGAGGAATTAAAAAAGTAGAAGGAAGTTTTAGAAAAGGGGATGCCATAGAGATTTTTGACACTTACGGCAATCTCATTGGAAAAGGAATAGTAAGGTGCAATTCAGATGAGATTGGTTCTTTTAGAAAAACATGTGTACACAGAGATGATCTGGTGATTTTGAAAGAGAACTAAATTTATCACCTATCTAGAACGTGCGTTGGAAGAACAAAGCAGATAAACTCTCCTTTGAAAACCTCTTCGTCGTTTCTTTTTACAACAACCTCGACAATTTTTTTCTTTCCTTCTTCTGAAATAACTTTTGCTATGGCTAGAACTTTTTCTCCAACTTTTACAGGTTTTAAGAATCTTACATTTGCTCCACCGAGAACAACGTTTGGATGATTAACAGAAAGCATTGCTGCATAATCTGCCTGTCCAAAGATAAATCCTCCATGAACAAGACCCTTGTCATCTGCTGCCATTTCTTCTGTCGTTGTAAGCTCTACTTCAGCATAACCTTGCGATAACTTTGTAGGAATTCCGCATAAATTTTGGTTGATCTTTTGATGGGTTTTAATTTCCATTTGTTTTTCTCCCTCTTTTGTATTTATTAAACAAAATTAAAATTTTTTTATTCCCTTGTCAAAATTTTCATTTTGACTATCCTTATCACTGAAACCAGTATTAGAGGTAACTTAAATGGAAAAAGCAATTATCGAAAGACTGGACAGAATAGTAGAAAAGTTTAAGGAAATAGAAGAGAGTCTTGGAAAACCGGAGATTATTGCTGATCAAAAAAAGTTTCAAGCTCTAGCAAAAGAACATAAAGAACTCCAGCCAATCTATGAAACATACATGGAGTATAAAAAGACAAAGCAAGGAATAGAAGAAGCTATTGAAATAATAGAAAGTGCTAATGAAGATGAACTAATAGAACTTGCAAAAGAAGAAAAGAAAGAATTAGAAGAAAGACTAGAGCAGTTAGAAGCTGAACTTAAAAAACTCTTGATTCCAAAAGATCCAAACGATGAGAAAAATGTAATCTTAGAGATAAGAGCTGGAACAGGCGGAGAGGAAGCAGCTCTCTTTGCACAGGATCTCTTCAGAATGTACACAAGGTATGCAGAGAAGAAGGGCTGGAAGGTTGAAATCCTCTCTCTCAACGAGACAGGACTTGGTGGAATTAAGGAAGTTATAGCTACAATTTCTGGAAAAGGTGCCTACAGTAGGCTTAAGTACGAAAGTGGAGTTCATAGAGTTCAGAGAATTCCTGTAACAGAATCCGGTGGAAGGATTCACACATCTGCTGCAACTGTTGCAATTTTACCGGAAGCAGAAGAGGTTGATATTCATATAGATGAGAAAGACTTAAAGATAGATACTTACCGTTCTTCTGGTGCTGGTGGACAGCACGTAAACACGACTGATTCAGCTGTAAGAATTACTCACATTCCAACAGGAATAGTTGTAACGTGCTCAAATGAACGTTCTCAGATCCAAAACCGTATAAAAGCTATGAAAATTTTAAGGGCAAGACTTAAAGAGCTCTACGAAAGACAACAAAAAGAACAACTTGATTCGGCAAGGCGTTCGCAAATTGGAAGTGGAGATAGAAGCGAAAAGATTAGAACTTACAACTTCCCTGAAAATAGAGTTACAGACCATAGAATTAAGTTAACACTTTATAACCTTGAAGAATTTTTAGATGGTGAGCTTGATGAAATGATAGATGCTCTTACAGCAGCAGAGCAAGCAGAAAAGATAGAAGCTCTCGCAAGAGAATAGTTTGGTAAACTTTTCCTTTCAGAACACTTTAAAGGGGCTATTATGGCAATAAAAGAGGAATTCCTTCCAAAATGGATAGCATGGGAAATCACAAGACGTTGTAATTTAAACTGTATTCATTGCCGTTCTTCTTCGACAATGGAGTCAGAACAAGGAGATTTTTCTTTTGAGGACGGCAAAAAACTTATGGATGACATAGCAAAAATCTCAAAACCAACAATAGTTCTCACTGGTGGCGAACCCCTCTTAAGAGAAGACGTTTGGGATTTGGCTGCTTATGGTACAGAAAAAGGCTTTAGGATGTGTATTGCTACAAATGGTGTTTTAGTAGATGACGAAGTGTGTAAGGAAATGAAAAGAGTTGGAATAAAAATGGTATCTCTTTCTCTTGATGGCTCAACAGCTGAAATTCACGATGATTTTAGAAAGCAGCCTGGAGCTTATGAAGGAGTAATGAAGGCTGCGGAGCTCTTTAAAAAACACGATATTCCATTTCTTATTAATTCCTCGTTTACAAAGAGAAATGCTTTTGATATTCCGAATGTCTATAAAAAGGCAAGAGAAATTGGAGCAAGAGCCTGGTATATGTTTTTAGTTCTTCCAGTTGGAAGAGCTGAAGAAGCAAACGCAGAGCTCCTTAATGCCGAAGAAGCTCAATATTGGTTAAATTGGCACTATGAACTGGAAAAAGAGCTAATACTAAAAGGAGACAATACAATTTTAGTTCGTCCAACCTGTGCTCCTCACTACTATAGAATTTTTAATCAAAACGCAAAAAGAGATGGACTTGACTTAAAAAGACGTAACCTTGTTTTTGGAACAGGTGGTGGAAAGGGATGTGTTGCAGGACAATCGATTGCCTATATTGATTGCCATGGATGGCTAAGACCCTGTAGTTACTTCCCGATTTCAGACATAAACGTTTTTGATGTTCCGTTTGACCGTGCCTGGTTTGAATCAAAGATAATGCAGGATATGAGGAAGATTGAGGAGTACAAAGGAAGGTGTGGCGTTTGTGAATACGTTAAAATCTGCAATGGCTGTAGAGTAAGAGCTTACTGGGAGCATAACGATTACATGCACGAAGATCCAATCTGTAAATACGTACCTGTAAAAATGAAGGTTGGAATTAAGCATAAAGGACTTCTTAATAAGACGCCAGAAAAAGGAGATGATATAAAAGATGTCACCCCCTGAAATTCGGGACTATAGTAAAGAGGCAACCTTTAAAGGCAGGAGGCTGGATTTTTCCCTGGGGAATAAGCCCCGTGCGTGGAGATTAGCCGATGCCTCCTGCCGGCTAATTATAGTGGCGGGAAGCGCCGTATTGGAGTATGGGAATAGTCCCGAAGCAGAGGTTGCAAAACACAAAACATATCAGGGGGTAGAGATGAAGGAGAAGGTAGAGAAAACACTGTATGTCGGAGTGGACTACCACAAAAACAGCTTTACAGCAGCTTATTTAGATTGTCTGACAGGGATACTTAATACCAAGAAGTACGAAGCAGAAGAGTTAGAGAAATTTAAAAATCACCTAACAACTTTTAGGAAAAAAGGATATTCAGTAAAAGTTGCGGTAGAAACCTTAACAGGAGTAACATTTTTTACGGAGGAGATAAGGAACTGCGTTGATGAAATAACTTACGTTAACACTAACAAATTTAAGAACATTCTAAAAGGTGTTAACAGTGCTAAAAACGACAGGATAGATGCAGAAACGATAGCCATTTACTATGAAATGGGCTTACTTCCGACAGTTTACGTCCCGACGAGAAAAGAAAAAGAGCTAAGGATAAAGATGAAAGAGAGAGATAGCTTTGTAGATATGAGAAAAGGGGTAATTAACAGACTTCATAGCCTATTGCTTGAATATGGGATAAAGACAAACAAGAGAGAACTCACCACGAAGAAAGGGATGGAAAGGATAAAGGAAGAAACGAAGAAGAAAGTGCCTCCGTCATTACGAGAAACGATATGGAGGCAAATAGAAACAATAGAATACTTAACAGATAAGATAAGAGAGACAGAAGAAGATATCAAGAGTTTTATAGGAGAAGATGAGGAGCTTAAGGGAAAAGTAGAACTTCTAAAAAGCATACCTGGAGTAGGAGATATAGTAGCTATAGCCTTTATATCTGCCGTATGTAACGAAGAGAGGTTTGAAAACGGAGACAAGGTAGCGGCTTATTTTGGACTTGTTCCTCGTGTTAATAGCAGTGGAGACGAAGTTAGAAATGGAAGGATAACAAAGAAAGGGGACAGCAGAACGAGGAACAAGATTATCCAGGCTACGAGAGCGTTATTGAACAGCAAGTTAGACAATTCAGTTAAAAGATTTTACGAAGGGTTAGTTAAGAAAGGTTTAGAGAAGAAGAAAGCGCTGATAGCTGCGGCGAGGAAATTGGTTAAAGTAATGTTCGCAGTTTTGAGAGAGAGAAGGCAATTTATGGATTTTGTTGAAAATAAATGCAACCTCTGTGTTGGGGGTTGACATCTTTCATAGGAGTTTAAAAATGAAAGACCATCCGATTTTAAAAGCGGCAAGAGGAGAAAAGACCGACTACACTCCTATTTGGATTATGAGACAGGCTGGAAGGTATTCTGAGAGGTACAGAAAGATCAGAGCTCAAGCTGGTAGTTTTATGGAGCTGTGTAAGAATCCTAAACTTGCAGCAGAGGTTACTCTTATTCCAATTGAAGAAATTGGAATTGACGCTGCAATTCTCTTTTCTGATATCTTAGTTCCTCTCGAGAAAATGGGAATAGACGTTAGCTTTGTTGAAGGAAAAGGACCTATTCTCGAGCCAAAGGCTGAAAAGCTCGAAGACGTTGAGAAACTAAAAATTCCAGAGCCTGAAAAAGATCTTCCTTACGTTCTTGAAACGATTCAGCTGATAAAGAAAAGACTTACAGATAGACCTTTAATTGGCTTTTCCGGAGCTCCATTTACTTTGGCAAGTTACATGTTAGAGGGTGGAAGTTCTAAAAACTATATTGCTGCAAAATCTACAATGTGGAATGAGCCAGAGCTTTGGGATGCTCTTATGTCAAAACTTGCAGAAACAGTTATAGAATATCTTTCATCGCAAATAAAAGCAGGTGTTGACTTAATTCAGATTTTTGATTCATGGATGGGAGTTCTTTCAAAAGATGATTATGAAAAGTTTGTCTTTCCTTACACAGAAAGAATTGTTAATGAATTAAAGAAAAGATATCCAGAAATTCCAATCATTCATTTTGGAGTTAACGCAGGGCATCTTCTTGAAGTTAACAACAGGTTAAGTGTTGATGTTATTGGTCTTGACTGGAAAACAGAAATACCATTTGCACTTGAGAGAATAGACAAGTCAATTCAGGGTAATCTTGATCCTGTGACTCTTTTTGCAGACGAAAAGATAATAGAAGAAAGAGTGAGAAAAATTCTCATAGAAGGATTAAAAGCAAGAGGACATATCTTTAACCTTGGACATGGCATATTACCACCTACAGATCCAAAAAAGGCTAAGTTCTTAGTTGATACAGTTCATAAAGTAAGCAAAGAACTTAGAGGTTAATTTTATGCGTTTAAGGTGGTTATTTACCTTTATTTTGTTTGTAATTGCTGTCATTTCTTCTTACTTTGCTCTCGAAAGCTATGCTGAAGTTAAGTTGAAAGAAAAACTTGACAGGAAACTTTCATCTTTACCTTTAGATATTACTTACAGGAAGTTTGACTATAAACTTTTAGAAAACACGATAACTATTGAGAACCTTAGGGCATCTCAACTTGGCTATTCAATTTTTGCAAATAAAATAATTGTTGATCTCCCTATCTCTTATAGAAAAAAGGAAATTCCAGAAAACCTTCACTTAAAAGTAGAAGGATTAGAAATTCCACTGAAAATGCCTTTTATTAGTAATTTCTCAAAAACCTTAAATCTTAAGGAAAAAACTATAAATTTTATTCCTCTTAATTTAGATGTTAGCTATGCCTTCGATGGTAGTATATTAAAGGTAGAGTTTCTTACATCTTCTCCTTTATTTGGAGAACTTAAGACTGTTTCTTATTTTACAAATATCACAAAACAGAAACTAGAACTTTTAATTAATGGAAAAGCAGACAAGGAATATACTTTAAAAAGAATAGCTTTAGCTTACTTTGACTTGATTTATAAAGATAGAGGGCTTGTTCAAAACTTTTTAAAGAAAGAAGCAAAACAACAAGGAATTTCTGTAGAAGAGTTTAAGAAAAAGCTTATTTACACTATTGAAAGTAATTCTTCCAGTGAAAGTGTAAAAAAGAAAATAGTTTTCCCACTTGTTAGTTTTATTAAAAATCCTTCTTGCTTAGAAGTTTCATTAAAGCCCTCTGAACCTATTTCGCTTAAAGACGCTACGTATCTTCTAAATGAAAATCCAGAAGTTTTTTCACTAATTGAGAAATTAGGATTAACTCTTAAAACATGTAATTAAAAAGGGGAGAAAACTCCCCTTTCCATTAATCTTCGAGAGTTGAAAGATCTCCTGGATCAATTCCAAGTTCTTTAGCCTTAAGCACTCTTCTCATAATTTTTCCACTTCTTGTTTTTGGAAGTTTCCCTACAAATTCAATCTTAGACGGTACTGCAATAGCTCCAAGTTCTGCTTTAACGTGCTGTTTAAGACTATCAACCAGCTCTTCAGATGAACTGTAACCTTTTTTCAAAATTACAAATGCCTTAATTGCTTCTCCTTTAATAGGATCAGGTATACCTATAACTGCAGCTTCTGCAACTGCTGAATGAGAAACAAGAGCAGATTCAACTTCCATTGTTCCAATTCTATGTCCAGAAACATTGATAACGTCATCTGCTCTACCAAGAATCATTATGTATCCGTCTTCATCTTTAACTGCAACATCTCCAGCTGTATAACAGTTTGGAATAGTGTTCCAGTACTGCTCGTATCTTTTAGGATTTTTCCATATAGTTCTCATCATTGAAGGCCAAGGATACTTAACAACAAGAAATCCTCCTTTATCTGCTTTTACAGGATTTCCTTCTTTGTCAACGACATCTGCAACTACACCAGGAACAGGTTTACCTGCTTTACCTGGTTTCATAGGAAGACTATCGATTGTTGTAATCATTACAGTACCTGTTTCAGTCTGCCACCAAGTATCAATAATTGGACATCTTTCTTTACCAATAACTCTGTAGTACCACAGCCATGCTTCAGGGTTGATAGGTTCACCAACAGAACCAAGAAGTCTTAGGGAAGAAAGATCATACTTGTTAGGCCACTCTTCTCCTGCTTTCATAAACATCCTAATAGCAGTTGGGGCAGTATAAAAGATGTTTACACCATATTTTTCTATTAATCTCCACCATCTTCCAAAATCTGGATAATTTGGAGCTCCTTCTGCAATAACCTGTGTAGCTCCGGCAATAAGAGGTCCATAAACAATGTAGCTGTGACCTGTGATCCATCCTGGGTCTGCAGTACACCAATAGACATCATTATCTTTTAAATCAAAAACGGTTTTCATGGAATAATAAGTTCCAACCATGTAGCCGCCTGTCGTATGTAGAACACCTTTGGGTTTACCTGTAGAGCCGGAAGTGTAGAGAATAAAAAGAGGATCTTCTGAATCCATCACTTCAGGTTCACAATAATCAGAGCATCCGTTCATAAATTCGTAAAAATCAACTTCTTTTTCTCCAATAAGGTCAACCTTTGGTTCAAGTCTTCTAAGAACAACTACCTGCTTGATGAAAGAGAGTTCCATAATTGCTTCATCAACGATTCTTTTAAGAGGAATAGCTCTTCCTCTTCTAATAGTTACATCGGCAGTAATGATAATTTTTGCTTCTGCATCTTCTATCCTGTGTTTTAGAGCTGGTGCACTAAATCCAGCGTATACAACCGAATGAATAGCTCCTATTCGTGCACATGCAAGCATCGCAGCTATTTGCTCGACAACAAGAGGCATATAAATAACAACTCTATCTCCTTTTTTTATACCGGCTTTTTTTAAAGCGTTTGCAAGTTTGTTTACAAGTCTGTAGAGCTCTCCATAGGTAACAACTCTTTCATTTCCAAGTTCATCTTCCCAAAAGAAAGCAACCTTGTTTCTCTTTCCGTTTTTAACGTGTCTATCAAGGGCATTAACTGTTATGTTTGTTTTAGCTCCAACAAACCATCTCGCATGAGGATAATTCCACTCAAGAACTTTTTTCCACCTTTCATACCAGAAGAGTTCTTTGGCAATACTTGACCAAAAATTTTCAGGATCTTTTTCAAATTTTCTGTACTCAGCCTCATAGTCTTTTACATTTGCATTTTCTATAAACTCCTCTGGCGGTTGAACTACGATTTCCTGTTTTAATAAGTGCTCAAGTCTTTCTTCGGACATCTCCACCTCCCAAGTTAGTTAACTTCTTTTTTAATCATAGCAAAATTTTATATTTTTTCATGATTTAAACAATGAATATTAAATTAATTGTATTTTTTCAAGAATTTGAGTCTATTTCCTTAAGTGGTTTGATAGAATAATTTTTGAAAGCAAATAAAGTTTTCAAGATGGAAAAACATACTCTCTATATCTTCTTTTTGACTTTTTTGATAATTACGCTTCAAAGTTTTGGAACACCTTACTTTATCTTTTGTGTAGCAGTAACTTTCGTTTTATTAACTTGTTATTGGATTAGATTTAAACTAGTAGAGCTCTTACCTGGAATAGTCTTATCTATTTTCCTTTTAATTCTTCTCAAGCTAATTACTCCCATAGAAAATCCTCAAAAAGTTGTCTGGATAACAGAAAATTGGAATGATGAAAAAATAGCTCTGCTTTCAAACGGCTCAAAAGTTCCAATAGAAGAGGCAAAAATAGGTGATATTGTTGATGAAACAGGAAAAGTTATAAAAAGAGGAAACACTCTTATTTATTTTTTTCCAAACATAAGGTATGAACTTTATAAAAAGTTAAAGGAATCTATCTCTTTTCCTATTTCTGAAGTAGCAGGAGGAATTACTCTCGGAATTAGAAGGGAAATTCCGGATTCTGTTAAAAGCTACTTTCTTCTTTCAGGACTTTATCCATTTTTGGCTATTTCTGGACTTCATATTAGTATTGTAATAGGTACGATTGCTCTTCTTCTTAAATTCTTACGCATAAAAAAGCCTTTAACTAAAGCTTCTTTAATTGCTCTTTTTTTTATGCCTTTCACTGGACTTCCAACTTCAGCAGTTAGAGCTTATCTTTTTACTTTATTTATATCCTTAGGAGTAGAAAATTATAGAAAGTTTTCTCCCTTTTATCTTCTTGGAATAATTCTTTTTATTGCAGCAATAGGCAAAAATTTGTCTATTGGGGCTGTTCTTTCATTTCTTGCTGTGACTGGAATAATTGTTGCTCTGGAATTTACGGAAAGCAAAATTATAAGGAGTCTTCTTCTTGCAATTGCTCCAGTTCTCTTTACTGCTCCTGTTGTTTTGTCAAAATTTGGTACTTTTAACTTGTTGTCCTTTATAAATTCTCAAATTGCAGGAATTATTTTTATTCCTTTTCTTATAACGACTTTTTTATCGGAAATTACTTTTTTTAAAGTTAATTTTATTAACAATTTGGCAGAAATTACAGGAAGTTTTTTCCTGCAATTTAGTAAGGAACTCTTTCTACTTACAAAAAATTTTATTTTCTACTCAAAATTATCTCTTTGGATTTCAGGTATAACATTAGGAGTTATGTTCTTATTTTTACTTTCTAAAAAAAATAAACTTTCTTTTATCCCTCCAGTAATCCTTTTGTTTTATGCTTTTTTTCTTCCTACTGAGATTAACAATAAAACTTTTCTCTTGAAAGGTTACAAAATGAATTCATTTCAATTCATATCTAAGGAAGGACAGTCTCTTAGAAATTGTCTTATTTATTCTGATTATGTTTTCCCTTATGCAAAAAAATGTCTATATAAAAACAAAATTTTTGATAAAAGAGTTATAATTGCAACAAAACCTAAAGAGGTAAGAAAATGAGAGAAGAGCTTTTTCCATTTATTTATTACGAGAACGGAAAGTTAAAGATAGATGGTATTAGTGTAGAGGAACTTGCAAGAAAATATGGAACTCCTCTTTACGTTTATAGTCAGTCAGCATTAGAACATTGGTTTAAAGAGTTTGACAGTGCTTTTTCATCGATAGAACACATTACGTGTTTTGCTGTTAAATCTAACTCAAACATTTCTGTATTAAAAGTTTTAAAAGAGCTTGGGGCTGGAGCAGATACTGTTTCCATGGGAGAAATATTTAGAGCTCTAACCGCTGGTATTGATCCTAAGAAAATAGTCTTTGCAGGAGTAGGAAAAAGGATAGACGAAATAGAATACGGCCTTGAAAAGGGAATTTTAATGTTTAATGTTGAATCAGAAAGTGAACTTTACGCCATAAATAGAGTGGCTGAAAAGCTTGGGAAAGTAGCGCCTATTGCATTTAGGGTTAATCCTGATGTAAATCCTAAAACTCATCCCTACATTTCTACAGGACTTAAAACCAGTAAATTTGGTATTGCTTACGAAGGAGCAATAGAACTTTATAAAAAAGCTAAAAACCTTAAAAACATAAATCCAATAGGTATTCACTTTCACATAGGTTCTCAAATAACTGATGTTTCAGTTTTTGGAGAAGCTGCGAGGAAAATTAAAGAAATAGTTAAAGAACTTTATTCTGTTGGCATAGAGATTGAGTATTTTGACGCAGGTGGTGGACTTGGTATAAGCTATAATCCTAATGAACCTCCAGTCCCGGCTAGAGCTCTTGCAGATGAGATTATTCCAATCATAAAGGATTTAGGATGTAAACTCATACTTGAACCAGGAAGAAGATTAGCAGGAAACGCAGGTATTCTTCTATCTCAAGTAATTTATAAAAAAGAAAGACACGAGAAACTGTTTTACATAGTTGATGCAGGGATGAATGATCTTGCAAGACCTTCCCTTTATAAAGCCTACCATCATATAGTTCCTGCTTCTAAAAAAGAAGGTAACTTAAAAAAAGCTGATGTAGTAGGTCCAATTTGTGAAACAGGAGATATTCTTGCAGAAGATAGGGAACTTCCTCCTTTAAATGAAGGAGACATAATTGCTGTCTTGAGTGCTGGGGCTTACGGATTTACAATGGCTTCAAACTATAATTCAAGACCGCGACCTGCTGAAGTTATAGCTAAAGAAGGGAGGGCAGAAATTATAAGGCAGAGAGAAACTCTTGGGGATTTAATAAGTAAAGAGGAAATATTTTAAGTAAGGAATACAAGCTGAGAGTGTTTGAAAAATCATCCAGACAAAGAACAAAACTCCCATGTTAAAGAGGATAAACTTAGCTAAAACAAACAGTTGAGCTATATGAAAGCTCTTTGTTTTCTCGTAACTTCCAACATCCTGCTTAACTTCTCCAAAAATACTCTCTATCAGTCCTCTAAACCTGTAAATTTCATCAGATTCTAAAAGCTCTTTGCATTTAAGCCTAATCTCAGATTTAATTCCCTTCCTTAATGTTTCTCTCACCTTTATGTAAGGCTTTAAGCCTGCTAACAGAACAAGCTCAATAAACTTAATGCTGTCATAAGCTTTGTCTCCTAAAAATGGCTTTCCTTTCAAAGCTCTCCATATAAATCCCCTTTCGTTTAACCACCTAACTATTTTCTCTCCAAGTTTCACTTCCGAAGCGTAACTCTCTCCAGGTAATGCAGTAAGAATGAACCTTTTTCCATCTTTTAGATGAACGCTTAATACAACAACTTTAACGTGGCTTTTTACCTCCTTTATCTCTTTGCCTCTTAGAATTTTCAATGGATAAATCTCATTGTATTTGAAGCCAGTTCCATCTATTATCAGAAATCTTAGTTCTTTATGATACTTCCCTAAGAGTCTTCGAGAGACAAAGTTCAGAAAATCTACAAGGAGAATGGAAGGTAGTTGCTTGAGTCGGTAATAATAGGTTGAAAAATCAGGAATATTCTCTCTTCCAAATATCTGAACTGCCAAATATTCAAGGTCTCTGAATGATAGGTTCCAGGCTACTTGGAGGAAAAGAAGGGTAAGAATTATCTCGTCAGGGTATTTCTTGGGTCTTCCTCTTTTGGTTTTAAAAGGATATAAATATACCAGTACAGCCTGTCCTCTCCGGTTCATGTATGTTTTTGATAGGTTGAGTACTTTGTGGAAATTTAGTCTTTTCGCTTTCATACCGGAGAGGATAGGCTTTTTTCTTAATTTTGGCAATTTTCAAACACCCTCTTTGCTACAATTAATTACTTTTTCACGATTTGATATAGTTCAAAAATAAGTTGTGGTTCTTTGACTTAAAAGAATATGGATTTCTTGGTTTTATCTGAACGTAGTGGGATATAAAGTGTATTCCTACTACCTAAGACCACAAAACATTCAGCGTTTTATCTGAACGTAGTGGGATATAAAGTATCGTTAATGCTGGTGTTGGCGTTGGAACTAAAGAAGTTTTATCTGAACGTAGTGGGATATAAAGCGCATTTTTAAAACAAGCTCAATTGCTCTTGTATTACGTTTTATCTGAACGTAGTGGGATATAAAGTACTTGAAAAGAGCAGCATTAGTTGTATCTGTTGCTGTTTTATCTGAACGTAGTGGGATATAAAGTCCTCGCAGGTAAAGAGCGTATCTCTTCGGATTCTTGTGTTTTATCTGAACGTAGTGGGATATAAAGTTAAATGTTTGTGATTTAATTAATAGATTCGATCCAATATAAGAAACAAACGAAAATAACGTAGATTCTTATTTTAAATTGGTTGTTATGAAAAAAGTAAGAATTCCAACTATGAAAAAGAGATAGCCAATTACATGAAACTTGATAAAGATTTTTTTACTGTTTCCAAATTTTTCAACATAAAGTTTATAGACAATTAGGTTTGCAAGAGAACCTATCAGATTTCCAAATCCTCCAACATTTACTCCCCAGAGAAGAGGTTTCCACTGGTTTGTGAAATCTGCAAAGAAAGGAGTTGCTGGAACATTACTCATTATCTGACTTCCAATGGCTGAATAGAGGAAGACTTCTGTTGGATTCTCCAGTCTTAAGTTCAGAGTATGAACTAAGTTGTCGGTAAGTCCAAAAAAGAAAAAGAAAGTAAAAAGAAGAAAGTAGTTAATCTTCAAGATTTCTCTATTGAAAAAGAGTGCATAGATAATAGGCAAGATACCAACCCACAGCGGGATGAACTTTAAAACGCTCAAGATAAAGGTTCCAAAGAAAAATAGGAGTAAATAAGATTCCCGGGAGTACTTAACCTCTTCTTCCATGGGTTTTATTTTTTCTTTTCCTTTTGGTGTCAGGAGTATGAGGAGGATAAGTGAAACAAAAACGAAAGGAAATATCGTTTCAACGAATTCTTTGAAGTGAAGGTTGTAGTGATAATAGATAAAGATATTTTGTGGATTCCCAAAGGGGCTTAGTGCTGAACCGCTATTTGCAGCCATTGCTTCAAGAACAATAAGGAGTTCCAATTTCGGTATTTTCATCAAAAGAGTAAGAGGAACGATGACTATTAGTGCAACATCATTTGTAATAAAGGCAGAAATGAAAGCTGTAAAGAGAACTATCTTTAAAGGGACAAATCTGCCTCTCTCAACCTTTATCGCAAGGTATTTCAGGAAATTACTTTTCTCAAGTCCTTTGGTAAGAATAAGAAAAACAAAGAGTGTAAATAGAATCTTAAAATCATCAATTGAATAATGAGGAATTCTAAAGAAACAGACACTTGTTAGTAAAAAGCTCAAGAGTGATAATAAGAAAAACCATTCCTTTATTATGATTTCTTTGACTGTTCTCATTGCAACGAGAAGTATAGTGAACTACTCCGCACTATGCAAATGAGCTTCTGAGAGGGTTTGATTGTTTTATCCAGGAGACTTACCAAAAAAATTGTGTGATTATTCTACCACCTCCTAAACTCCAAACTTAGCATTCATTAACTGTCTAAGTCTATAGAGTTTGTTTCTAATAGCTGGGATTGGCTTCCTCATCCATCTGTCATTGAAGTTACTAAACTGAACTTGGGTGAAGGAAAATATCCTCCAAGCTCAAGTCACATCGTCTCAAGTCCAGCATTCACACTTTCTACTATATTCGTAGTGTATATGAACTTTCTTACCTCCTCAGTAGAGGACTTCCCTCAATCCATTAAAGTCGTCTGTTACGAAAATACAGACTCTGCTAAGTCCTCGTGAGATGAGATCTTGCAGGACTTCTGCCCAGAAACCTTTACTTTTCCTCCCTTTTTTACCCACCATCCCAGAATCTGCTCATAGCCTTCCATATCTATTCCTACTGACACGTAGAGGCTTATCTCTGTTACCTTTCTGTTATCGTTTCTTAGCTTGGTGTGATAAGCGTATATGAAGACTGCAGATATTTCTTCTGGTAAAGGAGAGGTTTTATAAGCATCAAGATGATTGTAAACGAGATTGACAAGTTCTTCTATTCATTCCTCAGAATAGGACAAATTAAGCCTCTGTAAGGTTTTCTTGATCCTTGCTCTTGAATATCCATTGGACAGCAATGCTAAAAGCAGGTTTTCGTAGTCCTTATCTACTTGGTGGTAGTGAAGGTCTGAATGTTTTTCCTACTCTCACTCTTGGAACTTTTATGTCTAACTGCCCCATTATGAGAGATAAAGTTCTGTTCTATAAGCCGTTTGCAGAATTTTCTGGGTGTTGTTGAAGATACAGTTCTCTTTCTACTTGTATGTAGGCATTGAGGAAATCCTGTATTAATGTAAGAATTGAGACAGGAGTACCTTCTTCCTTTTGTTTGATGTAGTCTTGGACTACCAATTTTAGGGCTTTTTCTTTTTCAGTTTCTCTTCACCTCGCCATCTTTTCACCTCCTTTTTTGCTTTTATACAATTTTTTCTTGTACCCCGAGTATGGAGATATTATTCAGCCATCTTGTGATTGTGACCTGTAAAGAGTCTCCTTTTCGTTATCCAAAATTAAACTTGAAGGAATGTGATGAAATTACAAGAGGTAGAGTGGTTTATGATAAAAGAAAAAATTGCTTATTGCTGGGAACTTTTACTTACTATTTTCTATGGGACAGATTGATAGTAAAAAAAACGGAACTAACTGTAAAACTCTCTGATAAAATCTATTTCGAAATTAACTTTGAATGGATTGAGGGAAAATTTTTCAATCCTCCTCCTTTTCAACCAGTGGAGGGAAGGATTCCGGTATTTGGAGTGGTAAAAGTAAGGTATAAGTAGAGGAAGGATATGGAGAAAAAAATAAAAGCGTTCTTGCAATGATTAAGAAGAAAAGGAAAGAAATTATTTTTTCTTCTATTCTAATCATTGCAGTTTTCATTTTTAGAATCTTCCCTTCTGAAATTCCATACCTTGACAGAAAAGGAGATGAATACTTTGAAGTTGCAACGAAAAAAGCAGTAGCAGCTTATGCAACTACAAGAGTATTAAATGCTGTTGTTTCTGTTGCAAAAGAAACAGAAATAGAAGTGGCTCCCCTTGGTCTCGGTATGACCGTTCATTTAGGACAATTTCTTGATCCTGTTGATGATGCTACAGAAAGACTTTCTACGATTTTAACGGCCTCGATAGCAGCATTAGGACTAATGAAAATTACAAAAGAACTTTTAGAGATTTACACTTTTAAGTTGATTTCTTATCTTCTGTTTTTCCTTCTTCCTGGACTCTGGATAAAGAGTTTGAGGAATTTTTCGAGAACCATTCTGAACATTGTTACTCTTCTTTTTGCCGTTCGATTAGCTCTTCCTATTTGTGGAATCGTTAACGATTTTCTTTACAAAGATTACTTTGAACCAGAAATAAACAGAGCTCTTTCTGTTTTTGGAAGTGTAGATGAGTATGAACAAAAGTTTTCCCCTCAAAATATTTCTCTTGATTCAATAGAGTTTAACGATTCTGGAAACTACCAAAGTCAAGAGGAAAGAAGTTTTTGGAATTCAGTAAAAGACTTTAATCCTCTTTCAAAATTAAATTCTATAAAAGAGGAAATTTTTTCTATTTGGAACAGTACAAAGGAAAAAGCTCAAGAATTTAAAGAGTTTTTAATCTATCTCTGGCAGCATAAAGGAGAATTTGTAGAAGCCATTGGAGAACTCATTGTCCTTGAGGTTTCAATGATTGTAATTCAAGTGATAGCTTTGCCTTTCGCTGTTATATGGATGTTAACAAGGCTTATAAATGTTCTTTTTGAAAAAAGACTAACATTAGAAGATTTAGTTGAAGTTCTTGACAGAGTGAAACTAAAAGAGGAAAGTAATTAATATACTATACATCAATATTATGAAAAAACTAAAAACTTTGGAAACTATGAAGAACTTAGTTTTTCCTCGAGAAAAATTAAATCTAAAAGAGAAGAATGGGCACTTTCTAATGGGCACTTTCTATAATTTACCCAGTTCTATGAGTACTCCCTAAACTTGTAGGTTTCAATTCCTTATAGATACGCTTTAAACACAGAAGAATCTACACACGGTAACAATAGACACAACCGAGTGTTGGTGTTAGCGTTAGTAGTATTACTAACTAAAAGTGTTTGTTACTTTAACGACTTTAAGAAGGAGCTTGTAAGGTTTACCCTCTTCTATAACAGAATTTGCAAGTTCAATTCCTTCTTCTACAGAACTCACTTTCTCCGCTGCAAGAAGTGCAAAAGCAGCATTTAGGAGAACAACGTCTCTCTTTGCTCCTTTTTCCTCTCCTGTCAATATTTTTTTCACGATTTCTCTGTTTTCTTCTAAAGTTTCTCCGCCTTTTAATTCTTCAAAAGAAGCTTTTCTAATTCCAAAGTCCTCTGGAGAAACTATGTAGCTTTTTATATCTCCATCCGAAATTTCTGTAATTTTTGTCATATCACAAATTGTTATTTCATCAGTTCCATCTTTTCCATGAACGATAAAGGCCTTCTTAGTTCCAAGTTTTAAAAGCACTTCAGCAAGTTTTTCTGTTAAGTAGTCAGCAAAAACTCCCATGAGTTGTCTTTTAGCTCCAGCCGGATTCGTCATTGGACCAAGAAGGTTAAAAACCGTTCTAATTCCAAGTTCTTTTCTCGGTCTTACAACCGTTGCCATTGCAGGATGAAATCTTGGAGCAAACATAAATCCAAAGTTTGTTTCTCCTATACACTTTGCAACTTGCTCTGGTGTTAGATCTATTTTCACACCAAAAGCTTCTAAGATATCTGCACTTCCACACTTGCTTGAAACAGACCTATTTCCGTGCTTTGCAACAGGCACACCGCAGGCAGCAACAACAAGAGCAACGGTTGTAGATATGTTAAATGTTCCCTTTAAATCTCCACCGGTTCCACAGGTGTCAACTATTCTCTCCCTTATATCTTTGGAAAGTGGAACTTTCAGGCTCTTCTCTCTCATTACAGAAGTTGCACCTGCTATCTCCTCTGTTGTCTCTCCCTTTGATCTGAGAGCAACGAGGATTCCGGCTATCTGAACGTCTGTCAGTTTTCCATCCATTATTTGTGTAAAAAGATTTCTTGTTGCCTCAAAAGAAAGATTTTGCTTTTCAACTAATTTATTTAAAACCTCTTTAACTTCCATCTTCTTCTCCGCCTGTCAGATTTTGAAAATTTTAACATTGAATTTTTCAAGGAGCCGTTTTCTTAAGTTTTCAACTTCACTAACTCTAAAAAGGTGAGATGGACAGTTACAGTCGGTTGAACCAAAACCGATAACAGGTTTTTCTGTTTCAGATATTGAATTGGCTAAGGAACATTCGAGCTTTCTATCTTCGATAATCCAGATCTCAAGAACTTTAAAAGAGCTGTCCGTTGAAATGAAATCTAAGTGCCAGTGCTTTTTCTTTTTCTTTCTGAGATGTCTTGAAATTCTTTTTCTTAAACCACCACTTCCAAAGGCTGAACCAACATAAACATAAACACCTTTCTTGAGTAAAAACTGCTTACCGCTTTTAACTTTGAACAAAAGAGTGTCTATCACAAAAAGAATGCAATAAGTTCCTTTAGTTTCTGGAAGTTCAAAGTTGAAGCTCATTAAAGAGTCTTTCTAAGTATGGAAGTTCTGAATGAATTTTGTTTAATGTCCAGGCTATTTTTTCATATTCATCTTCATATTCATGAGCTATTGAATTCCGAATTTCACGGAGTTCAAACCATTTTTCTGGAGTAATTTCAAAACCAAACTTTTCTAAAAGGTTAATTACATCAATAATTGGAAGATGCTCTACATTTTCACCTTTTAGTGTAAGGTAGGCTCTAAGTAACCTTCCAAGAGAATCCTGAAGTTTTGAAAACCTATAGGCTATCTGATCCAAAAGTAGTACTCCTTCTTCTTTATTAAGAAGGTCAGCAACGTCCATAGCAGCAATTGGGAGCTCTTTCAGAGCTCCTAACTTCTCAAATGCCTGTTTTAATCGAAACAAATGTTTTTGAATTTCTGAATGGAGCTTATTATATTTTTGTCTTATAGCTTCATCGGTCATAGTTCAACCCCAGTCAGCATGGCTACTTTTTCTATATCCCTTTCAGGATCCCTCTGAATTATAACGTCTATCTTTCTATCTCCGATTTTCTGTTTCAGTTTAATAAGAAACTTTAACTTTTTCTCAAAAGGATCCTCTTTATCTTCTGGAACAATGTAGAGGTCTATATCTCCTCCTTTTCTTGAAAGGTCTGCTCTGCTACCAAAAAGAATAATCTTAGTTCCTTCTCCAAAAACATCTTTTGCTGTTTCTTTAATAGCTGAGACTTCCCGGTCACTCAGCCTAACCTTAGCCATCAAGAATTCTCCTTGCAACCTCTTCTGCAGCCTTTGTGCAGTCGTTGACTCCAACTCCTGTATAGGCATTGTTGCAAAGATAAAGACCAG
The DNA here is from genome assembly GCF_000191045.1 of Desulfurobacterium thermolithotrophum DSM 11699. NCBI lineage: Bacteria > Pseudomonadati > Aquificota > Aquificia > Desulfurobacteriales > Desulfurobacteriaceae > Desulfurobacterium > Desulfurobacterium thermolithotrophum. The sequence goes on from NC_015185.1 coordinate 274,524, forward strand.
GATATTTACTAATTAGTCTAAATATCTTTTCTACTCTTTCAGCATGTCCAACAGTATAGTGTGGAATACCTTTTTCATGCTTGAAGACTTTTATTTTCTCAGGATAATGGCGAATTTTCATTATTCTTCTGAGTTCTTTGAGAGCAATGTTTACAAGCTCCTCATCTGGCAGGAGTGCAAGTTCAGGTTGTCTTGCACCACCTATCATGACTCTTATTAAAGCTTTCCCACTTGGAGCTCTATTTGGAAAAACTGAACTGTCCCAGAGAGCTCCAAGGATTTTTCTCTTTTCACTCCTTGGAACTAAAAAGCCAAAACCATCAAGGTCGTGTCCAAGTCCTTTCTTTTCAAATCCAAGAGCAACAACGGAAATCGGAGAGTACTCTATCTCTGAAAGGAGCTTAGAGAGCTCAAGATTTAAATCGTTTAAAAGTTTAGCTGTTATATAGGCAGGAGTTGAAAAAACAATAGCATCAAAAGTTTCTTCAAAAACTTCATTTTCCTTTTTGTACTTTACCTTCCAACCTTTTTCTATCCTATCAAGACCTAAAATTTCTACCTCTGTTTCAATAGAATCTCCCAGAAACTCACTTAAAGAATCAATTAAATCTTTTACTCCACCTTTAAAGGAAGTAAGAACGCCTCCGGGACCTGCTGGACCACTTTTCTTTCCACTCTTTTTAGCTTCTTTCATTTTTGCGATAAGGCCTTTTATAAGACCACCGTACTGTTTTTCAAGGTAATAGATGGCTGGAAAGGCAGCTTTGAGGCTGAGTCTATCAGGGTCTCCAGCAAAAATTCCTGCAACCATAGGGTCTAACAATTTTTCAAGTGCTTCTTCTCCAATTCTTCTTTTTGCAAATTCAGAAAGACTTTCATCTATATCCTCTTTTTTTGGAGGAACTAAAAACTCTCCTACAAGCCTTAACTTTCCTTTCCATGAAAGAAGATAGGAGGCAAGAAATGCAATTGGGCTTTCTGGAAGTCTTACAAGTCTTCCATTTGTGTAGATAAACCTTTTTCTTGCTTTATCAGAACTCCTATAGAGCTTACTCTCAATTCCAAGCTCTTTTACAAGGTTTAAAGTGTAAGGTTTTCCATCAAGAAAACCGTTTGGTCCTGTTTCTATAATGTAACCATCTTCATGGATTGTTTTCATTTTACCGCCAACAGTCTTTTCCTTTTCAAAAACTTTTACTTCTGCTCCACCCTTTTTTAAATAGAAAGCTACAGAAAGTCCTGAAATTCCTGCTCCTATAACAGCAACTTTCATAAAAGTCCTCCAACTTTATTCTTTTCTTAGCTTATCAATTTCTGAGGATAAAGCTTTTATTAAAAGTAAATTTTTGTGATCTAATTTAACTCTTTTATAATTTAAGCCTAACTCATTTGCTAATTCTCCATACTCCACGTCTAACTCGTAAAGAGTTTCTATATGTTCAGAAATAAAGCTTATTGGAAATACGAGCACTTCTTTTCTTTTTTCTTCTTTAAGTTCTTTTAACACTTCCTCAGTTGACGGCTCAAGCCACTTGATTGGTCCAACTTTACTTTGGTAAGAAATCTTATAAGGAATCTCTTTAAACTTTTCCATTACCAATTTTACTGTATCTTCAATTTCATTAACATAAATATCTCCATTCTCAACTATGTATTTTGGGAGACTATGAGCTGAAAAAAGAATGAAAGGTTCTTTTAAATCTTTTAGTTCCTTCCCTATAGATTTTTGAATCCACTCAATGTAATAGGAATTTCTACACCACGACTTTATAAAAGTGTAATTAATTTTTTTACTTAAAAACTTTTCTACATCTCTAAAACACGCTCCTGCGGTTGCAACTGAATACTGTGGATACAATGTAAGAACGTAGAGTCTATCTGGACTGTATCTTTCAATTTCCTTAACAACTTCCTTAAGTAAGGGTTTGGAATATAACATCCCAAGAAAAGTTTTGATACCTGTTTCCTTTTCAAGAAGATTTGCCTGATCTAGTGCATATCTAACAAGAGGACTTCCTCCACCTATTGCTTCATACTGAGGTTTAACTTTGGGAGTTCTAAATGTAGAAATCAAATAAGCCAAAGGTTTTTGGAGAAATGCCGGAACTCCAAAGTTTATGAGATCTCTATCGGAAAAAAGCCTGAAAAGGAAAGGTTTAATTTCATCTAAGGTGGAAGGAGCTCCCATATAAGTTAATAGTATAGCTTCTCTCATCTAATCTCCAATTATTTTTATGATAACTCTTTTTGGTCTTTGACCATCAAATTCAGCATAGAAAATTTCCTGCCAAGGGCCTAAATCTAACTGACCGTTAGTTATTGGAAGAACTACTTGAAGGTGAACAAGTAAATTCTTAAGATGAGCATCTCCGTTATCTTCGCCAGTTCTGTGGTGTTTATAGTTAGGTTTAAACGGAGCTAGTCTTTCAAGCCATTCCCAAATATCTTCGTGAAGACCTTCTTCATCGTCCTGAATAATAACTGCTGCAGTTAGATGCATTGCAGAAACAAGGCAGAGACCTTCTTTAACGCCAGATTTCTTAACAGCTTCTTTTACTGTGTCTGTTATTCTGATTAAATCCCTTCTTTTTTGTGTATTAAACGTCAGGTATTCTGTATAAGCCTTCATCTTTCCTCCATTTTAAAAGTAATGATATCAAATGCTTTTAAGTCTTTTAAAATTTTATGATATCATCACGCTTAAAATCAGAAAAATCAAGGAGAGAAAGATGGCAGTTGCGTTTATCTTTCCTGGTCAGGGTTCTCAGTACAGTGGAATGGGAAAAGAGCTTTTTGACGCTTTCCCAGAGGCAAGAGAAGTATTTGAAGAAGCTTCTGAAGGCGCAAAAGTTGACATAGCAAAACTTTGTTTTGAAGCTCCAGAAGAGAAGCTAACTCTTACGTACAATGCACAACCAGCAATATTCACACTCAGTATGGCTATCTTAAAAGTTCTTGAAAAGGCTGGTTTTAATGAAGAACCAGTATTAGTTGCCGGACATTCTCTTGGTGAATTTTCTGCTGCCGGTGCAGCCAAGGTAATTTCTATTCACGATGGAGCTCTTCTTGTAAGAAAGAGAGGAGAGTTTATGCAGGAAGCTGTTCCAGCTGGTGTTGGTGGCATGACAGCAGTAATAGGACTTACTTCTAAGAAAATAGAAGAAGTTTTAAAAAATGTTAAATCAGGATTTATTCAAGTAGCAAACTACAACAGCCCTGAACAAACAGTAATTTCTGGAGAGATTAAAGCCCTTGAAGAAGCTGAGGAAAAACTAAAAGAAGCTGGTGCAAAAAAAGTTGTAAGGCTTGCAGTTTCAGCTCCGTTTCATTCAGAGCTCATGAAACCTGCTGCAGAAAAGTTAAAGGAACTAATGGAAGAAATCGAGTTTAAAGAAGCTGAAGTTCCTATTCTTAACAATGCTGACGTCAGAATTATTAAAACTCCTGAAGAGATAAGAGATTCTTTTTATAGACAGATGTTTTCTCCGGTTAGATGGGTTGAGGATGTTCTAAAGATGAAAGAAATGGGTGTTGATACTTTTTATGAAATTGGTCCTAAGAACGTTTTAAAAGGACTTATAAGAAGAATAGATAGAAGCCTAAAAGTTATAAACGTTGAAAAGCCAAAAGACTTGGAAAAATTTTTAAGTTAGAGCTAAAGAAGTTAGCTGTCTTTTGGAGGATTTAGATTGAAGAAGCTTTTTTTTATAGCTTTTTTAATTCTATCTCTCTTTTCCTGTTTAATTCTATCTCTCTTTTCCTGTGGAGGGGGAAGTGGTTCTTTCAGCGAGAGAAATTGGTTAGTTTTAATTTATATGGATGGTGATAATAGCCTTTCTCCTTTTACAAACTACGACCTCCAAGAACTTGGTCAAGTTAACTATCCGCAAAGTGTTAAAGTTGTTGTTCTTGTAGACAAACAAAATTCAATAGGTGGAGAAATTTACGAATCCATAGATGGAAAGCTTCAAAAAGTAAAGGATATTCCAGAACCGAATATGGGAGATCCACAAACCCTTGTAAACTTTGTTAAAGAGTACTCCGATTTCTATCCAGCACAAAACAGAGCTCTCATTTTATGGAACCATGGAGATGGCTGGAGGAGTTCAGGTTTAGACTACGCTGATAGTAGATCTGCTGCTGAGGATCTTACTAATAACGATTACCTTTTCATGTTTGAGCTAAAAGAAGCATTACAGCAACTAAAAAATGATGGGTACAACTTAAGCCTTATAGGATTTGACGAATGTCTTATGGGAATGACTGAAGTCCTTTATGACATTAAAGACTATGCTAATGCTTTTGTCGCGTCTGAAACTTTCGAACCAGGAGATGGCTGGAATTACACAAAAGTAATGGCAAAGCTTATTTCCAATCCAAATGCTGATGCTTACACTTTTGGTAAGTATATAGTTGACGCGTTTAAAGAAAACTATTTAAACTCTTTAGAATGTAGTAGTAATAATGGTGGCTGTACGTTAGCAGTTTATACGAAAGAACAAATAGAAAACATAGTAAGTAAAGTTAACGATATTGCACTAAGCTATAGCTTTGGCAATTTTACAGACTTTTATTCTGCAAGAGAGAACGCTACTCAAATTCCTGGTTGGAATGAAACAATAGATTTGTGGTCTTTTGCTGATAATCTTTCCAGCCTTACTGCTACTATTGACTTAAAAAATACAATTGATAGTATTTATAAAGCTTTGATAAACACTAACTTAAAGGGAATTTCGATTTATTTCCCTAAGACCTATTCTTCAGCTTTAGACTTTGAGTGTTATAGTGCAACTGTTGATAATCCTCGAAACTGTGTGATAAATAATATAACAGTTAATAACTACTACAATCCTTTTACAGAAAACTACTGGGATGACTTTCTTAAAATTTACTATCAGGATTTAGGATATTGAGGAAAATGGGATGAAGACGAAAAAGTTAGCCTTTCTTTTTACTTTACTAATAACAAGCTTTTCCTGTGCTTCTTTCAAGGTTAACGGAGAGGCAACATTTAGACTTGAGACTATTGGTAATATCTTAAAGCGCTGTAATTCTTTTGAAAATCAGAAAGTTACTTTAAGGGCAAAATACATGGGATGGAACTGTCCTGCAGAATGCAAAAATCCTGGAATAACAAGATCAGATTCCTGTATAGTTGATTCTACTGGCTGTATCTATGTAAGAGCCACAGGAGGTCTTAATCCCATTACTGATAAAAGGAAAGAATACATTTTTAAAGGAATTGTGAAGAAATTCAAAAATATTTGCTATTTAGAGGTTGTAGAGGCTGATGAAACTAAGTGAATTTGAGCTTATAAGCAAGTTGACACGTAAGCTTTCCTGTCCTTCTGAAAAAGTTGTAGTAGGGATTGGTGATGATGCTGCCGTTGTGAAGTTAAACGGCTCTTACCAAATCATTACTTCTGATGCTCTTGTTGAGAACTCCCACTATAAAAGAGAGTGGATAAATAATTTTCCTGAACTTTACTATTATTTAGGAAGAAAGCTTTTATCAATTTCTATAAGTGACGTTGCTTCTATGGGAGGAGTTCCCGAGTTTGCGATAATTAACTTGGGAGTCTCTAATCAATCAGAAGAAGAATTACTAGAAGCACTTTATGATGGTCTTTCAGATGCCTGTAAGGATTACAGAGTATCAATTGTTGGAGGAGATACGGTAGCTTCCGAAACAGAATTTTTTGATTCAACACTTACAGGAAAAAGCAAAGGTTACATGTTAAGATCTTTGGCAAAACCTAAAGATCTGGTTGCAGTAACAGGAACGTTTGGAGACAGTAGAGCCGGACTTGAAATTCTCTTAGAAAACAAACCGATTGAAAGTTATCTTGTTAAAAGATTTTTAGACCCATCTGCAAGAGTAAAAGAAGGAAAAGAAGCTCTAACCCTTGGAGTTCAATGTGGAACTGACGTTAGTGATGGTCTTATTTTCAATCTTTATACAATTTCTGAGAGCTCTAACGTAAAAATAGATATTTTTAGTGAAAAAATTCCTATTTCTAAAGAGCTTATTTCTTATGTAGGTACTAGAGAAAGAGCTCTTCAATATGCTCTTTTTGGTGGAGAAGATTACGAGCTTATAATTACATTTCCTGAAAAGTTACTTAATAGTATAGAAAGGATTGGATTTAAGGTCATAGGAGTTGTTTCAGAAGGAAATGGAGTTTTTCTTGATGGAAAAAGAATAAAAAAAGTAGGTTTTGATCATTTAAGGAGTGTAGAATGAACATATTAGATGCCATTATTCTGGGAATAGTAGAAGGAATTACTGAATTTCTTCCCATCTCTTCAACGGGACACATGATTTTAGTTTCTTACCTTCTCGGATTGAAACAGAACTCCTTTGAAAAAACTTTTGAAATTGCTATTCAGCTTGGAGCTATCTTGGCAGTGGTTTCTATTTACAGAGAAAAGCTCACTCGCAATATTGAACTATGGAAGAAGTTAATTGCAGCCTTTATTCCTACTGGAATAATAGGACTTGCGCTACACCATTATGTTGAAGAACTCTTTAATCCTTTTGTCGTAAGTATTGCTCTTATTTTTTGGGGAGCAGTGTTCATTGTTATAGAGCTCTTATACAAAGAAAAGGAACATCATATCTCTGAACCTGAGAAGATAAGTTATTTAAAAGCTGTAATGCTTGGTGTTTTCCAATCTCTTGCAATGATTCCCGGAACTTCTCGTTCTGGTGCCACAATAATTGGCGGACTTCTTCTTGGAATGAAAAGAGTTGCTGCCACAGAATTTTCTTTTCTTTTAGCTATTCCAACGATGTTTGCTGCTACAGGCTTTGAGATAGTTAAAAACTTCAAAGATTTTACTCCGGAAGGAGGTATTGCCTTAATCGTTGGTTTTGTTACAGCCTTTGTTTTTGCGTACATTTCGGTTAAGTGGTTATTAAATTTTATAAAAACTCACACGTTCATTCCTTTTGGAATTTACAGAATAGTTGTAGGCTTTCTTTTTTTAAAGCTATTCTTGCTATAATTTAAGGAAAACCGGGATAAAAAGATGGCTCTAAGTATTGTTGACCTTTTAAAAGAAGTTGTTGAACGTAAAGCATCAGATCTACACATCGCACCTGGAAGTCCTCCAAGGTTAAGGATTAATGGAGACTTAATTCCTATTGAAGGTTATGGGATTCTCTCTCCTACAGACACCAAGCAGCTTATATATAGTGTTTTAACTGATTTTCAAAAGAAAAAATTAGAGGAAAATTTAGAGTTAGACTTTTCCTTTGGTATAAAAGGAATAGCAAGATTTAGAGGAAATGCTTACTATCAGAGAACGTCATTAGCTGCGGCCTTTCGTTTGATTCCTTACGATATTCCAAAATTTCCAAAACTTGGATTACCACCAGTAGTAGAAAGTTTTGCTCACAAAGATAAAGGTCTTGTTCTTGTCACAGGACCAACAGGTTCAGGTAAATCAACAACTCTTGCTTCTTTAATAGATATCATTAATGAAACTTATCCATACCACATCATAACAATTGAAGATCCAATAGAGTTTGTCTATGAACATAAAAAATCTCTTGTAACTCAAAGAGAATTAGGAGTAGATACAAAATCATTTGCAAATGCTTTAAGAGCTTCTTTAAGAGAAGATCCTGATGTTATACTTGTTGGTGAAATGAGGGATCCTGAAACGATAGAAGCAGCTTTAACTGCTGCTGAAACAGGCCATCTTGTATTTTCTACTCTTCACACAAACTCAACCATAGAAACAATTAACCGTATAGTGGATGTATTTCCTGCCGAAAAACAAGCTCAAGTTAGAACTCAACTGTCTTTTGTCTTAGTCGGTGCAGTTGCTCAAAAGCTTTTAAAAAGAAGAGATGGAAAGGGAAGAGTAGCTGCTGTAGAAGTTTTCATTCCAACACCAGCAATAAGAAATCTCATAAGAGAAAACAAACTTCATCAGGTATATTCACTAATGCAAACAGGACAATCATCTACTGGAATGATTACAATGAACCAGTCGTTAGCAAGACTTTATATAGAAGGTGTTATAACCCTTGAAGAAGCTAAAAAGGTTTCCCCAGATGTTAAAGAACTTGAATCTCTGATAAAAGCTTATATGAAAGGCTAATAATGGCAATATATACTTATGTTGGTAGGGATATTCTTGATAGAAAGAGAAAGGGAAAAATAGAGGCAGACAACGAGAAACTTGCAAAACAGCTCCTTTTTTCTAAAGGAATTGTTCATATAGAGAAACTTAAAGAGGATAAATCAATCTTTAAATCCGAATTGGATTTTTCCTTTTTAAATAGAATAAGTACAAAGGATAAACTTATATTTACTAGACAGCTATATGCAATGATACATGCTGGCATTTCAATAGTTACAGCATTGAGAATCATAAAAGAACAGATTCAAAACAAAAGTTTAAAAAAAATTATTGAAGACATAGCTTCTCATATCGAAGAAGGTGGAAAGTTTTCAACTGCTCTTTCAAAATACAAAAATATTTTTGGAGAGCTCTATATTAGCATGATAAGAGCAGCCGAAGAATCAGGTACATTAGAAGAAACTCTAAAAAGATTAGCTGAATATTTAGAAAAAATTGAAAAACTAAGAGGAAAAATAAAAAGTGCTCTTTTTTATCCTGCTTTTGTTTTATTGATAGCTACCATAATAATAGGAGGTATTCTCATTTTTATAATTCCTACATTTAAAGCGCTTTATAAAGACTTAGGAGGAGAGCTTCCAAGTCTTACTCAATTTGTAATTGAATTAAGTAACTTCTTAAGAGACTATGTCGGCTGGATAGTTTTAGGATTGGTTTTAACTGTTGTTCTTTTAGTTTCACTGCGAAAGTTCAAAAAAGCAAGGTATTTAATGGACTTAACACTCCTTCGTCTTCCAATTATAGGTCAGTTAATTTTAAAAGCCAGTATAGCAAGTTTTTCTAGAACGCTATCTTCTATGGTTTCAAGTGGTCTTAATATTCTTAATGCACTTTCAATCTCAGGAGAAACAACAAATAATGAAGTTCTAAGAAGAGCAATAAATGGAGTCAGAAATCAAGTTGAAAAAGGGATTAGTATTTCTGTTGCGCTTTCAAGATATAAAGTTTTCTCTCCAATGCTGATTAACATGGTAGCAATAGGAGAAGAAGCAGGGAATTTGGATGAAATGCTAAGTAAAGTTGCTGACTTTTACGAAGAAGAAGTAGATAGAACAGTTGATGCTTTAACATCTTTAATAGAACCAATAATGATGGTATTTATAGGAGGAATTATCGGATTCATAATTATCGCTATGTATCTACCAATATTTAAGATTGGAGAACTTATAAAATAAGATTTTTTTAATTCTAAAGAGTTAAACACTCTTTTTCCTTAATATTGCATTTTCAGGAATTTCCAATACATTCTCAAACTTTAGGATAGCTATCTGATTTGGGTGAGCTATCTTTACATTTTCAAATTTATCCTTTCTCAAAATTTGGATATCTTTTACGATAGTCTTTTTTGTCTTTGCATCTGGAGTAAAAACTTCTACTTCATCACCAACTTTTAATGCATTTCTTACATTCCACTTTCCGTTCTTAAAGACTGCAAGAAACTTGTAGTTTCTTATGTAGGAACTTGTTTCGTAGTGCTGAAGGTTTTCTTTGTTTCCTGAAAGAAATCCTATGGTGTATGGCCTATGACTAATTTTTTTAAGCTCTTCAAGGAGAAGTGGAAGCTCTTTTTTAAATGCTTCCCTGTCGTTTAAAATCAGATCGACAGCTTTTCTATAAACACTTGTTGTAACAGCAACGTAGTAAGCACTTTTTACTCTTCCCTCGATTTTAAGTGAATCAACTCCAGCATCTATCAGCTCTTCAAGAAGTGGAAGAGCACATAAATCTTTAGAATTGAAAATATATGTTCCCTTTTCATCTTCCTCTATCGGTATGAATTCTCCTGGACGAGTTTCTTCAACAAGATAGTACTTCCATCGGCAGCTTTGAGAACACGCGCCCTTGTTGCTTTCTCTGTAAGAAAGATAATTAGAAAGCAAACATCTCCCGGAATAAGCCATACACATTGCTCCATGGACAAATACTTCAACTTCCATATTTGGAACTCTATCCTTAATCTCTTTTATTTCTTCGATGGAAAGTTCTCTTGCAAGTACAATTCTACTTGCTCCAAGTTCTTGATAAACTTTTACGGCTTTGTAATTTGTAACGTTTGACTGGGTACTTATGTGAATGTCAACTTCTGGAGCAATTTCCTTTACAGTTAAAAGAACTCCAAGGTCTGAAACTATAAAGGCATCAGGCTCCAACTCTTTAACTTCCTTTACAAAATTTTTAATACCTTCAAAGTCATCGTTCCTTGCAAATGCGTTCAGCGTAACATAAACTTTTCGTCCTTTTCTATGAGCATATTCTATTCCTTCCGCCATTTCTTCTACTGTAAAGTTATTAGCCTTTGCTCTTAAATTAAAAAGTTTTCCTCCTAAGTAAACTGCATCTGCTCCAAAGTCTATTGCAAACTTTAACTTCTCTAAGTTTCCTGCTGGTGAAAGAACTTCCGGTTTCACAGCTTTCTCCTTAAAAGTTATCACTTGAAAAAAATAAAATTGCTACAATTGAAGTGCAACTTTAACTGTGTATAGGAGGTTTCATTGAAAAAGCCGCCTTATAAAGCTTACAGAAAGAAAGAAGAGAAAGAAGCACCAGTTCAAATTCCAGATAAGATAGACACTCCGGAAGCAAAGCAGTTAGTAGATGATCTTTATAAAATCGGTACGTATTTAATAACTCATTGGAAAAAGATTTTCGCAGTAGTAGTAGCTTTTCTTATTGTAGGTGGTGGTTATTTAAGCTACATGTGGTATCAAAACTCTATTGAAGTAAAAGCTTCTCAACTTGTAGATGAAGGACTTTTTAAACTTGAAAAAGGAAAGATAAAAGAAGCGTTACAACTTTTTAGTGAAGCTGAGAAAAAATATCCAGAAGCTCCTTCTACCTTGATTGCAAGATTTTTAAAAGGTAAGTTAGAAAAAAATAGCGATGAGTTTCGTTATTTAGCCTATAAAAATAAATACATTGTTTCTCCACCTTCAAAGACCTCTTTAACTGCTGATTACATAGAAAAAGGTCAATTAACAGAAGCAGAAAAACTCTTTTCTACTTTAAAGAGAGATAAAGATTGGACTTATCCAGAGGCTCTCTACGATAGTATTATCGTAGCTCTTAGGAAAGGAGACAGAAAGAAAGCTTTAGAGCTCCTTGAAATTCTCAAAGGAGACTACAAAGACCTTCCAATTACTATTGTTGCTGAAAAGCTCGTAGAATAAGAAAAAAAGAGAGGAGAACCTCATGGAATTTAAAGCAGTTAGAGGAGTTGAAGATTTAATTCCTCCTGAAAGTGAAAAGTTTGAAAAAGTAGTTGAAACCTTTAAGAATGTTGTTAATAAAGCAGGATTTAGAGAAGTTATTCTTCCAATTTTTGAAGAAGCTGGGTTATTTTCTAGAAGTGTGGGAGAGACTACAGATATTGTTCAAAAGGAGATGTATGTATTTGAGGATAAAGGGGGTAGAGTAATTGCTCTAAGACCAGAAGGAACAGCTTCTGCTGTTAGAGCTTACATTGAACATGGAGTTTTTGCTAAAGAACCTTTCACAAAGTGGTTTTACGTTGGCCCTATGTTTCGCTTTGAAAGGCCTCAAGCTGGAAGAAAAAGACAGTTTTTCCAGGCTGGATGCGAAGTCTTTGGACTTTCTTCTCCAGGAGCAGATGCAGAAGTTATAAAAGTAGCCTGTGATATTCTTAAAGCTCTCAAAATTGATTATTCTCTTGAACTAAACTCCATAGGCTGCGAAAAGTGTCGATCAGAATATAAAAGAGCTCTTATTGAATTTTTAGAAAGTAGAAAAGAAAAGTTGTGCGAGGATTGCATTAAAAGGTTTGAGAGAAATCCTTTAAGAGTTTTAGATTGTAAGGTTGAAACCTGTCAAAACATTGTAGCTGAAGCACCAAAAATAACTGATTTCTTGTGTAATGAGTGTAGTGAGCATTTTGAAAAACTTAAAGAATATCTTGCTCTTTTAGATGTTAAGTTTGTTGAAAATCCTTTTCTTGTTAGAGGACTTGACTACTACACAAAGACTGTTTTTGAGTTTAAGTCTAAAAAGCTTGGAGCTCAAAGTACTATTTTGGCAGGTGGAAGGTATGACAAATTAGTTAGCCAGCTTGGAGGACCTGAAACACCAGCTCTTGGCTTTGCAATGGGAGTTGACAGAGCAATGCTTCTTTTACCTGAGATAGAAGAAAAAAGAGAAGGAATATTTCTTGTAACAAGAGGAGAAAAAGCTTACAAAGAGGGTCTAAAGCTTTTAAGACTTTTAAGAGAAAAAGGCTTTAGGGTAGAAATAGACCACAGACAAGGTAGTTTTAAAGCACAGATGAAAGCTGCCGATAGGGTAAAAGCTAAATACGTTGTAATCATTGGCGAATCTGAAGTGGAAGAAGGTTTCTTCTCTTTTAAAGAGCTTGAAACAGGAAAACAGGAAAGAGTTGAAAACATAGAAGCACTTATTGCAAGGTTTTAGTGATGAAAAAGGTTTTAATCTTAGGTTCTACAGGTTCAATTGGTGAAAGTACTCTTGATGTAATTTCTCGCTTTCCAGATAGATTTAAAGTAGAAGCTCTTGTTGCGGGAAAAAATGTAGAAAAGTTAAAAGAACAGGTAGAAAAGTTTAAACCTAAAGCTGTTTGTCTTGTTAATTCTAAGGATAAGTTTTCATTTAAGGGTAAGTTTTACTTAGGTCTTGATGGACTTAAAAAGCTGATTGAAGAAGTTGAGTTTGATATATGTGTATCGGCCATAACAGGTTCAGCTGGTATTTTGCCTACTTATTGGGCTGCCAATAAAGGAGCTAGGATAGCCATTGCAAATAAAGAATCTTTGGTCTGTGCTGGTAAATTTATAATGGAAGCTGCCAAAAAGGTTATACCTGTTGACAGCGAACATTCAGCTATATTTCAGTGTTTAAATGGTGAAAGTAGAAAAAATGTGAAAGAGATAATTCTTACCGCTTCAGGAGGTCCTTTTAGAAAGAGAAAAGACCTTGAATCAGTAACTCCACAAGAAGCTCTAAGACACCCCAATTGGGATATGGGACAAAAAGTTACCATTGATTCTGCTACGCTAATGAATAAAGGACTTGAAGTTATAGAAGCTTACTGGCTGTTTGGCTTAGAGCTTGAAAAGATAAAGGTTCTTGTCCATCCTCAAAGTATTGTTCATTCCTTTGTAAGGTTTATAGATAACTCAGTTTTGGCTCAACTAGGCGTCCCAGATATGAGAATTCCCATTGCTTATGCCTTAAGTTATCCTGAAAGATTACCCCTTGATGTAGAAAAGCTTTATTTAAATCTTTACGGTTTAAAACTTGACTTTGAAGAGCCAGATTTAAAAAGATTTCCAGCTTTAAAACTTGCATATGACTCTTTAAAAAGTGGATATCCCTATCCTATAGTATTAAATGCTGCCGATGAAGTTGCTGTTGAACTTTTTCTCAAAGGAAAAATTAAGTTTACACAAATTCCTGTTTTAATAGAAAAAACTCTTCAGAGCTCTAAATTCAAAGAACCTTCATCAATAGAAGAAGTAATCGAAATAGATAAAGAGGCAAGAAAGATTGCTATGGAGATTTCTAAATGCCTCTAAAAAAAGGATTTGTTCATATATATACTGGAAATGGAAAGGGAAAAACCTCAGCTGCTTTAGGCCTTTGTCTTAGGGCTATTGGTAGAGGTTTAAAATGCTGCTTTTTGCAGTTTGTAAAAGGTAAAATAACCGGTGAAATGCTTGTAGCTAATAAACTTTCAAATTTTGAGTTCATTCAATTAGGAAGACCTGGTTTCGATTTTAAGATAGTTGACGAAGACTATATAAGAGCTGAAAACGGTATTAAGTTAGCAGAAGAAAAGATAAAGGAATCTGATGTTATAGTTCTTGATGAAATCAATGTAGCTATTCACTTGGGACTTATCCCAGTGGAAAAAGTAGTTAAGTTAGTTAAGGAAAAGCCTGAAAGTGTAGAGTTGATACTTACAGGAAGACATGCTAAAAAAGAAATCATAGAGCTTGCAGATTACGTTACGGAGATAAGACTATTAAAACACCCTTTCTATAGAGGTGTTCATGGGAGAAAAGGCATTGATTATTAGATTAATAGCTATATGTACTGTTTTACTTTTTTCTTCTGGTTGTGTTCCTCTTTTAATTGCTGGTGGAGCAGGTGCTGCTGCTGGTTACTATGCAGGAAAACACTACGATGTAGAGATAGAATCACCTGTTAAGGTAAAAAGAAAAGATGAGGAGTAGTATAGCCATTTCTGAACTTTTTACATCCCTTCAAGGAGAAGGACTTGATTTAGGAGCTCCCTCTTTTTTTATAAGAATTTCTGGATGCTCTATTGGCTGCAAGTACTGCGATACAAAGTACTCATGGAAAAAAGGTAAGTTATGGGATATTGACTCTCTTGTTAAAGAGGTTTTGAAATCAAAGATTCCTGAAGTCATCGTGACAGGTGGAGAACCAGTTGAGGAAAAAAATCTATCAATTCTCATTAAACGTCTTTCTGACCTTGAAACAGTAAGAAAGATAACACTTGAAACTTGTGGACACATATTTAGAGATGACCTTAAGTATCCAAAACTGAAAATAGTTCTCTCTCCAAAGCCTCCGACAATGGGAGTTGACTTTCCTACAGAAACCTTGGAAAAATTCTTAACAACTTACGAGCAAGTATACATTAAATTTGCAGCTTACGATCAAAAAGATTTAGAAGTAATAAAAGAGTTTGCGTACAAAAATAAGAATCTCATTAGAGCTCCCATAGTAATTCAACCTCTTGAAGTTCCGTTTGAGGACTACTCTTATACTTCTAAAAGAATTTTTGAATTAGTTATTAGTGACAGGAAGTTCATAAATGACTTTGAGATTAAAATTATTCCACAAATACACAAGTTAATAGGACTAAAGTAATGAGAATTTTTTTCTATAACGTACTTTTATCATCTTCCATTTTATTTTATCCAGTAGTCAAATTAGCTACAAGAAAACGAGGAAATATTTCCATTTCTGATAGATTTTTAACTGATTTTCCTCAATTGAAAGGAAAAATATTGCTTCATCTTTCCAGTATAGGAGAGGTTAACTCTGTTAAACCTCTTGTAAAGAAACTAAAAGACAGATTGGCTCTTACAGTATTTACAGACTATGGGCTTGAAAGAGCAAAAAATATCTACCCTGAAGTTCCATCAAAAATTCTTCCTCTTGATCTTTACCCAATAGTGAAGAAATTTTTACAGAAAAATAAGCCTGAGAAAATCTTAATCTACGAAACAGAAATTTGGCCTTCTCTTTTACACTGCGCTGGTAAGTTAAAAATTCCAACCTTTATAGTAAGTGGTAAAATTTCTGAAAGGAGTTTTAAAAACTACAAAAATTTTAAGTTTTTTTTCAAACCATTGTTTAAAAATGTTGTCTTCCTTGCAAGGTCTCAAGCAGATGCTGATAGGGCAAAAAGCTTAGGATTTAAAAACGTAAAAATTGTCGGAGATTTAAAATTTGATGTAGAAAAGCCAGAAAGTCTTTCTGATCTTTTTATAGAAGGTAATAGAAAAGTTATTATTTGGGGAAGTACCCATCAAGGTGAAGAGAAAATAGCCTTTGAACTTCATGAGAAACTAAAGAGCAAGTTTCCAAATCTTCTTACTATTATAGCTCCAAGACATATTAAAAGAGCTAAAGAAATTAAAATTCCTTCAAGATATGCTTTTCGAAGTGAAACAAAACAAATTACAAGTGATATTGAATTTTATATAGTAGACACTATAGGCGAACTTTCTTCTCTTTACAGATTTGGAGACGTTATAGTGATAGGTGGTAGTTTTGTTCCTAATATTGGTGGACACAATCCTATTGAAGCAGCCCTTTGGAAAAAGCCTGTAGTTATTGGTGATTTTGGAACCGATTTTTCTGAAGTTGCATATCGTCTTAAAGTTCCTGTTCTTACTGTTAAAGAACTTCTCCGTTTTGTAGAAAAGCTTCTTTTAGATAAAAGGTTTTACAGTGAGCTTTCAGAAACTATTTTTAAATCCTACCAGAAGGAAAAAGGCGTTACCGAGAGGATATTAAAAGCTATAGGGGAAGAGCTTTGAATTTAAACAAGCTAAGACTTAAAGCTTTGAGGAAGGAAGGTATAGGCGTTTTTCTCTTTCCAGTTTTGTGGTCTCTTTCAAAGCTTTACTGTTTTGGAGCAGAAGTAAGAAATTTCCTCTATAGCAATGGATTCTTAGAATCTAAAGCTTTTCCTTTTCCCGTTATTTCTGTTGGAAATATAGTTGCTGGGGGTTCCGGGAAAACTCCTCTTACTGAATCTATATACCTCATTCTTGAAGAAATGGGATTTTCACCTGCAATTGTAAGTAGAGGTTACAAAGGAAAAGAGAAAGGGCCAGCTTTTGCAACTGATAATGTAGAACTCTTTGGAGATGAAGCATCGTTATATGCTGTAAAAGGCTATAAAACAATAGTCAGCAAGAATAAGCTCAAAGGAATAGAATACGCTTTTTTGAAAGGAGCAAACGTTGTCATCCTTGACGACGGATTTCAGTACAGAAAGTTACTGCCGAAAATAAACATTGCAGTTATAGATCCTTTTAATCCGTTTGGAGACAACTACTGCTTGCCTCTGGGTCTTTTAAGAGAAGCACCTAAGAATCTTGAAAGGGCAGACTGTTTTGTAATTACAAGAAGTAATCTTATTGACTCTAAAAGGCTTAATTCATTAGAGCTCTACTTAAGAAGTTTTAGAAAACCTATTTTTCTTGCCGAGCAAGTCTTTAAATTTTGGATAAATGAAAGTTTTGAAAGAACAGAACCGCCTGAAAGGGAAATAGATGTTTTTTGTGGGATAGGTAACCCTTCCCAATTTGTGGAAATGCTGATAAATATGGGCTATAAAGTTAGAAATTATGTTATATATGATGATCATCATGCCTATACACAAGATGACATTAAAGAGCTAAAGAGGTTTAAAAATCTCGTAACTACCGAAAAAGACTTGATTAAACTTAGAAAATCTGGACTTAGATTAAAAGCACCGGTTATAAGATTTGACGCTTACGGCCTTAAGGAATACTTGAGTTCTAACATTGAAAATACAGAAAAGTTAGAGGAAGAAGTTGAAAGAGGTTTCATACCTTCTGGAATATCTACTTTTAAAGGGGAGTCTTTCTTTAATAAGGAAAATTGGTAGAGATAAGGCTTTTAAGATAGGAGATATTCTGGCTGAGATTATTTACTATTATCCTCGGATAAAAAGAGTAACTGAGGAAAATCTTTTATTTGCTGGATTTCCTCTCGAAGTAGGAAAAGAAAGTCTTAAAAGTTTCATAAGGTGCTCAATAGATTTCATTAAGTCTACTAACTATTCTTTTGAGTATTTGAAAAAATTGTTTAAACCTGTTGATCCATCTACTATACCATCTGAAGGTGGAATTCTTCTTACAGCTCATATTGGAAACTGGGAGCTTATGGGAGCTTTATTTTCTGTTCTTAGTGATGGAAAGCTTTCTGTTGTTGCAAAACCGATGAAAAATCATAGAGTGGATAAACTTATAAATTCTATTCGCCAAAAGTGGGGAATAAAGGTTATTCCTACAGGAAACGTGATTGAAATAGTGAAAGATTTAAAGAAAAATAGATATGTTGGAATTCTTCTTGATCAAAGGCCAAAAGTTAAAGAAGGGGTTCTTACAGATTTCTTAGGAAGAGAGACTTATACAAACAAAGGTGTAGCACTTCTTAGTATAAAAACAGGAAAACCTATTATTCCAGCATTCTGTTTTGTTGAAAATGATAAGTATGTTATTGAAACCTACAAACCAATCTATCCAGATGGTAAAACAGTTGAAGAGCTTACTAAGGAATGTACAAAAGCCATTGAGAAAGCCGTAAGAAAACATCCAGAACAGTGGTTCTGGTTTCATAGGAGATGGAAAAATTCACCGGAGTTTAAAAAGTGGAAAGAGAAAAACTTCTAATAATTTTAACAGGACCAACAGCAACTGGAAAAACAGACTTTTCTATAAAACTTGCAAAGGAAATAGAGGGGGAGATAATAAGTGCTGATTCGATGCAAGTTTACAAAGGACTTGATATAGGAACCGATAAAGTTTCTAAAGAAATAATGAAAGAAATTCCTCACTATTTGATAGATATTAGAAAACCAAATGAGCCTTTTTCTGTTGCTGAATTTGTAGAAGAAGCTGATAAGGCTATAAAGGAGATAAGAGAGAAAAATAAGTATCCCATTGTTGTAGGTGGGACAGGATTTTATATAAGAGCCCTCCTTTACGGTCTTCCAAAAGTTCCCGCAGGAAATGAAAAGATAAGAAAAGAGTTGGAAAAACTATCAACAGAAGAGATTTACGCTCTTTTAGAAGAGGTTGATAAACTATCAGCAGAGAGAATAGGAAGCAACGATAGAAAGAGATTAATAAGAGCTTACGAAGTCTATAAGTTAACTGGAAAACCTCTTTCTTCGTTTGAAATTCCTCAAAAACCTCGTTATAAGTTCTTAGGATACTTTCTCTATAGAAATAGACCAGAGCTTTACAAAAGAATAGAAGACAGGGTTGACTCACAGATAAAAAGAGGGCTTATTGATGAAACTAAATGGCTTTTAGAGTTTGGAAAAAATACAACAGCTTTTCAAGCTCTCGGTTACAAGGAAATGCTTCAGTATTTAGAAGGAAAAAAAACTTTGGAAGAAGCTATAAAACTCCTCAAAAGAAGGACAAAACAGTTTGCTAAAAGGCAGTTTACGTGGTTTAGAAAAGAGCCTAAATTTAAGTGGGTAAATCTTTCAGAAGTTTCTGAGAGAAAACTGATAGACATGATAAAAAAGGAAATAAGGGAGGAAGTATGAATCTTCAAGACACTTATCTCAACAGGCTTAGAAAGGAAAGAATTCCAGTAAGTGTATTCCTATCAAAAGGAACAAGGCTTCAGGGTGTAATTACTTTCTTTGACCAGTTTACAATTCTTTTAGAAAATGGAGGAAGTCAACAGTTAGTCTATAAACACTCTATAGCCACAATAGTTCCATCAAGACCTGTGAAGAACCTCTTTAAAGAGGAAGAAAATAAGAATGGCTAAAACTATCCTTTTTGGAGGATTGACTCCTCTTCATGAACTCTTTATGAAAGGTGCTGTTGAGAGCTTGGGATATAGAGCTGAATTCCTGCCAACTCCTAGTAATCACTCTTTTGCAGTTGGCAGGGAGTTTTGTAATAGAGGAATGTGCAATCCCACTTATTACACAGTAGGAAATCTTATAAAGTATCTTCAAGAAAAAAGAGCGGAAGGAATAGATGTTGAAAACGAATATTCCTTTGTAACCATAGGTGCGTGTGGTCCCTGCCGATTTGGTATGTACGAAACAGAATATAGACATGCATTAAAGTTAGCAGGATTTAAAAACCTCTCTGTTTCTATACTGAACCAAAGCGAACTTTCCTCAGAAGGTGATTTAGAGCTTACTCCATCCCTTGTTTGGAGGCTTGTAAAGGCTGTATGGGTAGCAGATATAGTAAGAGATTTAGGTTATCAACTTAGACCTTACGAAGTTTTGTCTGGTTCAGTTGATAAAGTTATTTCCGAAATGAAAGAAGAAATTTATAAAGTACTTAAGAAAGGTGGCAGGGTTAAGGATATCATTTTTGTTTTAAAACTTTTAAGGAAAAAACTTGAAGAACTTCAATTTGATTACTCAAGAGTAAAACCCGTTGTAAGCGTCATAGGAGAGTTTTGGGCACACACTACTGAAGGTGATGGAAACTATAATCTCCATCGATGGCTTGAGGAAAGTGGTGCAGAAGTTAAAGTTGAATCAATAGCTGGTTGGATAGACTACCAGTTGTTTATGGAAGAAGAAAAAGCAAAGTTAGAAATTAGAGCAAAAGGACTAAGTTTGAGTAGAGCAAAAAAACTTCTCTTTATAAGAGCAATGGCAGTTACTTTCAGGAATCTTTATAATCTTTTCAGAAGAATCTTCTCTTTTAGACCAAGACCTTTACCTTCTCAAAAATACCTTGTAGAGCTTGCCAAACCATACTTTGACCACCTTGTTGTTGGTGGTGAAGGACATCTTGAAGTTGCTAAACACATATACAACGTAAAAGAGAAAAAAGCTCACATGACAGTTTCAGTTAAACCTTTTGGCTGTATGCCTTCTACTCAAAGCGATGGAGCTCAGGCAAAGGTTCTATCAGACTATCCTGAAAGCATCTTCATATCTATTGAAACTTCCGGTGATGGTGAAGTAAACGTAAAAAGTAGAGTTCAAATGAAACTCTTTGAAGCTAAAAAAGCTGCGCAAAAGGAATTTGACGAGCTTCTAAGTAGTTTAAGGCTCACCAAATCTACTGTAAAGAAAATTTTGGAAACTGAGAGCTTCAGAAAACCATTTTTGAAGCTCTCAAAAGACTACATTGGAACAACTGCTCGATTATTAAAAGCTAATGAAAAAGTCTTTTTATCGTCTGCTCTTCAATTTAGGGAATTAGGAGCTTAAGTGGACTATCTCTATATAGAGAAATGCGTAAAAGAGCTTAAGGAAAGAATTTTAAAGGAAAGAGTAATTAAGATTTACTCTGATTATAGACTCTTTTCAGTTAAGATTGGTAGCTCTTTTTTAAACATCTATACTGGTCAACCTAATGCTCTTTTTTTCTCAAATGAAAATTTGGTTAGTTCAGAACTTCAGGGCTTTAACATCATTCAAGGGACTTTTGTTAGAGCTGTTAAACTTCCTGTAATAGACAGAGTAATTGAAGTTGAAACAGTTAAGTTACTTCCATCCGGAAGTTTTGAGCTCTATTTTCTCATTTTTGAACTTACTGGAAAAAACGCAAATGTTTTTCTTCTTAATCAAAAACGAAAAATTCTTTCTTTACTTAGAGAAGTTAAAAGCTCGATAAGACCTATATCAAGAGGTGAAATCTATACATTTCCTCCTCAAGAAAAGAAAGAATTTCAAGAATTAGAATTTGGAAAAGTGAAAAGGGAAGGAATAGAAAAAAATCTTCATAAATTTGTTGCAGGAATATCTCCACTCAATGGAAAAGAAATTGCTTATTTGTTTGAAAAATTTGGAAATCTTCAAAAAGCTTATGAAGAGTTTTTAAGAAAGCATAAAGAATCAAAAAGTGCATTTCTTTATTATGAAAAGGGAAAGCCTAAATACATGACAACTTTTTTTTATCAATCTTTAAAGAATTTAGAATTTAAGAAATTTTCAGGAAATTTTCCTTATACGAAATGTTGGGAATTTTATTACAGAGAGAAAATTGAAAAGGAAAAGGTAGATTCTTTAAAGAAATCTCTTCTTAAAGATGTTGAGAAGAGAATAGAAGCATTGAAAAAGGAAATAGAAGCTTTAAAAAGTAAGGAAGAATTACTAAAAGAGGCTGAGGAAAACAGGAAACTCGGAGAGCTCCTTAAGTATAATCTAAACTCTCTAAAACCTGGAAAGAAAAGTGTAAAAGTTTTCGATTACTATACAAATCAAGAAATAGAAGTACCTATAGATCCTTCTGTTTCACCCCAAAAAAATGTTGAAAAATACTTCTCAAAGTACAGAAAGCTTAAGCGAAAAGCTGAATACGAGGAAACTTTAAGAAAAAAGTTAGAAGAAGAACTATTAGAACAAGAATTTTTAAAAAGTAGCATTAACGAAAAAGAAAGCTTAGAGGAACTAAAGAGCTTTTTACCTGAAACCAAGGAAAAAGAGAAAAGAAAAAAGAATTTCAAAGTATATATACTTCCTTCAGGAAGAAAAATCGTTGTTGGAAGAAGCAGTAGAGAAAATGAGTTCCTCTCTTTGAAACTTGCAAATCCATGGGATATTTGGTTTCACGCAAAGGAAATACCCGGTTCTCATGTTATTTTAAGACTGGAAAAAGGAGAAAAACCTTCTGAAGAAGATATAGTTCTTTCTGCAGCAACAGCAGCTTTTTTCAGTAGAGGAAAACAATCAGGAAAAGTAGCTGTCGACTATACAGAGGTAAAAAACTTAAAAAAGCCAAAGGGAGCTCCCCCTGGCTTTGTAGTTTACGAAAATGAAAAAACAATTTTCGTAAATCCTGAACTATTCTCTTCTTTCTCCAAAGAGTCTAAGAAGAGCTAAGAAAAGGTTAATTAAGTCTAAGTATAGAGCAAGAGCTCCAAAAAATGCATTTCCTTCGGTATATGCCATTTCTTCAAGTTTTTGAATATCATAAGCTGTTAATCCTAAAAAAACTAAAACGGTTAAGATGCTAATTGCTATTCCAAGACCAGCAGATTTTAAAAGGAAAACGTTTAAAAGAGAAGCAACTACAATTCCAATCAATCCAACAAAAAGATAAGTACCAAATTTTCTGAAATCTACCTTCTTACTTATTGCAAGAAGAGCCATTATCCCAAAAAGAATAGAAGCTGTAAGAAACGCGGTGATGATCGAGCTTCCTGTATATACAATAAAAATAGGTGCAAGAAGTATTCCTTCAGCTGCTGAAAAAAGATAAAAAGCTGCTCCAGAAAGAAGAGGATTATTTCTAAGTAATCCTGTAGCTATTACAAGTACAAGAGAAAGAACAGCAAAACCTATAAATCCCCACTTTCCAAGTGAAAAAACAAAACCTGAGGTAAGAGATAAGTAAGCCGTAATAGCTGTTAGTAATAAACCTAAAAACATATTTAGGAAAACCTTTCCTAAGAATGCATTAAAACTTGTTACCTCCGTTTTTTCTACAGCAATGGGATTCCTTTCAAACTCCATAGTTTCCTCCAAGAGACAAAAAATTTTTATTAAAGATAATAATAACATAGCCAGAAACTTCAAGCTTTTGAAATTTGAAGAAAGAAGAAAGGGCAAATTTTTAGAAAGGAAACGAAAAAAGATTTGAAAAAAAAGGGGGAAAAAGGCCCCCTTCTATTTCATTGTTATAATTACGTAAGATGTAATGAGAACAATTAGAATGTATATACCAAAGACTCCATAAAACATAAGTGTCTTAATTGGATTGCTTTCCATTATTTCCTCCTTTTATTGAGGCTTTTAAAGTATTTAGTTCTACTTCAAATCTATCTCTGTTGATGAATAAGATAACATAGTGACCAACAATACCTTTTAGAGAAAACATGGCTGCTAACATAAATGTTAATCTGGAAAGAAAATGAGCCGTGGTTCCTGGTTCAAAGTAAACTTTCCACAAATAAAGAGAAGGTAAAAGTAAAATTCCACCAACAAGAAGAAAGTAAGTAAATAGATTTGGTTTAAAAATTGAAAGTTCTTCTTTAAACTCTTCTCTTAAAAACTTTTCAACTTCTTTCCAGCTTCCAGTTTTCCTATAGAGTTCATAAGCTTTATCTATTAAGTCTTTCCTTTCTGTCAAGAATCTTTCTTTTAGACCGATAATTGCAGCCATGCTAACTCCCTAAGAATTTAAAAGAGGGGATTATATCCCCTCTCTTTCAAACTTGGATTTAGCCAATGCATAAGTAATCCATGCTACAGCTATCCACCAAATAAATGCTATTATAAGCCACATAACTTCCTCCTTCTTTTCCTAGTTACACTTAGCCATGAGCCTCTTCAATTTCTCTCTTAATAGACTCTGTAGAAATTTTGAACAAGAACATCTTGTAAACCCATGCTTGATAAGCAATTACAATAGGAGTGAAAATCAAAGCTGCTACGAGCATAACAGTTAACGTGAGAGTACTTGAGGCTCCATTATAGATAGAAATTGAATGTTCAAGCCCAAAGCTTGAAGGAACAGCTAACGGATAAGCACCGAAGAATACTGCAAATCCTGCAAAAACAAACGTAAGAGATGAAAATAGGAAAGCTCTTGCACCATTCATGTTCTTTACAGCCATTAAATAACCAACAGCTGAAAGAGCAGCAAGGACGATAAGTGTTAATTCAATTGCAGGATATCTAAAGAGTGCATGGTGTAAAACACCATTTGAGTCAATCATTGAGGCTATAGACTGAAGCGTATCTTCTGGAAGACCAAGATACTTGATGTTTTCTAGATTAGAAACTTTAAAGGAAATTGTATAAGCAAGTCCTGTACACACAACATACATTATAACAAAGGGAAGCCATAACTTAAGAGCAACATTCCTTGCTCTTTCTGCAATTTCTCCTTCTGTTTTCCATAAAAGCCATGAAACGCCATGAAGAATAACAAAAAGTACTGTCGCAATACCAACTAAAAGTCCATAAAATCCATGGAACGTAAATGGATTAACAAGATTTATAAAGCTGATAGGAAACTTTTCTGTATAAATGAAACCAAGAAGTTTTTCTCCTTCTATAGCTGTATTCTTAATAGGAATTCCAGCAAGGATATTACCAATAGCTACTCCTATAAGAAGTGCAACAATTAAACTTGACCAAAAGATACTTTGATCCCAGAGCTTTCTCCAACCTGGATCTGCCTCTTTACTTCTAAACTCAAATGAAACAGCTCTAAAAATTAGAGCAAGAAGAACAATAAAGAGAGCTATGTAAAGAGAACTAAAGAGTGCTGCATAAAGTTCTGGAAAGGCTGCAAAAGCAGCTCCACCAGCTGTAATAAACCAAACTTCATTACCGTCCCATACAGGACCAATAGAGTTCAGCATAACTCTTTTTTCAATATCTGTTTTGGCAATTAGACCGTGAAGAATTCCGACCCCAAGATCAAAACCATCAGTAAGAATATATCCTGCAATGAGCACCGTTACCAAAAACGCCCATATCGTAGGCAAATCGAAATGCATATTTCACCTCCTCCATCAATATAGTTCGGCTTCTTTTTCTGGACCTTTAGTTGCGAACTTAGCAAGAAGATAAAAGTCAGCAATAGCAAGAGCTGTGAATGTTATTGCAAAGACGACGTATGTAATTACAACTTCAACGTTTGTGAGAGGAGAAACTGCTTCTGCAGTTTTAAGACCTATTTCTGACATAAGGATTTTTCCGTGATCGTCTGTGAGCGGATAAACAATCCAAGGTTGTCTTCCAACTTCAGCGTATGCCCATCCAAGCCAACAGGCAATATAAGGAAGTGGTAAAGAATAAAGTGCAAGTTTAAGATAACCTTTGCTATTTTCAAGATTTTTATACTTTATAAGTCCTATGAGGAAGAGAGCTACAAAGAAAAATCCGAGATATACCATCAAATGAAAAGATAAGAAAGAAAAGTTAACAGGTGGAATGTAGTTTCCAGCTCCGAATGTATTCTCAAACTGTTTTTGAAGATCTTTTGCACCTTTTAGTTCACCGTTAAAATCATGAGTTGCAAGGAAGCTAAGAAGTCCAGGAACTGGAAGAGGAATTTCTATAATGTTCTTTTTAGCTTCTTCGTCTGCCCAAGCAAAAATAAGAAGGTTAGCT